>NZ_JBQGAB010000002.1:0-337526 GCF_056542605.1 Ruegeria sp. AB8
GACAGAAACCTCATCTGCACATGCCCTCCAATGTCAGAATACGAAGAAGCCGCTGAGTGAAAGATAAAACCCCGCCAGCAAAATGGCGGGGTTTTTCGCCAATCGGAAACCTGCGTTCCAAATTGTGCCATTTTCAGATGTCGTTTTCACCCAACGAAGCGTCTTTTCTGCTTGCTGCGGGTGCAAACTGACCATACCTCTGTCCGTGGGACACCCCTCCCCAACGAGGGGCGTGTATCTGGAAGGGTAATACAGATGACTATCGAACAACCGGCGCCGCAAGACGCCGTGCGCAAACCCGAACTGCGGCCGGCGAACCCGCGTTTTTCTTCGGGCCCCTGCGCCAAACCCCCTACATTCCAACTGAACAAGCTGGCCGACGCCGCACTCGGTCGGTCGCACCGGGCCGCTGTCGGCAAGGACAAGCTCAAGGCGGCCATTGAGGGCACGCGCGAAATTCTGGGTATTCCCGCCGATTACAAGATCGGCATCGTTCCCGCTTCGGACACCGGCGCGGTTGAGATGGCGCTCTGGTCGCTGCTGGGCGAACGCAAGGTCGAGATGCTGGCATGGGAGAGCTTTGGCGCGGGTTGGGTGACAGATGTGGTCAAGCAGCTGAAGATCGCCGCCGAGGTCAAGACTGCGGAATATGGTCAGATTGTTGATCTGGCGACGGTCGATTTTGCCAATGATGTGGTGTTCACTTGGAACGGCACGACTTCGGGTGTGCGGGTTCCGAATGGCGACTGGATTGCTGATGACCGTCAGGGCCTGACGATCTGCGACGCGACCTCGGCAGCTTTCGCGATGGACCTGCCGTGGGACAAGCTGGATGTGACCACCTTCAGCTGGCAGAAAGTGCTGGGCGGTGAGGCGGCGCACGGCATGCTGATCCTGAGCCCTCGCGCTGTGGAGCGGCTAGAAAACTACACACCGGCTTGGCCTCTGCCCAAGATTTTCCGCCTGACCAAAGGTGGCAAGTTGATCGAGGGCATCTTTACCGGTGCCACGATCAACACGCCGTCCATGCTGGCGGTCGAGGATTACCTGTTCGCGCTGGACTGGGCGCGCTCGGTCGGCGGGTTGCAGGGGCTGATGGCCCGTGCGGATGCCAATGCCGGTGCGGTGCACGCGTTCTGCAAACAGAATGACT
Source organism: Ruegeria sp. AB8 (assembly GCF_056542605.1). Classification (NCBI taxonomy): domain Bacteria; kingdom Pseudomonadati; phylum Pseudomonadota; class Alphaproteobacteria; order Rhodobacterales; family Roseobacteraceae; genus Ruegeria; species Ruegeria sp. AB8. The sequence continues at coordinate 1,154 of NZ_JBQGAB010000002.1, forward strand.
GGATTGCCAATCTGGCCGAGGACGCGGCGACGCAGTCGAATACTTCGGTCTGTCTAAAATTCACCGACGCGCGCATTCAGGACGGAGCGGGTTTCGCTAAGGCTGTGGCCAAGCGGCTCGAGGCCGAGAATATGGCGCTGGACATCGGGGCCTATCGCGACGCGCCTGCGGGCCTGCGCATCTGGTGCGGCGGCACGGTTGAAACCTCGGATATCGAGGCGATGCTGCCTTGGCTGGCATGGGCCTTCGAGGCTGAAATCGCGGCGCAATCTGAGGCCGCCTGATCTTATTCACCGGGCCACATCCGGCCCGGACATCCCATACAATTCAAGGACCAGAGAATATGGCTCCCAAAGTACTCGTCTCTGACAAACTCAGCGAAACCGCCGTGCAGATCTTCCGTGATCGCGGCATCGACGTGGATTTCATGCCTGACCTGGGCAAGGACAAAGACAAACTGGCCGAGGTGATTGGCCAATATGACGGTCTTGCCATCCGGTCGGCCACCAAGGTCACACCGACAATTCTGGAGAAGGCGGACAAGCTGAAAGTCATCGGCCGCGCCGGGATCGGGACCGACAATATCGACAAGGAAGCGGCCTCGAAAATGGGCGTGATCGTGATGAACACGCCTTTCGGCAACATGATCACCACCGCAGAACATGCGATTGCGATGATGTTCGCCGTGGCACGGCAAATTCCCGAGGCCAGCACCTCGACCCATGCGGGCAAGTGGGAAAAGTCCAAGTTCATGGGGATCGAGCTGACCAACAAGACCCTGGGCGTAATCGGTGCGGGCAATATCGGCGGCATCGTCTGCGAGCGCGCGCATGGGTTGAAAATGAAGGTCATCGCTTATGACCCCTATCTGAGCGAGGAAAAAGCCGACGCGATAGGAGTCGAAAAGGTCGACCTGGATCAGCTGCTGGCCCGCGCGGATTTCATTACTCTGCACGTGCCGCTGACCGACCAGACACGCAATATCCTGAGCCGCGAGAATCTGGCCAAGACCAAGAAGGGGGTACGCATCATCAACTGTGCCCGAGGTGGTCTGGTCGACGAAGAGGCGCTGGCCGAAATGCTGCAGTCGGGTCACGTCGCCGGGGCCGCGTTCGATGTGTTCAGTGCCGAGCCTGCGAAAGACAATCCATTGTTCAACCTGCCCAACGTGGTCTGCACACCGCACCTTGGGGCGGCGACGACAGAGGCTCAGGAAAACGTCGCGCTTCAGGTGGCCGAGCAGATCTCGAACTACCTGCTGACAGGTGCGGTCGAGAACGCGCTGAACATGCCCAGCGTCACCGCCGAAGAGGCCAAGATCATGGGACCGTGGATCAAGCTGGCGGGTCATTTGGGCAGCTTCATTGGCCAGATGACGGATGAACCGATCAAAGCGATCAACATCCTTTACGATGGTGTCGCGGCGGAAATGAACCTGGCGGCGCTGAACTGTTCGGTGATCGCTGGGATCATGAAGAAGTTCAACCCTGAGGTGAACATGGTGTCGGCACCTGTGGTTGCCAAAGAGCGTGGTATCAAGATCTCGACCACCAATCAGGACAAATCGGGTGCTTTTGACGGGTATATCAAGGTGACTGTCGTCACGGAAAAGCGCGAACGCTCGATCGGCGGAACCGTGTTCAGCGACGGCAAGCCGCGATTCATCCAGATCAAGGGCATCAACATCGATGCCGAGATCGGGTCGCACATGCTCTATACCACCAACGAGGACGTTCCGGGCATCATCGGTACGCTGGGACAGACCATGGGAGAGCATGGTGTGAACATCGCGAACTTTACGCTCGGCCGGTCCGAAGCTGGCGGCGAGGCGATCGCCTTGCTCTATGTGGACGAACCCGTTCCGGCCGAGGCGCGGGCCAAACTGGCGGAGACCGGATTGTTCACGCAGATCAAGCCGCTGGAATTTGATGTGGCCTGACACCTGTTGAGAATCTGAGACGCTCGGATACCCGCAGGTGCATCCTTGCGGGTATCGGCTTTATGAAAGTCGTCAATTGCGCCAGAACGTTCCCTGAGGTCGTCACCGGAGGATACCAATGACAATGCCAGTTTACGCAGTCGGCGATCTGCACGGGCAAGCGGCCGAGTTTGAACGGGCGATGCAACTGGTCGAGCGAGATGGCGGGCCGGATGCGCGCATCGTGTTTCTGGGGGACTATGTCGATCGCGGCCCGGACAGCCGGGGTGTGATCGAAAGGCTCATTGCGGGCCGCGGTGAAGGCCGGGACTGGATCACGCTGCTGGGCAATCACGATCGCATGTTTGCCTGGTTCATGGAGGATGTTCCCCGCCACGACCCCCATCTGCTGGTCGGGTACCACTGGCTGCACGAGCGCCTTGGCGGCATCGAGACCTTGCGCAGCTACGGAGTGGAGTTCGAGGATCGCATCCGGCTTGAAGACCTGCACGCAATGGCCCGTGCGGCTGTTCCGAAGTCGCATGTGAATTTCCTGCGTGATCTTCTTGCCATGTACCAGACCCAACAGGTTGCTTTCGTGCATGCCGGCGTCCGCCCCGGCGTGTCGCTGAGCGATCAGAACGAAAATGATCTGGTTTGGATCAGGCAGGCCTTTCACGTGCACAAGAAGCCGTATTCAAAGCTGATTGTGCATGGCCACACACCGGTGGACAAGGCGACCCATTACGGAAACCGGGTCAATCTGGACAGCGGCGCGGGCTATGGAAAAAGTGTGAGTGTTGCGGTGTTCGAAGGACGAAGATGCTGGTTGCTGACGGATCAGGGACGCGTGGAACTTAAGGCACCTGTCGGGTGACGGGTGGGCACGACCTGACCCAGCGGGGCGTGTTTTCGCAACAGCCTCTGGCCGAAATACTGTACCCGCGATTCTTCGCAGGTGAGCTTGCAGGAGATCGAATATGTACATTGCCACTCTGCTGACCAGCCCCGAGACACGGACGCTGGACCTGGCTTTGGTCGAGTCGTTGCGAAATGCGTGGGGCGGTGGCGATATTCTGTGGTTCAGCCCGGATGAGGCGGCGGAATTCCCGCTGTCAGAGATGCCCGGACATCGCTGGGACGTCTGGGCGGATTTGCAGCAGGTGGGGGTTGATCTGATCGTCCAGCCGGCGGAAGGACGGCGCAAAAGGATGCTGCTGGCGGACATGGACAGCACCATGATCCAGCAGGAGTGCATTGACGAGCTGGCCGATGAGGCGGGTGTCGGCGAACGGGTCAAGGATATCACGGCTCGGGCCATGAACGGCGAACTGGATTTCGAAGGCGCGTTGACGGAGCGGGTCGGCCTGCTGAAAGGTCTTGATGTCGGCGTCATAGATAAAGTTCTGGATGAGCGCATTACGCTGATGCCCGGTGGTAAGACCTTGTTGAGCACGATGCGGACAAATGGCGGTTATGCAGCGCTGGTCTCTGGCGGGTTCACCGCCTTCACCGCACGGGTCGCTGAAGTGTTGGGCTTTGACGAAAACCGGGCCAATACGCTGCTGTTCGAAAACGGCAAGCTGACCGGAAAAGTCCAGCACCCCATCCTGGGGCGTCAGGCCAAGATTGAAGCCCTGGAGCAGGTCACCAGCCGCCTGGGCCTGGCCGAGGCCGATGTTATTGCGGTGGGCGACGGGGCCAACGATCTGGGCATGCTGAGCCGCGCCGGAACCGGCGTCGCGCTGCACGCCAAACCGTCGGTCGCTGAGCAGTGCGAGGTTCGCGTCAACCATGGTGATCTGACGGCGCTGCTTTACCTGCAGGGCTATACTCGCGCGGAATTCGTCTCGATCTGATCGAGGCTTCCCTTTATTTAACTCATGTGTTAATTATGGGGCCATGACCACGCTTCTGACCGCTTTTTCTGCCCTGTCCGACGCCACCCGCTTTTCGATTGTTGAACAACTGATGGAGAAGGGTGAGCTGCCCGCCGGTGATTTGATTGAAGGCCGGGGCATGTCCGGTGCCGCGATCTCTCGTCATCTCAAGGTTCTGCGGGAAGCTGGACTAGTGCGGCAACGGGTGAACGGCACTCAACGGATTTACTCAATCCAGCCCGATGGCCTGCGCGCGATTGCGGAATGGACCATTTCCAAGCGGCAGTTCTGGGAGGCCAGCCTCGACCGTTTGGGCGACATTCTTGAACAGGAGAATTCATGGCCGACCTGAAACTCGAACGGGAATTTCCCGTCAGCCCCGAAACCCTGTTTGCCTGGATCAGCGACGGCGCAAAGCTGTTGCGATGGTGGGGGCCGGAAGGCGTACACGCGCCCGAGCATGATCTGGACTTTTCACGAACCGGACCATGGTTCTCGGTCATGCAGAACGATGAGGGCAAACAGTTCAAGGTGTCCGGTCACGTGACCCATGTTGATCCGCCGAAGTCAGTTGGCTTCACCTGGGCCTGGCATGACGATCAAGACAAGCGCGGTGCGGAAAGCCACGTGACCTTTTCCGTTGCAGCGACGCAAACCGGGGCGCGACTGACCGTGGATCACCGCGAACTCGCGGATGCCGAGGCCGCGGCCAATCACGAGATGGGCTGGACTTCGTCCCTGCGCAAATTGCAGGCCCAGTGCACGTAGGTTTTCAAAAAGGGAGGAGCGATATGCCCCAATATTTGTTTGTCTATCACGGGGGAACAACCCCAACCGACCCCGCCGAGATCGAGGCGACCATGGCCGCATGGGGTGCCTGGTTTCAGGGCATTGGCGATTCGCTCGATATCCCCGGCAACCCGGTGGGTCAGTCCTATACGGTCAGCAACAATGGCGTTACCGATAATGGCGGCGCCAACCCCGCCTCGGGGTTCACTGTGGTTCGGGCCGACAGCATCGATGCCGCGACCGAAATGGCCAAAGGCTGTCCAATGGTCGTCAATGGCTCGGGCTCGGTCGAAGTGGCCGAGGTGCATGAAATCGAGATGTAGCGGGCTTAGCCGGGAAACCCCGGTGCTGGTCTGATCACGCCGCATTCCAGCCCACGGCGGCTGTATTGAATGGCGTTCATGAACTTGCGGGTGGCCGGGTGATCGGCCTCCAGCACACCGAGGCTGACCAGAATAGCAGCGATGGCGCACTCGCTGGCGCGGGTTGTGCCATCAGTGATTTTCAGCGCAACGCCCATTCGTTTCTCGGGGATGATGGCGACAAAAACCGCCTCGGCCCCGGTTTTGATTGCAGCGCGACCATTCATGGCGCGCATCAGTTCGGTACAGGCCCGGGTTTCGCCGGCAACCAGTTCAGGATGCGCGAGCATGGCCTCGGTCAGTTGGCGCGCGGCATCGCTGGCCCGGTCAGATCGGTCCGCCGCCGAGGCGAACCAGGCCATCGACCGCGCCAGACCCGAAAGTGTTGTTGCGAAATTCGGGGCGGAACACCCGTCAATTCCATAGGTCGGGCTGGTTTCACCCGTGGTTTCTTCGAAGGCCGCCAAGCAGGCCTGCTGAACCGGGTGATCGATTTCAAGGTATTCCGGCCCGGCGCCCATATGCTGCGCCACCGAAAGGAACCCGCAATGTTTGCCCGAGCAGTTGTTGTGGATCTGGCAGGGCGTATCATCGGCCAGGATCAACCCATCCCGCGCGGCCATGTCCTGCGGCTCTTGCGGGCCGCAGCGCAGGTCAGGCTCGGCCAGACCCAGATGATCCAGCCACGCCGACACACGTTCAGTGTGAATCGCGGCACCGCTATGTGACGCGCAGGCCAACGCCAGATGTTCGCTGTTCAACCCATATCTGGCTGAAGCACCCGAGGTGAGCAGCGGCAGAGCCTGGATCATCTTGGCAGACGACCGCGGATAGATAACCGCCTGCGGATCGCCCCAGCTTTTTACGATCTGGCCACTGTCGTCACAGATCACTGCATGGCCCAGATGCAGGCTTTCCAGCAGCGAGCCGCGCCACAGTTCTGTCATTGCCACGGGCTGCGTCATGTTATCCTCCGAAATTATGCGCAAATTTCTGCCAATCGCCCTTTCGCCTGTGGCGAAACCTGCGTTAGTGTGTGTATGTCGGCAATTATCGGAATGCGCAACATACGAGAGACGGACCATAAGGGTTCGCGGGCGCGTCCGATCGGTTTGGGGTATGGGTCGGGCTAGGAGGCTGGACAAATGGGATCAAGACTAGTCCGCGCAGTTGCGGGCTTGTGCATGGCCGGGATGGCAACAACCGCAACGGCCCAACAGGCAAGCAGCACCAACAGGGTTGCGGCAAAAACCGACTGGAGCGTTTTTGTCGAAAGCGATCCGACGGAATGCTGGAGCGTTTCTGCGCCAAGGGAAACGGTCAACACACGTGGCGGCCGAGTGGTTTCGGTGCGCCGCAGCGATATTCTGCTGTTTGTGTTCTTCCGCCCCAATGCCGAGGTTAAAGGGCAGGTCACGTTTACCGGCGGCTATCCCTTTGCGCCTGGATCGACGGTCAATCTGAACGTCGACGGGACCGAGTTTGAACTGATCACCGAGGGCGAATGGGCCTGGCCAGCAACTGAAGGCGAAGACCTTAAGGTGGTTGCAGCCATGAAGCGCGGCACCGAGGCGGTTCTGACAGCCCGCTCGGAACGCGGAACTCAGACCAAAGACACGTTCTCGCTGCTGGGGTTCACCGCAGCGATCGAAGACGCCGAGAAGCGCTGCACCAACTAAGCGCTCACTTCACGTTCATGCGGCCCCGTCATCCGGCGGGGCTTTTTCGTGAAAAGGTGCAATGCAGTCTTTTCCTTGACGCAACGTTCGATCCTGAACTTGATCCGCATCAAGGCAGGCTACCCGCTTTTTCTGAACTAATCGGTTCAGGAATTGAGAAGGAACCTGCCAATGCTGAACAAATCACTTGCCGCGCTGATGATGGCCGCGATGTTGCTGAGCGCGTGTGAAAAGACCGCCGAAACATACCCTGTGACCGGTGAACAATGTGGCCCGGAAGATCCCGTACAAACCTTGGACGCTGCGGATTGCGATATCCTTCCCCCGGGCGTTTGACGTATTCGCCTGATCTGAAACCCTGAAAGCGAAATGTACTTGTTTCGGTCGCATCGACATGGTCTTTGCGACCGAACTGCGATTGGGACGCCGGGAAAACACGTGCTACTGTGCCCTGATGTAAGGGTTCACATGTGGAAACGATGATGCGTTACGTCTTGATAGCAGTGCTATTCTCATCCGCAGCGTTGGCCGACCCCAGCCTGGAATGCTCTGATGCAGGTTCGCAGGTTGAGATCGGGTCTTGCGTCGGGAAAATGGAAGAACGCGTAAACATGGCAGTGAAGGCCAGTTACGATTTTGCCATGCAGACAGCGGCAGAGTTGGATGAGGTGACAGGCCGCGTGGCCGCGCAACCCGCACTTGAGGCCGCACAAAAAGCTTGGACCACGTATCGCGATATGCAGTGTGACGCCGTAGGTGCGTCGTATGGCGGGGGGTCTGGAACCGGGATTGCCATCGCGTCCTGCCGCATTGATCTGGGTCGGGCGCGCGTGGACGAATTGCTGCGCATGGCAAATTAAGTCGCACGATTCCTTTTGATCTTTGCGCGCAATCCTATATAGAGGCGCATCCCAAGCCAGAATTCTTCGAGATAGCCACATGTCGCCCAAAGCGCCGATCACTCAGGATGTCATGACCATCCCCCGCAAATTGCCCGAAGGGAAGGTAAACCTTGTTGGTCTGACCCGTGACCGCTTGCGCGAGGTTCTGATCGAACACGGTACACCGGAAAAGCAGGCCAAGATGCGCACCGGCCAGATCTGGCAGTGGATCTATCAATGGGGCGTGCGCGACTTTGCCGAGATGACAAATCTCGCCAAAGCCTATCGCGCGCAACTGGCCGAGCATTTCGTCATCGAGGTTCCCGAGGTTGTGACCCGTCAGGTGTCCGAAGACGGCACCCGCAAGTACTTGTGTCGCATCGCCGGCGGGCATGAGGTCGAAGTGGTCTATATCCCCGAAGAAGACAGGGGGACGCTGTGCATCTCGTCTCAGGTCGGCTGCACTCTGACCTGTTCGTTCTGTCATACGGGCACTCAGAAACTTGTGCGCAACCTGACCGCGGCCGAGGTTGTAGGTCAGGTAATGATGGCCCGCGACGACCTTGAGGAATGGCCCGTCCCCGGCGCGCCCAAGGACGAAACCCGTCTGCTGTCGAATATCGTTCTGATGGGCATGGGTGAGCCGCTGTATAACTTCGACAACGTCCGCGATGCGATGAAGATTGCCATGGATCCCGAAGGGATTTCCCTGTCGCGCCGTCGCATCACGCTGTCCACATCCGGCGTGGTGCCGGAAATTGCACGGACTGCCGAAGAAATCGGGTGTCTGCTTGCGATCTCTTTCCACGCGACCACGGATGAAACGCGCGATGTGCTGGTGCCGATCAACAAGCGCTGGAACATCGAGGAACTGTTGGCAGCGCTGTCCAGCTATCCGAACGCGTCGAATTCCGAGCGGATCACCTTTGAATACGTCATGCTGGATGGTGTGAATGATAGTGACGAAGACGCGCACCGCCTGATCGACCACATCAAGCGCCATAACATTCCGGCAAAGATCAACCTGATCCCGTTCAACGAATGGCCCGGCGCGCCGTACAAGCGCAGCTCGAACAACCGTATCCGGGCGTTTGCGAATATCATCTATCAGGCGGGCTATGCCTCACCCATCCGCAAGACGCGGGGTGAGGACATCATGGCGGCCTGCGGGCAGCTCAAATCGGCGACCGAACGCGCGCGGAAGTCCCGCAAGCAGATCGAGGCCGAGGCCGGTCTTGGAACCTGACCCTTACCCTTGCAACCCCGCTGGTCGCGAGAATTAATGTTCCCGCGCCTGTTTTTTATATGCGCGATTTGTTATGTTTCATCTTGTCAGCGCCCGGGGGGGTTCACACGTGTGCACAAAGCGGTGAAAGCCATGGACCGGTTGTGGCAGGTTTTTTTGCGCCTGTTATGATCGAATCTGACGCAGGTGCGCTGAAACAAGGCAAGCCTTTTTCAACTCAGGTGGGTCATCCAGTATGATTGCACGTTACCAGATTCAGCTTTTGAAACCCCTCGTTTTCCTGATCATGGCAACGGCCCTGCCGTCCTTCTCTGCGGCTCAGTCCAGTGATGAAGACGCGCATCTGGCCATCGAGAACCCGGCGGATTTGTCGAAAAAGGATGCGCGCAAGTTCTATAAGTCACTGCAAAAGCGTCTGGCGCGCGGGTATGCGGCTGCGCAGATGGATTTGATCCGGAACTATCAAAGCTGGCCGCTGTTCAACGATGCGCCCTATATCTCGGCCACACACGGTCAGCGTTACGTGAACAGCTACGCCAATCGCATGGCGCATAATTACGGAACCCTGCAAGAGGGCGAAGAGTTGCCGATGGGGTCGGTTCTGGCCAAAGACAGCATGACGGTGACCGATACCGGCAATCTGCACCCGGGTGCCATGTTCGTAATGGAAAAGCTGGCCAAAGGCGCCAGCCCTGAAACCGGTGACTGGCGCTATATTATGGTTATGCCGGACGGATCGCTCTTTGGGGACACAATGGGCGCACGGTCAGAAGCTGTTTCCTATTGCCATGACTGCCACGAAGCCGTGGCGGATCGGGATTACACGTTTTTCGTGCCGGAAGACTACCTTGTGAACAACTGATCGCCGATTACCTGCGGCCAAACCGGGCGGACCCGATGACCTCGATCAGGGATTGGCGCACCGGTTCGGGTTGGGTATCGACGGCATTCAGGACCTCGCGCAGTTCGGCGCGCAGACAATGCATCTGGTCGATCAGGGAAATCATCATCGACAGCGCGTCGGGCTCCATCTCGTATTGATCATGCAGTTCGCAGGCCAGTTCCAGACGGGCGACGTCGATGCTCTGGTAGACAAGCCCTTGCTCGGTTTGCTCGGGGATCACAATTTCAGCGGCCAGATAAACGGACAGCCGGTCCGGTGTCAGGCGGGCAATAGTTGCGAGCACCTCGTCTTCTGTCAGGTGTCGGGTCATGACGGCATCCCCTCGCGTGGATCGTAGCGATGTGATTCCCGCCAGGTTTCCATAAAGGCCCTGAGGTCATCATCGACCTTGTCCGGCAGGGTCACGATCAGTTCGATCAGCTGATCCCCGCGCTCGGACGCACCCCGCTTTTTGACACCCTTGCCGCGCAGGCGCAGGGTCTTGCCGCTGCTGGTCCCCGCCGGGACGCTGACGTTCACGCCACCGTCTATGGTGGGGGCGGGAACCTTGCCGCCCAGAATCGCCTCGTCGATCGAGATCGGCAGAGTGATGTGGATGTCGTCGCCCTGCCGGTCAAAGACCGGATGCTTGGCGACCGAGATGGTGACAAGCGCATCGCCCGCAGGCCCCTGTCCATATCCGGGTGCACCCTTGCCGCGCAGCCGGATGGTCTGACCATCGGTGATGCCAGCGGGGATTTTGACCTCGATTCGATCACCATCGGGCAGGGTCAACTTCTGACTGGCCCCGAACACCGCGTCCAGAAAGCTGACCTGAAGCGAATAGTTCAGGTTGTGACCGGGCGCGTGAAATTCATGGCTGCGGCGCTGGCCGCGCCCGCCGCGTCCACGCATGAACTCGGCAAAGATGTCGGACATATCCTCGGGGTCGCCATAAGACGCACCCGAACGATAGGGATTTCCTGCCGCCTCGGCATAGTCGCGGTAATATTGCTGTTGGGGTCTCTCCTGACCCGATTCATCAATTTCTCCATTGTCATAGCGCGCCCGCGTTTCGGGGTCTTTCAGCAGATCATAGGCTGCTGCGGCAGCTTTGAACTTTGCCTCGGCTTTGGCATCACCCGGTTTCAGGTCCGGGTGGCAATCCTTGGCAATGCGCCGGTAGGCTTTCTTGATATCAGCGGCGCTGGCGTCTTTCTGGACGCCAAGGACCGAATATGGATCGTCGCTCATCTCACTCTCGCGGGTCACGTCTGATCGTTGGGCATGTTTTTTATCATGCGATTTCAATGCCCCGATTGGAAGAGGCTTTTGAAACCGCTCGCAAATTCCCGCAGGTCTGATAACATATGCATATTTCAGCTTGTTTTCTGACGGAGCCCCCATGACACGCAGAATTAAATCCGCACTGGCCCTTCTGGCGGGGAATGCCATCGGGTTGTTGATCGCCTCACTTCTGTTGTCCGGTTTCGCGATCCGGCCAATCTCTTTCATTGTCGTGGTGATCGTATTCACCCTGGTTCAGGTCGTGGCCGAACCGCTGATCCTGAAGCTGGGAGAGAAGAAAGCGCCCGCGCTGAAAGGCGGGATTGCGCTGATCGTGACCTTTGTAGGCCTTTTGGTAACTGATCTGGTGACGACGGGCCTGACCGTCGGCGGCATCTCCAATCTGCTGGCTGCAACTTTGCTGGTCTGGTTGGGGGCTTTGATCGCCAGCGTGGTGCTGCCGATCTACGTGTTCACAGAACTGCGTGAGCCCAAGAAGTAATCACAGCGCATTCAGGCTTGCCTCGATGGCCTGCCACAGTTCCTCCACCGGCTCGCATCCGACCGACAAGCGGATGAAGGCAGGATCGACGGCGTCGCCCCACCGTGCGCGACGCTCGGCCGAACTGTGGATGCCTCCGAACGAGGTGGCCGGGCGCAGCAATGGGCAGGCATTGATGAAGGATTCGGCGTTGGCCTCGCTGTCCAGTGTCAGAGACAGCAGAAAGCCGAACCGCGCTGTTTGGGCCTGTGCCAATGCGTGTGACGGGTCATTGGACAGACCGGGGTAACGGACTTTTTTCACGGCCGGGTGCGCCGCCAGCCGTTCTGCCAGAACCTGTGCCGACGCGCACATGCGGTCGAACCGGACGTCCAGCGTTTCCAGCCCGCGGTGCAACAGCCATGCCTCATGAGGTCCTGGGATCGAACCGGAGATCTTCCGCCATTCCTCGACCCGCTCCATGATCTTGGCGTCGCGGCTGGCCACATGGCCCATCAGCATGTCGGAATGCCCACCCATCGCCTTGGTGTCCGAAGACACGACGACATCGATGCCCAGATCCAGTGGGCGCTGGCCCAATGGTGTCAGGGTCGTATTGTCGGCAATGGTCAGCCCACCGGCGGCGCGCACTTGCCCCGCCACGGCTGCCAGATCGATTATGTCCAGCCCGGGGTTCGAAGGGCTTTCGACAAAGACCACGTCGAACCCGTCAAAGCCGCCCTCGGCAAAGGCGGTGGTGGGACGTTCCTCGATCTTCACGCCAAGGCGTGAGAGGAACCTGTCCGCCAGCAGGCGCGTGACGTAATATCCGTCCGAAGGGATCAGCAGTCGCGATCCGGCTTGCACGGATGCAAACAACGCTGCCGAAATCGCCGCCATGCCCGACGGGAAGCTGAGGCAGGGCGCGTCTTCAAGATGTGATAGCACGTGCTCAAGATGCACCCATGTTGGATTGTCGACGCGTCCGTAGGTCGCGTGACCATCAGGCGGGCCCGGCAAGTGGAACATGCTGCTTTGCGTCAGCGGCAGCGCCACCGGGTCGCCCATTTTCAGGGCATTCCCGCGCAGGTGAAGCATTTCCCCGGTCTTTGGCGCCGTCATCCGTCAGCGCCCCGGAATTTCGTCGCGGGGCGGGGCGGGTTCCCAGTTCTCGATAATCCCGACCGCCTCTTGTGCCGTGTCAACAAAGCGGAAAAGGTCCAGGTCTTCGTCCGAAATGGTGCCAGCGTCCGCCAAAGCTTCCCAGTTGATGACCTTTTCCCAGAATGCGCGGCCAAACAGCAGGAAGGGGACGCGCTCCATACGACCGGTCTGGATCAGGGTCAGCGACTCGAACAGTTCATCCATCGTGCCGAAGCCGCCCGGGAAGATGGTGATGGCGCGGGCGCGCATCAGGAAATGCATCTTGCGGATCGCGAAATAGTGGAAATTGAAGCTCAGGTCCGGTGTCACGTAAAGGTTTGGCGCCTGTTCGTGCGGCAGCACGATGTTCAGGCCGATCGAGTAACCTTCGGCATCCTGTGCGCCGCGGTTTCCGGCCTCCATCACGCCGGGACCGCCGCCGGTGACGATCACGTTTTCGCGGCAGCCGGTTTCCTTCGACTTCAGGGTCATCAGCCGGGCAAATTCCCGCGCTTCGTCGTAATACTGCGACAGACCGGCTAGCGTTTCGGTCCGGGCGGTGTGCTTTTGTGACGGTTCGGGAATGCGGGCCCCTCCGAACATCACGATGGTCGAGGTGATCTCGCGCTCGGTCATGATCATCTCGGGTTTCAGCAATTCCAGTTGCAGGCGCACCGGTCGCAGTTCTTCCCGGCACATGAAGTCCTCGTCGGCAAAGGCCAGACGATAGGCGGGCGACCGTGTCTGTGGCGTGTCCGGCACCTCGCTTGCGGTCGACCGGTCGGTCTGCGCGTCGCGGAAGGGGCTGAGTCGGTCTTCTCTCATGGGTGAACGATCCCTGCTTGCGTGTTTTTCAAACAGCTATAGGGTTCGCGGACAGAGTGCCAGCCACGGAAAGACAAGAATGAACTGGAAGAGTGAAATATCGGCGGCGCGGGATCGCATTGCCGGCTATGCGCAGGTCACGCCGGTGATGGAAAGCCGCATTCCGGGGTTTCCGGTTGAAATGAAGCTGGAGCATTTGCAGCACACCGGCAGTTTCAAGGCACGCGGGGCATTCAACACGCTGCTCAGCCTGGATGTGCCCGAGGCGGGCGTTGTTGCGGCATCAGGCGGCAACCACGGTGCGGCGGCGGCCTATGCGGCGCAGTCGCTGGGCCACCCGGCCAAGATTTTTGTGCCGGAACTGGCGGGGCCGTCCAAAATTGCGCTGATCGAGCAGACCGGCGCCGACCTGAGCGTTGTTTCCGGCGAATACGCCAATGCGCTGACCCAGGCCCGTTCTCATGAAGAAGAAACCGGGGCGATGCAGATCCATGCTTACGACGCACCGGCCACGGTGGCCGGGCAGGGTACCTGTTTCGCCGAGTGGGAGGCGCAGGGCCTTCAGGCGGATACCGTTCTGGTCGCGGTGGGTGGCGGTGGTCTGATCGCCGGGGCTTTGGCCTGGTTTCAGGGTGCGCGAAAGGTTGTGGCGGTCGAACCGGAAACCTCCTGCGCGCTGCACGCCGCGTTGCAGGCCGGGGAACCGGTGGACGTGTCCGTATCAGGGGTTGCGGCAAACGCATTGGGCGCGCGGCGGATCGGATCGATCTGTTTCGATCTGGCGCGCGGCATGTCATCGGTTCTGGTCCCGGATGCGGCCATCACCAAGGCGCAGCGCGCATTGTGGCAGGCCCATAGGCTTCTGGTAGAACCGGCAGGGGCAACGGCTTTGGCGGCCTTGATGTCGGGTGCCTATCAGCCGGAACCGGGCGAGAAAGTGGCCGTTCTGATTTGCGGCGGCAATATTGCCCCGGACCCGTTCGCGGGCTGAATTATCTGCTTGTGGAAGGCGGGCTTCATTTTTATCTACAATCTATGACCGCGACCATTGCCGATACGATCTATCAGAAACTCAGCCAGCAAATCGTCACCGGCGACCTGATCGCCGGCGAAAAACTGCGTCAGGACCATATCGCCCGCGCATTCGAGACCAGCCATGTTCCGGTGCGCGAAGCGCTGCTGAGGCTGGAGGCGCATGGGCTGGCCAAAAGCGAGCCGCGGCGCGGGATGCGGGTCACCGCGCTGGACCCTTCCGAAGTGCGCGAGGTCATCGAAATGCGCGTAGCGCTGGAATCGCTGGCGATGCAGCACGCGGTTCAGAACCTGACGCCAGCCGCCTTGCGGAAAATTGATGAAGCCCGCCTGACCTGCGACGCCGCCCGGACCATGCCGGAGTGGGAGGCGGGAAACCGTGCTTTTCACAGGGCCATCCTGACGCCCTGCGGGTTGCCGCGCCTGCTTCACACGATTGACGATCTGCATATCGCCAGCGCGCGCCATCTGTTTGCCTATTGGCGTCCCCGGTGGAAGCAACGCGCAGACACTGATCACGCCGCCATCGTGCGCGCGATGAAAGGCAGGGACGCAGCCGCCGCTGTCTCGATACTGGTTCGGCACATACGCCGGGCCAGCTGACAAAAGCCGCGAAAGGCTACGGATAATCACCCGGGCGATGGTCTTTGTCCCACCAGTGACGCAAAACCGCCCGCCTACGCCGCATTGCGCCCTGTGTGTGGCTTGCTTATAGGCAAAAACAACGTGAACAGATTCAGCAGGGAGTGATCTCATGTCCAATGCGCAACTGGAAGCCGCAATCGAAGCCGCCTGGGAGGTTCGCGACACGATCTCGCCCGCCAGCACCGGCGAGCAGAGAGAGGCGATTGAGGAAACACTGAACGCGCTGGACAGCGGATCGCTGCGGGTTGCCGAGAAGCTGGAAAACGGCGATTGGCATGTGAACCAGTGGGCCAAAAAGGCAGTTCTGCTGGGCTTTCGCATCAAAGATATGGAAATCCACGCTGGCGGACCACAGGCCGGCGGCTGGTGGGACAAGGTCGACAGCAAGTTTGCCGGTTGGGGTGAGAGCCAGTGGCGCGCTGCCGGCTTCCGCGCCGTGCCCAACTGTGTTGTCCGCAAATCAGCCTATATCGCACCGGGTGCGGTTCTGATGCCGTCCTTTGTGAACCTTGGCGCCTATGTTGACGAAGGTACCATGGTCGACACCTGGGCCACCGTCGGATCCTGCGCGCAGATCGGCAAGAATGTGCACCTGTCAGGTGGCGTCGGAATCGGCGGCGTGCTTGAACCCATGCAGGCCGGTCCGACCATCATCGAAGACAACTGCTTTATTGGTGCCCGCTCGGAAGTGGTCGAAGGCTGCATCGTCCGCGAAGGTTCGGTTCTGGGGATGGGGGTATTCATCGGTAAATCCACAAAGATCGTGGATCGCGAAACCGGCGAGGTCATGTATGGCGAGGTTCCGCCCTATTCGGTGGTTGTTGCGGGTTCGATGCCGTCGAAGAACAATATCAGCCTCTATTGCGCTGTAATCGTGAAGCGTGTGGACGAAAGAACCCGTTCGAAAACCAGCATCAACGAGCTGCTGCGCGACTGAAGATATCGATCAGAGTTGAAAGGCCGGTGCGGGACAGCACCGGCCTTTTTTATTGAACTTTCCCAAAGGATTTTGATCCTGAGCTTTGAAAGCTCTGATCATTCGGCATTTCCGGTAATACCAACCATGTTTGGTTAGCGATCTTCGCCCGGCCGTTCTACGTCATTCTCGGTGGACCCTTCGTCATCTCCCGAATTGCCTTCGGTGTCACCATCGTCTTCGGTCTCACCACCGCCTTCGGTCTCGCCACCACCTTCAGTTTCACCACCACCCTCAGTCTCGCCTTCGCCTTCCTGGGCATAAGAAGAGGTTGCGACAAAGCCGGTCAGAACAGCCGCCGCTGGGGTCATTGATAATATAAGAACACTTGCAGTGGTCGACAGCAGTTTGGACAAAATGCTCATTTGTTTTCACTTTTGATGAAATTAAGTATGCAGTGACGTCATTCTATTGATAGGGTTGACGGCTTCGAAACGGCTTGACCCTGTCTCATTCTGATAAGCGGTTATCCGCGTGACTCTGCGCGGATGGTTGCAGCTTGATTTGACGCCAGATACAATCGAGTAGCGATTCACCATCGAGCACGACACTTTTCAGGTGTGGATACGATTCGCCCAGCCGGTGAACTGCCGCGGAGTTCCAGGGACGGTTTCAAACTTTCTGACTGGCCGGGCAATGTCGCACAGACAGAACTAGTGACGCTCGATGAGGTGTAGCGCTATGGCTCGTTGGCCTGCGATGCCCAGTCGAACAGGCCTCCGGTCTTGTTGGGTATTGCACGATCTGAACTTTTGCTGGCAAGGCCGCCGTAGGTTGCGACAGGTGGAAATACACGCGCAAAAAAACCCGCCCTAGTTCAAGGGCGGGCCGGGTCCGCTATAAAATCCTGTGTCTTTGGGGTCAGCCCATCATCTGATAACTGACGGGGACAAACCGGAACCCTTCACCTCGTGTTTCGACATATCCCGCTGCGGGAAATGGCATGTGATAACCGATCATCGGCACCTTGTCGGCGGCCAGAAGCCCAAGCACATTGCGCCGTGCTGCGGTGGCTACAGCCTTGTCCATGTCAAACCGGACTTCCCATTCCGGATGGGCGAATGACCAGACATAGTGGTTCGCCAGATCTGCCGTCAGGATCAGACGCCGGCCGTTGCTTTCCAGGTGATAGACAGTATGGCCGGGCGTGTGGCCAAAGGCAGACATGGCCGTGATGCCGGACGCAACATCACCGCCGTCTTCGATAAAGGTCATCTTGTCGGCCAGTGGTGTCACCTTGGCCGCGACCAGATCGCCGACTCGGTTACCGGACTCCTGCGCGGCCCAGAAATCGTATTCGTTCGAGGCGGTCACATAGCGTGCATTCGGAAAGGTCGGTGCGTCATTGGTTGTCATACCGCCGATGTGATCGGGGTGCATGTGGGTTATGACCACCACGTCGATCTGATCAGGTGTCACACCAGCATCGGCCAGTGCCGCCTGAATACCACCTTTTCCGAGGCCTGTGTCGAACAGCACCATTTCGGACCCGGTATTGACCAGCGTTGGCGTGAAGAAGAACTGGGCCATGTCGTCTGGAATAAAGTTCTCGGCGGAAACCCTCGCGAATTCCTCGTCCGATGCACCGCCGCCGAAAATTTCCTTGGCGCCGTCGCGCGGCAGACTGCCATCCAGCAATGTTGTAACAGTGAAATCACCAAGCGCGAACGATCTGGCGGTTGTCGGGTTTGCGCCGGTTTCAGCATCATTGGCCAGAACCGGAGTTGCAGCTGATGCAAATGGCAATGCTGCGGCAGCGCCGAGCGCTGCTCTTCTCGTCAAATTGATGGTCATTATGTTTCTCCCTGTCAGGACACCAGCCCGGGAACTAGCCCGCTGTGGGTCGTTTGCCATATTTTACCCGCCTGACATGGGCTGCATGGATAAACATTACGTGTTAATTTTTGCTCGTGTCCCGATCCGAAAACAAAACACAGCCGACAGGGCAGGCCGTTAACGGGTTTTTGTCATCCGTCCTGCCACCGCGAAAGGCAGACGAGGCCCGGGTGCTGGATGCGCTGTTTCGCGAAGCAACCGGATTTGAACCGGTGATGTGGGGGCCTTCGATCATCGGGTATGGCCACTATCATTATCGCTACAAATCCGGGCGCGAAGGAGACTTTCTGGCAACCGGGTTTTCCCCGCGCAAGGCGGCGCATTCCATCTACATCATGCCCGGCTATGCGGATTTCGGTGACATCCTGTCCCGGCTGGGAAAACACAAACTTGGGAAATCCTGTCTTTACGTGAACAAGCTGGCGGATATCGATCCTTCGGTTTTGTCCGAGCTGATCGTCGCGGGTCTTGAAGATCTGGGCCGGCATTGGCAAGTCGAGCCGACTTGAGCATTACTGGCACGCTCAATCCTGTCCGGTGCCTCATTCGCTTGCTGGACAAAACGCCCTTCATGTGACAAGAGCCGCGCCAACAGGAGATATCCATGACCACCACCCGCTTCGCCCCGTCGCCCACCGGTTACATCCACGTGGGCAACCTGCGCACTGCCCTGATGAACTATCTGATTGCCCGCAAAAACGGCGGTACGTTCATCCTGCGCATCGACGACACCGATCCTGAGCGGTCGAAGGAAGAATATGTCGATGCCATCAAGCAGGACCTTGAATGGCTGGGCCTGCACTGGGATCGGGTCGAACGTCAATCCGAGCGTCTGGACCGTTATGCCGAGGCCGCCGACAAGCTGCGCGAGATGGGACGGTTCTACGAGGCTTTCGAGACGCCGACCGAACTGGACCTGAAGCGTAAGAAGCAACTGAACATGGGCAAACCGCCGGTCTATGACCGCGCCGCGCTGAACCTCAGCGAGGCCGAGAAAGACGCGCTGCGCGCCGAACGTGGCAACGGGGTCTGGCGCTTCAAGCTGGATCACGAGCGGATCGAGTGGACCGACGGTATTCTGGGCGACATCTCGATCGACGCAGCCTCGGTTTCCGATCCGGTGCTGATCCGTGGTGACGGTCAGGTTCTTTATACGATCGCTTCCGTTGTGGATGACACTGAGATGGGCGTGACCGACGTGGTACGCGGCTCGGACCATGTAACCAACACGGCGACTCAGATTCAGATCATCAAGGCACTCGGCGGCACCTGCCCGCGCTTTGCCCACCATTCTTTGCTGACCGGTCCGCAGGGCGAGGCGCTGTCAAAACGTCTGGGCACGTTGGCGCTGCGGGATCTGCGTGAACAGGGCGTGCAGCCGATGGCCTTGCTGAGCCTGATGGCACGTCTGGGATCGTCCGACCCGGTCGAACTGCGCGCGGATATGGCCGAATTGATTGACGGGTTCGACGTAAGCCGCTTTGGTGCCGCGCCCACCAAGTTTGACGTGCAGGACCTGTTCCCGCTGACCGCGAAGTATTTGCAATCACTGCCGCTTGCCGATGTGGCTGATGCTGTTGCCGATGCCGGTGTTCCGGCAGATCTGGCCGAGCCGTTCTGGGCCATGGCGCGCGAGAACATCACCACGCTGGGCGATTTGAAAGCCTGGTGGGAGCTGTGCCGCGTAGGCGCGGAACCACTGATCGCCGATGAGGATCGCGCGTTCATCGTTGAGGCGATGGCGCTGCTGCCGGAGGGCCCGTTTGACGGCGAAACCTGGGGTAAATGGACCAGCGCCGTGAAAGAAGCGACCGGCCGCAAGGGCAAAGGTCTGTTCATGCCGTTGCGCAAGGCGCTGACGGGGATGGAACGCGGGCCCGAGATGGCGGCCCTGTTGCCCCTGTTGCAGGTGATCCGCGCGCGGGGGTGATGAAACGCGCCTTGCGGCGCGTGCCTTCGGCGAGAGTATTTTGAAAAAGATGAAGAGGGCTGGTTGAATCCGGCCCCTTTTTTATGCGTTTTGAACGATGTTTGCCGAGATACTGCGCAGGCGGTCGTCGACGAAGTCTGTTTCGTCGGGGCGGAGCTGTTGATGGCGCGGATAGCGGGGTTCGGAGCGGTCATTCAGGATCGGGGCGTCCCACCCGTCCGTGGTGGCGAAGAAACGATCTGCTCCGTCCAGACCGAAAGCGCGCAGATAACCCTGTACCACCACGTCGATATAGCTGAGCAGCAGCGGATGTTTGTTGCTTGGCGCATTGTGCCGATCCTGCGGAACGGCATAGACGGCGATTTCAACCTCATGCGCCAGGGGGTGGGTCACTGATTGCGTCGCAGTCACGCGATCGTAGGCCCATTCGCGCTGATCCAGCGCTGCCCAGTCGTTCTTTGGAACATGCGCGATCATGCCTTCGATTTCGGCATCGGGGTCAGGTACGGCTGTCAGAAACGCCACTTCGCGCAGGTCGGTATGTCGCCATGCGCGCCGCCAGCCCTTCAGCCGGGCCAGATGCGGATCGGGAAAGTCATGGGTGGCCAGATTGACCAGGCTGCCATAACCGAAGAAATACGGGTCTTTCATACGCTGTGCCGTCCTGGATCTCGATTGATGTATGTCAAACCGCTTTTTTGCGGAACATGCAATAAGACTGCATCTTGATATTTGGGAGGCCTGTGATGCGGATTACCAAACGGACGAATATTGCAGTGCGCCTGCTGATGTATTGCGCGGCGCATCAGGATCGGCTGGTGACAAAGGCCGAGATTGCCGAAGTGTGCAACATCTCGGAAAACCATCTGGCGCAGGTGATCAACCAGCTCAGCCAGCTGAACTATCTGAACACGCAACGCGGGCGCAACGGCGGCATGATGCTGGCCCGTCCGGCGGAACAGATCCGGATCGGGTCGGTGTTTCGCCATGTGGAAGGCAACCTGCCGATTACCGAGTGCTTTGCCGATGCGGACAACACGTGCCCGCTGACCGATGCCTGTCGATTGCGGTTGGCCCTGCGCGATGCAGCCGAAGTGTTTTATGCGTCGCTGGATGAAATCACACTGGACGCGCTGGTCTGTGATAATGATCGCTTGTTGCAGATTTTGCAGCCGGTGGCCTGTGTTCGCTGAGACCTAACCGGCGGCGCGCAGGATGCGCGCCGGTCTGACAGCCAGAGGGCGCATGGCAAAGACCAGGCCGGCTCCTGTGGTCACCGCGATTCCGGCCAGAACGATGGCAAGGGCGGATGGCCAGATGATCGTGAAGCCGGTGTCAAAAATGAACGTTGCCACGGCCCAACCGCTGGTGATGCCGGCCAACAGGGCCACGCCTCCGGCTGCCGTGCCAAGAAGTACGGCGCGCAATGCAAAGCTGAGAAGAATGCGGCGGCGGCCAGCCCCGAGCGTTTTCAGGATCGCGGCCTCGTAGCGGCGCGCGGGCTCTCCGGCGGCGGCCGCGCCGATCAGCACGAGAAACCCGGTCAGCAAAGATACCCCGGCCCCGTAAGACGTGGCCGATGCCAACCCGGCAAGCAGGCCGGAAACCCGGTCGATCGCGTCCCGCACACGGATCGCGGTGATGTTGGGAAATTGCCCTGCCAGATCGCGTAGTATGGCGGCCTCGGCCTGTTCTTCGGCATAGACCGTTGCGATGAAACTGTGAGGTGCCCCGGCCAGCGCGCCGGGGTTCATGGACATGACAAACCCCATTCCGGCGGTTGAGAAATTGACCTCACGCAGAGAGGTCAGCCGGGCCGTGATGTCCCGGCCGAGAATGTTAACCGTCAACTCATCGCCCAGCTTGAGACCCATCTCAGCAGCTTCTTCCGCGGCAAAACTGACCTGCGGCGCGCCGGAATAGTCATCTGACCACCATTCCCCTTTGGTGATGCGCGCGTTCTTTGGGGGACGTTCGGAATAGGTGATCCCCCGGTCTCCGTCCAGCACCCAGTGATCGCCAGCCACCTCGCGTGCAGGCTGTCCGTTGATCCCGGTTATGATTCCGCGCAGCATTGGCGCACTTTCGATGCGGCTGACCGCCGGGTCGGTTTCCAGCCGTTCCATGAACCCGGGCATCTGGTCTTTCTGGATGTCGACAAAGAAGTATGACGGCGCCACGTCCGGCAGATTGCCCGAGATTGCGTTGCGCAATGTTCCGTCAATTTGCCCGACGGCCGCCAGCACCGAGAGGCCCAGCCCAAGCGACAGCACGACGGGACCAGCACCTTCGCGCGGGTCAGAGATGGCCGACAGGGCCCAGCGCAAGGCGGGCCGCCCGCGTGTTGCCGAGGCGCCGGCTCGGGCAACCCGTCTTATGATCCACGCGGTTGCGGCCAGCAAAGCCATCGCTCCGGCCAAACCGCCGCTGGTCCACAGGGTCAGGCGGGCGGAGCCGCTGAACCATGCGGCGGCTGAGATCAGGAGAGCAAGGCCCACTGCGGTGGCGATCACGTAAGCAGGACGGGGAAAGAACCGCGCCGATGTCAGGGCGTCGCGAAACAAGGTTGCGGCGCGGACCTCTTCGGTTCTGGCCAGCGGCCAGAGAGTGAACAGGAACGCCGTCAGAACGCCGTAGAGGGCAGCCTCGGCCAATGGCTGGGGATAGATCGAGAATACAGCGGGAACCGGCAACCGGTTTTCGATCAGCGGTGACAGCATCAGGGGGGCCGCGCCGCCCAGGGCTAGGCCCAGCGCGATGCCGATGACAGACAAAATGCCGATCTGGATCATGTATGTCTGAAAAATCGTGGCACGGTCGGCACCAAGGGTGCGCAATGTGGCAACCGTTTCCGTCTTTTGCGACAGGTACGCCCGCACCGCTGCCGAGATGCCGATGCCGCCTACGGCCAGACCCGACAAACCTACAAGCACCAGAAAGGCGCTGAGCCTTGCGACGAACTCAGCGATGCCAGGGGCACCGTTGCGAGCATCTGTCCAGCGCATGCCGGTGCCGTCAAAGGCTTCTTTTGCTTCAGTCGACAGGGTGGCAAGATCTGTGGCGGGCGGCAGGTCCAGCCGGTATTTCGTGGAGAACAGCGTGCCGGGTTCCAGCAAACCCGATTTGCTCAGGTCTTGAGTGCGCACCAAGGTACGCGGCCCCAATCCGAATCCGTCAGCGGCCCCGTCCGGCTCGAACACCAGCGCGGCCATTACGACAAACTCCTGCGTCCCGAGCGTGACGGTGTCCCCTGCCTCCAGGTTCAGCCGATCCATCAGGGCGGGGTCCATCACCGCTCCGGGCAGATCATCCTGACCGTTCAACGCAACTGGCAGGGGCATCGCGGGCTCCAGCGTGACAGAGCCAAGCAATGGGTACGCGTCATCGACCGCCTTCACCTGTGTCAATGCGCGATCCGGACCGTCATCGTGTTGCGTGACAGCCATGGACCGGAAGTCGACGATTTCGGATACCTGCCGGGCTGACGCGTTCATCCAGCTGCGTTCTTCGTCGCTGGCATAGCGGTAGGTGAATTCCAGCTGCGCGTCCCCGCCCAAAAGGGCGGCGCCCTCTTGGGCCAAGCCAGCCTGAATCGCGTGCCGGACTGAACCCACTGCGGCGATCGCGGCGACACCCAGCGCAAGGCAGGCCAGAAACACGCGAAATCCCTGCAATCCGCCGCGCAGTTCACGGCGCGCCAACCGTCCGGCCAGCCGCAGGCTCATTCAGCGGCCTCCTGTTGGGCATCCCCGGCAATGCGGCCATCCCGCAAGCGCACGACTCGGTCGCATTTCCGGGCCAGTGCGTGGCTGTGCGTTACCAGAACAAGGGTGGCACCGTGTTTGTCCCGCAACCCAAACAACAGCTCGACAATGGCGGCGCCATTGCTTTCGTCCAGATTGCCGGTCGGTTCATCCGCCAGCAGGATCTGCGGCCGGGGGGCCGATGCGCGGGCAAGGGCAACGCGCTGCTGTTCCCCGCCCGACAACTGCGCCGGGTAGTGATTGCGCCGGTGCGACAGTCCAACGGCTTCAAGCTCGGCCTCGGCGCGGGTGAACGCATCCTTGTGACCAGCCAGTTCCAGTGGCGTGGCGACGTTTTCAAGCGCGGTCATTGTCGGGATCAGGTGAAAGTTCTGAAACACAACACCCATGTAGTCGCGCCTGAAACGCGCCAAAGTGTCTTCGTCCAGCCCTGTCAGATCGCGCCCAAGCGCCGAGACGGTCCCACGGGTCGCCTGTTCAAGCCCACCCATCAGCATCAGAAGTGAGGATTTGCCTGACCCGGACGGTCCGACCAGGCCTATCGTTTCACCCTGCCGCACAGTCAGGTTGATACCATGCAGGATATTCACCCGACCGGCATTGCCATCCAGCGACAATGAGGCATCTTGGAGCGTGAGAACTGGTGATGTCATCAGTCTTTCCGAAAAGGAGCGGTCATTTGGGATATGGAGCGGTTGGGACCTTGCGCAAGACCTTGATGTCGGGCCTGTTTGTCTTTTGCGGCTTTGCGGCCACAGCCGAACCGGTGGTCATCGCGGCGGTAGGGGATTCTCTGACGCATGGCTATGGCTTGCCCGAACAGGAGGGATTTGTCCCTCAGCTCGGCCGCTGGCTTGAAGATCGCGGCGCCGAGGTGACGCTGATCAACGCAGGTGTGTCGGGGGACACAACAGCCGGTGGCGCGGCGCGTATCGAATGGACGCTGACACCGGAAGTCGATGGCGTAATCGTTGCCCTCGGGGCCAATGATCTGTTGCGCGGTGTTGATCCTGCGGTGTCGCGTGAGAACCTCGATACCATCCTGCAGACCGCCAAAGCGGCCGATGTCGAGGTCTTGCTGATCGGGATGGAAGCGCCGGGAAACTTTGGCCCTGACTACAGACAGGCCTTTGACGCCATCTATCCTGAATTGGCGCAGAAACACGGAACGCTTTATGCAGAAAGCTTTTTCGCCGGTCTTGATGCTGGTGGCGATCCGACTGCCGCGCTTGGGTTCATGCAGGCTGACGGCATTCATCCCAATGCACAGGGCGTGGCCCTGATTGTCGAGGCGCTTGGGCCAGATGTTCTGAAGCTGGTCGGGAACGCAAACCGATAGGAGCGCATCATGCCGGGGCGGTTTTTTCTGACGCGGTCCATTTCCGAGATTGCCCGGTTTCTGGGTGTTCCCGCTGAGGTGGCCGCTCAGCTGCCGCGTCATAACATTCAGCCAGGGCAGGAGGTGATGACCCTGACAAGCGCGGGGCTGGCGCCGATGCGCTGGGGCATGATCCCGGTGGGGCGGGTCAACGCGCGGGGCCGCCCGGTTATGGAGACTATCATCAACGCAAGATCCGAAACGGTGTTTGACAAGACGGCGTTTCAGGGTGTGGGCAGGGCTGTTATTCCTGTCGACGGCTGGTACGAATGGACCGGAGAGAAACGGCGCAAGACAGCGTGGCGCATTTCCTCGGTTGACGGCGCGCCGCTGATATTTGCGGCGATTACGGACACCTGGCAGGCCCCCGGCGGACTATGCGTCAATCAGGTTGCCGCAGTGACCTGCGAACCGAACGCGGATGTCCGGCCGATCCATCATCGCATGGGGGTTTTGCTGAACCTGTCCGATGTGCAGGGATGGCTGACCGGAACCGATGCCGAAGCGCAAAGCCTTGCACGCCCGTGGCCAGAAGGGCGGTTAAGGATCGAGCAGGCTATTGATGTGGATTGGTCAGCGCCGTGATCGGATTAAACCACACTGACCACCGTGCCCAATGGTACGCGCTGGTAAAGGTCGATCACATGCTCGTTCAGCATTCGGATGCAGCCGTTTGACACCGCCCGCCCAATGGTCTGCGGCTGTGTTGTACCATGAATGCGGAAATAGGTGTCGACGCCGTTTTGGAACAGATAGAGCGCCCGGGCCCCCAGTGGATTGTCTCCTCCGCCGGGCTGGACATAATCGTTGTCCTTGAATTTGGCGTAAGTCACCGGTTCCCGCTCGATCATTTCGTCCGTTGGCCGCCACGTCGGCCATTCCTTCTTCACGTCGATTGTCGCGGTGCCGGTGAATTCCAACCCGGCTTTGCCGACCCCGCAGCCATAGCGGATCGCCTTGCGCGGCTCGGTCACGAAATACAGATAGAACGAGCGTGGCACGACCAGCAACTGACCAGGCTGAAACTGTTTCTTGATCCGGACCACCTGCGGCGTGGGGTCGTATTCGACGGCTTTCTTCTTGGCCAGGCTCATTCCCGGTGTGAGGCTGGCTGCTGCTGTCGATGCAAGAAATACACGGCGCGTGAACATGGTGGGCTCACCTATCCTTCATGAAAAACATGAATTCAGTCTCGGAAGGATACACGATCCGGTCAATCGCTGCGCACTGATAAAGGGATTGTGATGTATTTTGCGCGCCACAGTTCAAGGGCGCGGCAAGAAAAAGGGCGGAGAGATTCTCCGCCCTTTTTAACTGGTCAGGCCAGTTCGATATTGTCCGCGCTTTCGCGGCCGTCACGACCCGAGCGCAGCTCGTACGTGACTTTCTGGTTGTCGGCCAGACCGGTCAAGCCGGAACGTTCCACGGCCGAGATGTGTACGAAGATGTCTTTGCCGCCATCTTCGGGTGCGATAAAGCCGTAGCCTTTGGTGGTGTTGAACCATTTTACGGTGCCTGCTGGCATGTCCGTTGTCTCCTGTTTTGATGCTGCCCACGGGGTTGCGGCAGCCTGGCGTCGTCGGTCTGGATCGATAGACTGAGCGCCGGAAACGGAGACAGTAGGTCGAAATAGAAAAACGTAAGCAACCGGGATATGGCACCGCGCAGGGCGTGTGACAAGGGAGTTTGTGTGCTTTGTACAACGGTTTAAGGGCCTGCAGCGCGTTTTGAACGGTTTCCCGCCGAAGGGTTCGGCCCGAATCCCGCGCATGTCGAACCTGATACGGGGACCGCGATTTCAACAACCTGAGCAGAATTGACAGAAGCGCCTACCACCATGGACCGTGCCCGGGCAATCGTCAGTTGTGTCCCGAGTCGCAGAGCACCCGAAAAACTATAGGGTAGAGAAGCAGGGTTGCCCACAACCCTCAGATTTTATTCAGATATTACGATGTTTTGAAAAGCAGGCTTTTGGTGCTATGGTGACGCACACAACCGTGGGGGCGGATATGAGACTTGTTTGTACATTTGCGGTCCTTTGCTGGGCTGGAACATCAGATGCTCTGACTATAAAAATTGATTGGCAAAACCAGTTGTCGAATGGTGTGGAAAGACAAACCAGCCGGTTGTCAGCTTATTCGAACAAAAAATCTCGCGAGGGTATGGAATGGGCAATGTTCCAGATCATCGAGTCGGCGAAAATTTCTAATCGTTACCTTGAAGAGCTTCGACATCTTCAAGATCGGGAGCAGGATCCAATCGAACAGGATGAGGAACTGACGGAAGTTACAGAGCCCGACTTCTGTGAATTGTGGTGCGAAGAGCCCGGGTCGGAAGGTACCGTGACAGAAGTGAATGTCTCTGCCGTCCCAATTCCGGCCACTGGGTTGTTGCTGATCGGTGCTTTGGCGGGACTGTTCGGGTTCAGACGGATGGGTGGCAGCCGGTCCGGGTAGGCGCGGCAACGAACGACCCCTTGGTATTTCGAAAGTGAATTATGTAATCCGATGGCGCGGTGCTTTGGCGTCTCGCCATCGCGTATGCAACCAGTCGCTGGATGGGTGGAACCGCCCGTCCTTCCGGTCCCTTACCGTTTCAGTCCACCCCTTTACGAGTTGGTAGTCATAGCTGCCGTAAACTGGATGCATGTCCAACTATCGGCGTGTCCGCATTCCCGGCGCCAGTTATTTCTTCACCGTTTCTTTGGCCGATCGATCGTCGGACCTGTTGACGCGCGAAGTGGCGCATCTGCGGGCGGCCTTTGCGATGACGCAGAGGGAGCGGCCATTCTGGTGCGATGCGTTTGTTGTGTTGCCGGATCATTTGCATGCAGTATGGACCCTGCCACCTGGGGATGCGGATTATTCGACGCGGTGGGGCGCGATCAAGGCACGGTTTACCATGCGTGTGAATAAGGCAAGTTGTAGGCCGGGCTTCAGCCCGGCACTCGTGCCCAGGGAATTACCCGTCGTGACATCCGGCAGGTATGCCGGGCTGAAGCCCGGCCTACGAGCCGATAAACGCGAAGCGCCTGTATGGCAACGCCGGTTTTGGGAACATTGCATCCGGGACGAACGGGATTACCGCAATCATATGGCGTATTGTTGGGGGTGAGTGCCGATCCACCGCAGGTGGCGAAACGTCCAGTGGACGTTTCGAGGCGCGAACGGGCGGAGCCCCGATCAAACATGGGTTGGTGGAGCGCCCGACCGATTGGCCGTATTCGTCAATCCATCGCGACATTCGGGCGGGTCGAGTTGGTCCGGAATGGAGTGGTGGCATCACCCAAGAGGCGTTTGGGGAACCGTAGGATGGGTGATTTCATCCATCATTTGATGAGGTAGATGGGGATTGAGTAGCGATGGGTGCAATCACCCATCCTACGCTTGCTGTTCGCTTTGCGCCGAGGTGTATTTTCGGAGGCTTGAGAAACCCGGAATGGATTGGCACCCAAATGGATGGAAAGACTGGGACGCGGGAGGAAGTATGTTCGCACCAATCCCACAGCTCCTAAGTTAGTCCACCAACTAAGCTGCTAAGCAGCCATGAGTTCCGATGTCGGAACCAAAATTGTTTTGCAGATTGACCAGCATGGCTCCGTCCTCACCTGTTGTTCCGAAATCTCTCAATAATTCAGCAAGAATATCTGCTGCCTTGTATGTTTCCTGAGAATAAGGCCCATACACAAGGGATTGTTGTTCATACAACAATTTGCTGTATTTTATTGCTTTTTCTGTTTGCCCCGAATCGACAAGGCTAGAAAGGTTAAATCCTGCAGGTTTAAATCCAGCAGGTGCTTTTCCAAGAGCGTTTTTAACTTTGGGTGGCGTGAAGCCTGCTGCCCTAGGGTCAATTGGGAAATTACAACTGGCGACTGGTGGGAATAAAATCTTTTCCATAAGCTTATCAAGTTCTTCGTTCTTTTCCTTGTCGGAAAAATCGGAATCATCAAGCAACTCGCACTTAAAATAAATAATCTTTTCCCAAAGGTATAGTTTAGCACCTTCTGGGTAACCGGAAAGCGTATCTCCTTTCACTATCTCTTTGTATACACCATCTACTTCCGCGCTCGCCCCACCCAGTTTGGAAAGTAGGCCTGTGACCTCGCCGTCGATCTTTCCTTGAACGTCTTTTGAGATTGTTTTATCGGCCACAGGATTCAAAGGGGTGCAGTCAAGTGCCATTCTTGCTGTCGGCAAACAAATTGCCAATGCGAAAACAATGCGCCTATCAAATCTCCATCAAAACGATAAAGATAATATACACGAAAGGCCTCTCATCGGACAAACTTCTTATGCTTCAATCGCTTGGGCTCCAGCGCGTCCGGTCCCAGACGGCGCTTTTTGTCCTCTTCGTAATCCTCGAAGTTGCCCTCGAACCACTCCACGTGGGCATCGCCTTCGAACGCTAGGATATGCGTGCAAATCCGGTCGAGGAAGAAGCGGTCGTGTGAGATGACAACGGCGCAGCCGGCGAAATCGACCAGCGCGTCTTCCAGTGCGCGCAGGGTTTCGACGTCAAGGTCGTTTGTGGGTTCGTCGAGCAGCAGGACGTTGCCGCCCTCTTTCAGCAGGCGGGCCATGTGGACGCGATTGCGCTCACCCCCTGACAGCAGCGAGACCTTCTTCTGCTGGTCACCACCCTTGAAGTTGAAAGACGAGCAATAGGCGCGGGAATTGACCTGCGCGTCGCCCAACTGAATGATCTCGGCACCGCCGGTGATCGCTTCCCATACAGTGTCGTTATCTTTCAGGTCATCGCGGGACTGGTCGACATAAGACAGCTCGACCGTGTCGCCCAGCGTGATGGTACCACTGTCGGGCTGTTCCTGACCGGTGAGCATCTTGAACAGCGTCGACTTACCGGCACCGTTGGGGCCGATGACGCCGACAATGCCGCCGGGTGGCAGGGCAAAGTCCAGCCCTTCGATCAGTTGCTTGTCACCCATGTGTTTCGACAGGCCCTCAACCTCGATCACCTTGCCGCCAAGGCGCTGGCCGTTGGGGATGACAATCTGGGCGCGGGTCAGCTTTTCGCGTTCGGACTGCTCGGCCAGCTCGTTATAGGCGTTGATCCGAGCCTTGGATTTGGCCTGACGCGCCTTCTGACCCTGACGCATCCACTCCAGTTCGCGCTGCAGGGTTTTCTGCTTGGACTTGTCCTCGCGCGCTTCCTGCTCCAGTCGCTTGGCCTTTTGTTCCAGCCATGCGGAGTAGTTGCCCTCGTACGGAATGCCACGGCCGCGGTCGAGCTCCAGAATCCAGCCAGTAATGTCATCCAGGAAATACCGGTCGTGGGTGACGATCAGGATGGTGCCTTTGTAGTCGATCAGGTGCTGTTGCAGCCAGGCGATCGTCTCGGCGTCCAGGTGGTTGGTCGGTTCGTCCAAGAGCAGCATGTCGGGCGCTTCCAGCAGCAGCTTGCACAGCGCCACACGGCGTTTCTCACCACCCGAGAGGTTGGCGATGTTGGCATCGTCCGGCGGGCAGCGCAGCGCCTCCATCGAGACGTCGATCTGGCTGTCGAGGTCCCACAGGTTTTCCGCGTCGATGGCGTCCTGCAGGGTGGTCATTTCCTCCATCAGCTCGTCCGAATAGTTCTCGGCGATCTCCATGGCGATCTCGTTGAAGCGGTCGACCTTGGCCTTTTTCGCGGCCACGCCCAGCATGACGTTTTCGCGGACAGTCAGGGATTCGTCCAGCTGCGGTTCCTGCGGCAGATAGCCGACCTTGGCACCTTCGGCGGCCCAGGCCTCACCGGTGAAGTCGGTGTCGAGACCGGCCATGATCTTCATCAGCGTCGATTTACCTGCGCCGTTGACGCCGACGACACCGATTTTCACGCCGGGCAGAAAACTCAGGTGGATGTTTTCAAAGCACTTCTTGCCACCGGGATAGGTCTTGGAGACACCCTGCATGTGGTAGACATATTGATAGGCGGCCATGTCGCGTCCTCTGGGTCGGGAAATTGGGTTGGAACGCTAGATATCCAAGCGGGACGGGCGGGGCAAGCTGGTGGTTTCGTGAATTTCGTTCACGGATCGCGACGGGTATTGTGGCCATGATCGAATGGGAGAGTGTTTTGTCGGAACTGGCAGGTTTGATAGCTGGATGGGCGCAGCCCGGGCATGTTGATTGGATCGGCTTGCGCCCTGACCGGCGGGCCGCGATGATCCCTGTTAAACAGGTTCTGGTATCCGAGGCCGGACCCGAGGGCGATCGGAGCCGCGCAGGTAAACGCGCGGTGTCGCTGATCCAGCAGGAGCATCTGGCGGCGATTGGTGCGTATCTGAGGCAGGGGCCTGTTTCGCCGGACATTCTGCGGCGCAACCTGGTGGTGTCGGGGATCAATTTGGCCGCGCTCAAGGGGCGCGAAGTGCAGGTGGGTGAGGCCATTTTGCGGTTCACCGTGATTTGTGCGCCCTGCAGCCGAATGGAGGAGGCGCTGGGCAAAGGTGGCTACTCAGCCGTGCGCGGACATGGCGGCTAGTGTGCCGAAGTGGTGCGATCCGGGCAGGTCCGCCTGGGCGACGCGGTGCAACCAGTTGATTGACAAGCCCGACCGAATTTGAACATCAGCAAAGAATGAAGCGGCATTCGATCCCTTTTGCGCGGCCCGGGCAGGTCGTGGGGCTGTTCGGTGGATCCTTTGATCCGCCGCATCGCGGTCATGTGCATGTGACGCTTGAGGCGATGAAGGCGTTCGGGTTGGATCGTGTGTGGTGGCTGGTTTCGCCGGGCAATCCGCTGAAAGAGCGCGGCCCCGCGCCGCTGGAACGGCGGGTTCGGGCGGCAAGGGCAGTCATGCGGCACCCAAGGGTCGAAGTCACGGGTATCGAGGCGCAGACGGGAACGCGGGCGACGGCCGATACTCTGGCGGCGTTGCAGAGGCTCTATCCGCAGGTCAGGTTTGTCTGGCTGATGGGTGCGGATAATCTGGCGCAGTTTCACCGCTGGAAAGACTGGCGGAAGATCATGGACAGTGTACCTGTGGGTGTGGTCGCGCGGCCCGGCGACCGGATTTCGGCGCGGATGTCTCCGGCAGCGCGGGCTTACGCAAGCTATCGGATTGACGGGCAGGCGCGGCATTTGCTGGGGCGGGCCAGCGCCCCCGCTTGGTGTTTCGTGAATGTGCCGATGGTCGATGTCAGCTCGACCGAAATACGCGGGCGCGGTGAATGGGCAAATCAGGTGTTGCCGGAATAGCCCCCATGGCCACATAATCCAGTGCGGGCGGTTGTTTGGGCGAAAACTCTGGGATTTTAATTGACCTATGGTTGATCGTTATTCGCGTCGATTCATTCTTGGCGGGCTTGGGGCCGCGCTGATCCCCGCTACCGGACTGGCTGGGGCGCCGCTGGTGTCACTGCGCCCGCAGATGCGCGGGCCGGAGCTGAACGGTGTCGAGCGGGTTGTCCGCGCAGCCGGACTGCAGGGTGAGGTCGTCTTTGCCGTCGCCGATGCGGAATCCGGGGCGCAGCTGGAAGGATATGGCGCGCAGGACGGATTGCCGCCAGCCAGCGTGGCCAAGGCG
The DNA here is from genome assembly GCF_056542605.1 of Ruegeria sp. AB8. Classification (NCBI taxonomy): domain Bacteria; kingdom Pseudomonadati; phylum Pseudomonadota; class Alphaproteobacteria; order Rhodobacterales; family Roseobacteraceae; genus Ruegeria; species Ruegeria sp. AB8. The sequence continues at coordinate 33,622 of NZ_JBQGAB010000002.1, forward strand.
CTGACGGCATTGTATGCGCTGGATGTGCTGGGGCCAGAGCATCGGTTTGAAACCAGATTGATGGCGGACGGACCGGTTGAGAACGGTATTCTGAAGGGCGACCTGATCCTTGTAGGTGGCGGCGATCCGCTGCTGGATACGGATGCACTTGCCAGCATGGCGGCCAATCTGCGCGAGGCCGGGATCACCGAGGTGCGCGGCGCGTTCAAAGTGTATGATGGCGCGCTGCCCTACGTGAACAGCATCGACCCGGGCCAGCCGGATCATCTGGGCTACAGCCCGGCGATAAGTGGCATATCGCTGAATTTCAACCGGGTTCATTTCGAATGGAAGCGCGACGGCAAGGGCTATAATGTGGCCATGGATGCGCGCAGTGCACGGTATAACCCGGCCGTCGACATGGCGACGATGCAGGTCGAAGCCCGCAGTTTGCCGATTTACACCTACCAGCCCAGTGCGCGGCAGGACCGGTGGACTGTTGCCAAGGCGGCGTTGGGCAATGGCGGCGCGCGGTGGCTGCCCGTTCGAAAGCCGGCGCTATATGCGGGCGATGTGTTCCGCACGCTGGCGCGGGTCAACGGCATCGTTCTGGGCCGGGTTCAGGTCACACGGCAGGCGCCTGAGGGCACGATTCTGGTGGTGCACCAGAGTGACTCGCTGGAGAGCATCCTGCGGGGAATGCTGAAATATTCGACCAACCTGACGGCCGAGATGGTCGGGTTGGCGGCCTCACGGGCGCGGGGCGCGCGACCGCAGACCCTGGCCGAGTCCGCGTCCGAGATGAACCGATGGGCGGCTGAAACCTATGGTGTCGAGCGGATCGCCATGGTGGATCATTCGGGTCTGGGCGATGCCTCGCGCATGGCGCCCGGCGATCTGGTCAAAGCGCTGGTTGCGGCACGCAAGACAAATGTGCTGCGCCCGTTGTTGAAGCCCTTCACCCTGACCGACAGCAAAGGACGCGCCGTGCGGGATCACCCCGTCAAGGTAGCCGCCAAAACCGGAACGCTGAATTTCGTTTCCGGCCTGGGCGGGTTTTTGACCACGGTTGACGGAACCGATCTGGCCTTTGCCATCTTTACCGCCGACGTGGACCGGCGCGCCACAATTCCACGTGCGCTGCGCGAACGCCCCGAGGGTGCGCGCAACTGGAACAGGCGCTCGCGCAAGCTGCAGCGCACGCTGATCGAGCGCTGGGGGTCACTTTACGGCAGTTGAACTCAGACGGTGTGGCGGGCGCGGGCGCCGCGCTCGATCGCGGCGGCGTGCAGGCGGTCTACGTCCAGTTCGTACCGGATTTCCTCGAGCAGGCGCAGTTCGGTTTCCGCGAGGGTGCCATCGGCGGCTGCAACGTCGCAGGCCAGCGCGTAGGCGGTTTCGTTCAGCCGCTCGGGCAGGTTTTCCCGGATCAGGCCAAACAGGGCGTCCAGACCGTCTTCCTGTTCGAACAGGTCAAACACGATCTGTGACACCCGGCGGGTACGGTCGATGTCGTAATCGGCAAAAACCGGCAGCATGTTGACGGCTGTTTCTATCTTGACCAGTTCGGCGGTGCGAATGTTTTCGTCCGAGGCCGAGACCGCAACCATGATCGCCACGAGGCAATCCTGCGGGGACATCGGATGTGCAATTTGGTCGGTCATGGCCTGTTCCTGACTGGTTTTTCTGAGTGGGCACGATAGGAGGGCGCGCAGGCAGGTTCAACACCTTGTTTTCTGTGACTTGGTCGGGGAATGCCCGCGGTTTGTATCCGGAATGCCGCTCCGGACGGATCAGCTTGTGTTCACCCGGCCGCCGACATCCTGAGGTGCCAGAGCCACGGTTTTGATTACGGCGTAACAGGTGCGTCCCGGGGCCAGGCCCAGGGCCGACACCGACCGGCGAGTGACGCGGGCCAGAACCGGGCCCGCGGGGGTTTGCACCGATACGATTGCCCCCGGACCGTCACCGGCGCGGATCGTATCGACCGTGCCTTCCAGGACGTTCAGGGCCGACAGACCTTCGGGTTTTCGGTCTGACAGGATGACTTCCTGCGCCGGGATGCGAATGCGCAGGTTTTCTCCGACCCGGTGCGGGATGCGCGGCAGGAACAGGCGTGCACCGCCCGCGTCCAGCTCGCTCAGCCCGTCGGCGTGGTGATCGTGGACCCGAACCCGCAGCACCGCGCCGACCGCGCGCACACCGGCAGGTGCAACGGAAGGGTCTGCCAGCACGTCCGGGGCGGGACCGTGCCGCACGACCTTGCCGTCCTGCAAGGCCACAACCGAGGTCGCAAGCCGGGCCACCTCGGCGGCGGAGTGTGTGACATAGAGGATAGGCACCGATACCTCGTCCCGCAGCCGCTCGAAGTAGGGCAGGATTTCCGCCTTACGGGCGTCATCCAGCGCGGCGAGCGGTTCGTCGGCCAGTATCAGGCGGGGGCTGGCCAACAGGGCTCTGCCGATGGCAACACGCTGCTTTTCGCCACCCGACAGGCCCGAGGGGCGGCGATCCAGCAGATGACCGACGCCCAGCATTTCGATTACTTTGCCGGGATCTTCACGGTGCGCCCTGCGGGGCGCAAACCAGCGGCCGTAAGCCAAATTCTGGCGGACGGTCAGATGCGGAAACAGTCGGCCTTCCTGAAAGATATAGCCAAGACGTCGCCGGTGAGGTGGCAGCCACAGTCCCTGATCCGTGTCGAACAGAACCCAGTCATCCACGGCCACCCGCCCCGCTCGGGGACGCAGCAGACCGGCCACCGCATTCACAACGGTGGTCTTGCCGGAACCCGATCGCCCGAACAGGACGGTCACACCGGGCGGTGCGTCAAAGCTGAGGTCCAGATCGATCCCCGGCAGTTCCTGTTGCAAGCGGACAGAAAGGCTCATGACCCGGCCACCCGTTCCGCCGCGCGGCGGCCGACATATTCGGACAGAAGCAGCGCGCCCATGGCAATGATGATGGACACGATGACCAGCCGGGTTGCGGCGGCCTCACCGCCGGGAACCTGCAGAAACGCATAGACTGCGGATGGCAGGGTCTGTGTCTGGCCGGGGATGTTGGACACGAATGTTATGGTGGCCCCAAACTCGCCCATTGCCTTGGCAAAGGCCAGAATGGCACCGGCGATGACGCCCGGAAGGATCATCGGCAAGGTAACGGTGGCAAAAACCATGGGCCGTGAGGCCCCCAAGGTCGCACCTGCCTGTTCCAGTTTCGGGTCCACCGCCTCAATCGACAGTCGGATGGCGCGAACCATCAGGGGAAAGGCCATGATACCGGCGGCCAGCGCCGCGCCGGTCCAGCGAAAGGCAAACACCATGCCGAACTCGGCCAGGAAGCTGCCCAGCGGCCCCTGAATGCCGAAGGTCAGCAACAACAGATATCCGGTCACGACAGGTGGCAGGATCAGGGGCAGATGCACCAGCCCGTTCAGCACCTGCCGCCCCGGAAAGCGCCAGCGCGCCAAGGCGTAGGCCACAAAAATGCCAAACGGCAGCGTGGCCAGTGTGGCCCAGAACGACACCCGCAGGGACAGTTTCAGCGCCTCAAGCTCTTCTGGTCCCAACCAGCCCATCGGCATTACCCGTCCGGCAGGGAAAAACCCTGCGCGGCAAAAACGCCCTGAGATGGCGTAGATTGCAAGTGTTCGAGAAAGGCCCGACCTGCCGGATTGGCGGTTGCGGTCAGGGCGGCGGGATAAACGATTGGGGGGTGCAGGTCACCCGGTATCGCAGCGACCACGCTGACCCGGGTTTCGGCCTGCGCATCCGATCGGTAGACAATGCCCAACGGGGCAGCGCCGCTTGCAACCAGCGCAAGTGCGGCGCGCACATTGTCGGTCTGTGCAACCTGTTCCTGCACATCGTCCCACAAGCCCAGGCTTTGTAACGCGGCCTTGGCATAGACGCCCGCAGGGACGGCATCGACCAGCGCCGTGGCCAGATACCCGCCGGCTAGCGCGGTCACCAGATCGAATTCAGCGGATAGGTCCTGCAAGGGTGCCTGACGGGAAGGGCCTATCAGCACAAGACCGTTGCCCAGAAGATCGATACGGGAATCGGGCGCAATCAGCCCCATGTCCTGCAACTGATCCATCCAGTCCTGATTGGCCGAGATGAAAAGATCCGCCGGTGCGCCCTGCTGAATTTGCCGCGCCAGAACTGAGGATGCGGCATAAGACACCGTCACCTGATGCCCGGTCCGGTCTTCAAAAACAGGGACGATTTCATCCAGTGCCGTCTTGAGGCTGGCGGCCGCAAAGACGAGAACACCCTCGGCCGTGGCCCGGACCGGAGCCAGCGTCAGGGTGCCAAGGACCAGGGCCGCAATGAGAAAACGGCAGGCGCGGGTCAGGATCATGCGCATTCCTGTGGTTTCAGTCCTTTCGGGAATATCGGAGGCAGCAGGGAACACGCAAGCGCCTTTCCCTGCGGCGAAGGAATTTGTGGGCCAGTGGTCTGACGAAATCGCTGATCTGATCCGGCCCGTTCCTGTCCCTTGGCGCAAGAATTTGTTCCAGACCCTCTTGCGCCCGCGCGCAGGCTTGGCTACATGCACCGTCACGGGTGATTAGCTCAGTTGGTAGAGCGCTTCGTTTACACCGAAGATGTCGGGAGTTCGAGTCTCTCATCACCCACCATTCTTCAGCCCTGATGTTCTGGCGTCATTTCAAATAAAGACGCGACAACGCCACTTTGCGTTCATCGCGGGTGTTTGTTGTTGGTCTAACGTGAATAGAACCCGTCACGAAGCTCTTGTCGCAAGCGCAGACGCTCGGGGTATTCTTTCAGAAACTGTTCGGGCGGCTTGCCTTCCCAGACCTGCGCGTAGACCCTCATCTTGTTGCCGCCATAGATCTTTTCGAGATCCTCGTTGGAATAGCCGCGCGCCCAAAGATCATCCGTGATGGCCGCCAGGATCTTGGCGAGTTCACCGTTGCCGGTGGCTCCTTTGTTGAAGGCGTCGATCATGTATCCGCCGTCATCGTACATGCTTGCGTTTGCAGTTGCGAACTGCACGACAAGTTCGGTCGAGAACATGTCATCCGTTGCGATCCCGACATGGTCGACACCCACAAGCTGGACGTAATAATCGATCATATCTGCGGCCTGTTTGGGCGAGATATCCTCGGGCCAGATGCCGTCCATCATCCATTCCGTAAACGTGGGCGAGATATAGCCGCCTGACTTGGCGGCCCGCAGCGCCTCGTCGTCGGGAATGGCGCGATAACATCCGCGCGCGGTTGCGTTGGGTTCGTTCTTGTAAAGCCCCGCAGGCACAGAATGTGTGTAGACATAAGGCACGCTGGGGTAATTCTCGTCCATATAGTTCATGGCGTCGTTGGCGGTCTTGGAACCAGTATGGCTGAGGTCCAGCAGGATGCCGAACCGCACCATTTCATCGATGACGGATTTGCCCCAAGGCGTAAGGCCGATGTCACGTCCGTTGTAGGCTGCTAATTGTCCCGAACCCGTTCGGAAAATATCGTTGTAGGCCAGGATCATGCTCTTGATGCCCATGTCCTTGAGCAATGCCATCTTCCTAAGGTCACCATTCAGGATTGTGGCGGTCTGGCTGTTCCAAATGACGGCGGTTTTGCCTTGTAGGTGGGCGGCTTCGATATCCCGGGTTTCATTCACGACAAGGTAGTTCTCGGGCTGCTGCGTCATGGCGGCGCGGAAGTGATAATGCTGTTCCAGAAGGGTTTCGAAGGACATGTCCGCTGCGGCCAGTGTCATCTCATGACCTGTGATGCCATTGTCCCGAGCACGTTCAAAGTAGGTGTGCAACTGGTCGTACTCGGTCCAGCCGGTGCCGTAGGGGCTGGCCAGCATACCCAGAACGATTGTGTCCTTCACGAACTGCCTGGCTTCATCTGACGCGTCCCATGTCTTGCTTTCTTCACTGGCAAGCAACGCGCCACCAAAGATTATTGCCAGGGCGCTTGCGGCCAACAGGGTCTTCATTACGGAAACTCCCTTGTTTTTTGTTGTTCAGGACGTTGGGCGAGCCTCAGAAAACGATCCGGGTTCGCAGACTGAACAGCGTGATATTATCCTGATTTGGGTTCAGCAGTGGATTGGAAATGAACTGCACCGATGGCGTGATTTGCAGGCCGGGCGAAATCGAAAAGCGATAAAACGCCTCGACTGTGAACTGGTCTCCGTCGATGCCGCGGGCTTCGGCCCAATTGAGGCCCAACCCGGCCAGATCGGTGTTTCGGCCGTAATATCCCATGCCAGCCGAGACCGACCGCTTGTACAGCGCGGCCGTCCCTTTCGCGGCCCCGGCACGCAGGAACGGCATCCATTTGTTGTCCACAAACCAAGCGGCAGAGAACGCACCGCCATAGTCTTCGGGGCGGCTGCCGTCGTCGGCGGCATCCGCGTGCCAGAGGGTAAGATGGACATTGTCAAAATAGATGCGGTCGAAGCCGGATGTGTAACCAAGTTCGAGCGATTTGAAGAGATTGCCATCGCTGAAAACATCAAAATCCGGGTCGGACGGGTCGGCATTGGCATCGGCGACACTGGCGACCAAATAAAGGTTGCTGTTGAGCTTGAGGCCCCCGGCGATGCCCAATCCGGGATTTGGGGCATTGATGGTTGGATTGGTGTTGAACGCCAGGTTCTGAAAACCGCTATAGGGGCTGACCAGACCGTAGATATCAACAAAGTCGGTCACATCGATCTGACCAAACTGTAAGGTCCACGCCCCGTCGTCGGCCCTTTGCGTCCAGAACAGATTGGTCAGCAGCAGCCCGGTGTCGTTGAAAGCCGTCCCGGTGATCGATAGGGCGCCGCCGTCCAGTCCAAGAAACTGCGGCGCAACATCCGTATAGCTGTGCCGGTGCTCGATCTTGAATGTCAGAGAGCCACGCTCGGTCGCTTGCCAGTTTCCGTAAAAGCGCGCGATGCCGCTGGCTGCTTCTCCGGTTCCCAAGTCTGCATTCGTGGTTTGGCCCAACGCCAGATAATCCAGGTTGAACCGAACCCCGTTTTCGGCCAGCCGATCTTTCCAATTGAACCAACCCGGCGCGATGTTGCGCGGAAAATCCGAACGGTATTGCGGGTCGGTCAGCCCGTCCCCGGGTTCAAGATCGGCCTCAACAGATGAAGGTCCTGACAGCCCCTGCGCATTGGCTACAGCAGCGGTCGCGATGACAAAAACGGCGGCAATCAGGTGCCTGATCATTCGGAAATCCTTGCCCCTCCGGTCTTGCGGTCACCCGCCGCGCGGAGACGATCTGCTGCCTGCTTTTTCCACTCCAGCCTGTCTGCCTCTGTTTCCAAAGTTTCGACGCTGTCCGTCTGCAACTGGAAGGTTGCGCGCATGGGCACAAGTCCATCTACGACCATCAGTTCCTGATCCGAAGGGTCAATTGTCAGCTTTCCAGTCAGTCGCACAGGTTCATGAACATAGCTGGGCGTCCAATCGCCGTTCAGCCGCACCCGGATCATCTGGTTCGGCACGGGTGGGGGCATGTGGCTGCACATCCCGCGTTCCGGCACCAAATAGGCCACGGGCTGGCCGTCCGGGTCGCTGGGTGCAGGAATTGCAAAACCCGCCAGTGTAATTGTCTGACCGTCGAATTGCGGGTTTCCGGCAGTCCCCGCCTTTCTTCGGCGTTCAGTCACGACTTCCCGCTGATCCAGCAGCCAGTCGACATCCACACCACCGGCCAGCAAGGCATCCTCGGTCTCGGTCAGAAGCTCTTGCCAGTTCTGCCGTTCTTCGGCGCTGCCTTTGTCCTGCTGCAGCCTACCGCGCAACCGCACAACAAACAGAACGTCGTCGAATTGTTCGGGGCTGAGGTCCCGGTACGGGTCCTCGAATTCCTGCACGGACGGGTCGGGCAAATCAGCCCAGTCCAGCGCTGTGCCTGACATCGCCACCGCAGATTGAGCGCACCAGGACATGGCTACGACGACAGCGAGGAAAAACCAGTGACGCATTAAGAACCTCCGGGTGATTTCTGCGGTCAATCCAGCGTGTTTTTGTAAATTACACCGTCTTTCATGATCACGCGAATGGTTTCCGGGCTATCGGGTCTGGGATCAGCACCGAACCATTGATCCCCGGTACCAACCACCGAGAAATCCTCGAGCGGGTTGCCATCGATCAGCAGAATGTCGGCATAGGCGCCTTCTTCGATCACACCCAGCTTGCCGGCGGTATACGGGTTCATGAAATCGCCCGACAGCGCTACTACCTCGCCGCCGGTCGAGGTCAGCGTCACCATCGACGTGTAAGGGCCAAAGAATTCGTTATTGAGGTGCTTCTCGTAGGCGATCTGGATGTTGCACGCTTCGACCGAGCCGACGCAATCTGTCTGGAACCCGCGCTTGACCGGGCATTCTTTCATGTTGTCGATGTAGCCAGCGAAAGTGGCCGAGGCCGATTTCGCCTTGGCGAGGCTGGAGGGCACATTGGCAACCGCCGGAATATCCAGCAGGCCGGGGTCGAAGGCTGTCAGGTTCGTGGTGATGTAGGCCCCTTTCTGGTTCATGACCTGGGCAATTTCGCAGTCAAACGAGAAGCCATGTTCTATCGACATCACACCTGCGTCGAGCGCACCCAGGATCGCTTCCTTGCGATAGGAATGCGCCATGACGTAGCTGCCGTACTCATTTGCCACCTGCACTGCGGCTTTGATCTCTTCAGGGGACCCCGCCAGCAATTGCCAGGGGTCGAATGCCGAAACCACACCACCGGACTGCATGAACTTAAGTTGCGTTGCACCCATGCGAAAATTGTTGCGCGCGAATTTGTAAACATCGTCAACTCCGCTGACCTCCTGCGCCAGGTTCAGGCGGCTCATATTGGTTTCCGATCCCGGCGGCGCGGTGAAATTGGCAAAGTCGGCGTGGCCACCCCGGGTTCCGATGAACGCACCGGACGGATAGTAACGCGGGCCCTCGATTTGACCTGAGTCGATTGCCCTGCGAAGTCCCCCATTGGCCCCGCCCGCATCCCTGACAGTGGTGAAGCCCTGCATCAGGTACATCTCGGCCATCCGGGCGCCGTGAATGGCGAAGTCTTCCCACGTCGTGTTGGCCTCCATCGCCGGAAGCGTTGGGCCCATCAGCATGAGATGCGCATGCAGCTCGATAAAGCCGGGGGTTAGAGTTCGTCCTCCGCCATCGATCACGGTGGCATCCGGTGCCTCGATCGCATCGGTCGAAACGGATTTAATGAGGTTTCCCTCGACCAGAACGTTGGCATTCTCGACGCGCTGCTCATTCACACCATCGAAGACATGGACATTGGTAAACAGCGTCTGGGGCGCTTTTTCGTCTTGCGCCTGTGCGGCCAGAGAAGAGGAAAACGTTACCGTGACAACGGCCGCTGAAAGAAGGAAGTTTTGTAAGCCGGACATGAGAAACCTCGTCATATTCAGATCCTTTTAGACTAGCCCGAAAGGGCTTGGATCGGTTGCCACTTTTTCAGTAGGATGTTCGAATGTGGTAGGAAAAGTGGCTACTCGCCCAAACTTGCTGCTTGAGCCGAAGGGGACGATCGTGCCTGTCAATTCTACCGCCGGGGACCATAGCGAGGGCTTTATTCGGCTGGCATTGGCCGCGCCGTTTCTACGGTACCTCACCGACCGCAGGATCGACCCGCGGCCGGCCCTGGATCAGGTGGGCCTCAAGGCCGAATTGTTGTCCGATCCATCCGTATATGTGCATTCCGAGCTGGTTTTCGGACTTCTGAATGCGTTTTCGGAATTGGCGGGCGATCGGTATCTCGGGCTTCATGTTGGCGAAACCTTCGATCTGCAAGGCTGGCCGCCTTTTGCGCAGGCGCAGCAATCCTCAAAGACGCTTTTCGAGTTTTTCGCCCATTTCGTGCGGCTCGTGCCGCAGGAATCCAGCTCGGTTCGGCACAGGCTGATCGTGGATGCGGACAAAGCGACCTATCGGGTCGAGCGGCAACAAGAGCCCGCGGTTCCACCGATCCAAGTCACCGGTTTCGGCGCCGCAATCTATGTGAGGCTTCTGCAAACCGTTGTTGGTAACTCGTGGGATCCAACTGTCGTGCGATGGGAAAGCCGATACATCAATGGCTTGCCGATCGCCTACAAGGGGATCGAGGTTGGTCTTGGGGCCGACCCCGGAATGCAGCTGAGTTTTCCCGTCGATTGGTTGTTTTTGCACCATGTTTCAGGGGGTTCTGTCGCCCCTAAAGTCTCGGCGCGACAAGACGAAGAAGTGACCGTGGTTGCCGCTTTGCGATCCGTCTTGCGCGACAAACTGGATGAAACGGATTTGGGACCAGAGGTGGTGGCCGGGTTGCTGGGCATACAGCCGGATCGGTTTCTGAAGGCACTTCAGCAACAACGCACAACGCTGCCGCGCGAAATCAAACGGCTGCGTATCGATGTAGCAAAGGAGCACCTGAAGGACGACAAAAAGACAATCGCAGAGATTGGTCTCTTGCTGGGTTACTCGGACAAGTCCCATTTCACGCGGTTTTTTCGAGGCCAGACTGGAGCGACACCAACCAAATACCGGCTTGGATCTGGCTGAAGCGAAAATTTCTGAATTGGCCTTTCGCTGGCAAGTCTGACAAAAGCCGAAAGAAATTCGGAAGGCGCTCTTTGGGAACGCATCTTGGGATTGTTGGGCTATCGCGCCCTGCCCGCAATCCCGTCAGAAACCACCGCCCAACAGGACCAAAGCTGTTTGCGCCGGAGAAATTGTACTTTGTATCTGTGCGACTTGACTGCGGGCCAGATACCTGTCGGTCAAAAGGCTCACGACATCCGAATCTGAGAACTGAGACAGATTGTCGGAACCGGTCAGGCGGGACAACTTGTCTTTGAAAACCTCAAGCTGTTTGTCGATATCAAGCTGTGCGAAACTTGGTGGCAGGCCCAGCGCCGTTTCCATCATCTTGCGCAAGGGCGGCAGGCTCATCAGATCAAACCACATTGTGTCCGCGCTCCCGCCGCTTGCCGCCAGATCGGCCAGCGCGTGCTGCGCATAAAGCGAGATTCGCAACGTCTCGTCGCTTTCGCCCACCGCAATCTCGAACCGGGAAACCACGTTGTTGCGTGCTATTTCTTCCATGTTCGCGATTAGGCCGGTTTTTCTGATTTCTCCTGGCCCCAGGCCAAAGGCTTCGGAGAACGCGCGATACCTTTTGTCGGACAAGCGATTGGACAGCGCATCATCGGCCTGGGTGCCGTCTGACAGGATCTTCTGAATGAAAAACCGATTGTTCAGGTCGTTCTCCAGCCCAAACGCCCCCAGCGCAACCTGTAACAGGCGGCGGTCAGACACCAGATCTTCTGCCGCTTTCACTTTGCCGATGTTGTCCAGAAAATATCGGGCCTCTCGGTCATTGACGTTGGACGTGCCGAAGCTTTGCAACTGCGCGTCATAGGTACGCTGCAGGAAGCGCCAACCGACCAGTCCGCCCGATGGTATGACCGGCTGAAAGCTCATCACTGATACGCCATCAGCCGCGCTTCCCGCGGCAGCAGGGATCTGAGCGCTTTCAGGCATTTATAGTGCTGTCCGGCGACAAGGGCCTGCGTTGCCTCGGCCAGAACCCGTCGGCTGTCGGCGTCGGTGAACACCTGGCTCAACTCCTCGACCCGGCGCAGCAATTGTTGGCGGGCCTGATCCGGATCCATTTCTCCGGACAAAACAAGCTGAGCCGCGTAGCACACCCGTCGGACAGGTGTATTGACCTCGTCCGGATGAATGGCGTCCCGCAACCGCAATACATTTGCCTCCGGCGTCATGATCGAGAACCGGCTGCGCCGGTCTCCGTTTTCGATCACCACCCCGTTGATCAGCACCCGTTCCTTTGGGGCAAGCTTCAGAACCAGCCCGCTCATCTTGGGTCTCCGTTTTGGCGAAGACCGCGCAGGACGGCCATGTTGATCTCAAGCAGAGGGTCCACCATTGCGTCGCTGCTTAGCACTTTGCTGCTGTGCTGTTCCGTGAACTCGGCCAGATAGAATATCCGGGCACGCAGTTCGTTGGGTAATGCGTTTTCGGAATCTGAAACACCGCTGGCAAGCACCGACCACAACCGCCGGTTTTCGTGCAGCGCACGAACAAACCCGCCATAATCCGCATTTCGGCGTGCGGATGCGGCCTTCAGCCTGTGAGTGATCTTGGAAATCGCCTCGTATTCCGTGTCGCGCGGCGTCCGTGTCGGCGCAGCGGTTTGAGCATAAGCGCGTTGGGCTAGAGTGAGAGGGGTCAAATGAAATCCTTCCAGCAGGTCGTCTTCAGGCTGTCATCGCCGGGGCGGATCGCGCCCGCCCCGACAAGATTTGGATATTACCGGAACAGCGACAGGATCGACTGCGGTGCCTGGTTGGCGATCGAAAGCGACTGGGTGGCCAACTGCTGCTGTACCTGTAGCGCCTGCAGGCGCGCCGAGGTCTCTTCCATGTCGGCGTCGACCAGCGAGCCGATCCCCGATTTGAACGAGTCCGCAAGGTTCGAAATGAACGCTTTTTGGGTTTCGATTCGACCCTGCGATGAGCCAAATGCCGCAGATGCGTCAATCGAGGTGTCGATCAGCGATTCGACCGCTGCCAGAGCCGCGGTCGCTCCTGCTCCGGTGGAGACATCGATCTCCGCCAGCGCGCCCAGGCCGCCGGATCCGGCGTTCACGTACTGGGCCGAGAACGAGATATCCTCGCCGGTGCCATTGGTCACGGACAGTGTCCCCGCCGTGCCTGAATCGTAATCGACGGTCAGGCCGGTAATGCCCAATTCCTCAATCTTTGCTTTCAGACCTACGGCGACCAGATCGCCGGTAGTGGTCGCAGCGGCATCCGCTGCCGACACCGTGTAGGATACAATCTGATCGTCAATCGCGACGACAACCTTGTCACCGGCGGCGAAGGCGCCGCTGGATTCATCCGTCACCAAGGCGGTGGCGGACGTGGCGCCATTGTCAATTGTGGCCCCCACGCGGTCGTTGCCGGTCGACGCGCCGGTCGAGCCATCGAACACCTGCGCCGCCACATAGCCGCCCGTCGAAAGGTTCTGGCCTGCAACCGTGATGGACGACGCCGTTACCGCACCGGTATTGTCGCGATCCAGAGAGGCCAGGATTGACGCCGACCCGGCAGAGCCGTCCACCAGATTCAGGCCGTTGAACTGGGCCGCGCTGACCACGGACGCGATCTGGTCCTTCAATGCGGTCACGTCGTCATTGATCTTGCTGCGATCAACGTTGTCTTCCTGCGCCGCAACGATCTTGGCCTTCATTTGGGTCAGCAGATCCGTCACCGTCTCGGACGCATTGCGCGCCACGGCGACCGTCGATTCACCCAGTGCGAGGCTGTCCTTGATGGCGTTGAACCCCTTGACGTCCGACTCCATCACCTTGGAAATTGCCCAGACGGCAGAGTTGTCCTTGGCAGTCGCAACGTCTTTGCCTGTCGAGATCGCGTTCTGGATCTGCGCCAGGTTCTTGTTGACCGACTTCAGGGTTTGCAGCGCCACCATTGCGCCGTTGTTTGTCAGAATACTGGACATGTCATTCATCCTTCTCCGTTCGGGCATTTCGGGCCCATGCTGTCCCGCCAAATAGGACGGGCTTTGATGTCTTTCTGACGGATGCGATGCGCCGTTTGGTCGTTCGCGCCACCTGCTGTTTCCAGATGCAGGCTCACTATTGGTGCCGATCCCCTAACGGAGTGCTAAAGTGAAATGCCGCTAAAATTCCGATTTGAATCAAACCTGCGGCTATGCCCGTTTTTCCAGCTTTGCACTGCGCCGAACGGAAAAGCCGCTGCGTTGCCCGTCTGCCCCATAGGTGCTGAACTCCTGCTGAACACGGCGCAGCTCGGCGATGCGGTCAGCCACCGAGCGGATACCTTCGGCCGCGCTTTTCAGCAGATCCTGATTCCGCGAAACGTTGCCTTGAACCCGCATCAGTTCATCTCGGCGAAAAACCTGCAGGTCATTGATCGCGTTAATCAGTTTTTCCTGCTCGGGCTCCAGATAAGCCACACGATCCAGATCACCTTCGGTGAGCGCGATGCGCTCAAGCTCCAGGATGCTTTCCAGTGACTTCAGCAGGTCAGCGTTTCGTTCCGTCGGCATCGGTGTTCTCCATCATGGCTTTCAACAGGATCTCGGACAGGCCCACACCGCCCGACAGGGCCAGTTGCTTCGCCTGATGCTGGACCAGAAAGGTCGAAAACTGATCTTCCCCCGCTCCGCCACCAAAGGCCTTGCGTGTTTCGCCGAACCCGGCGGATTTCAGCATCTCGGACAGAAACGTGGCCTCGAGCTCGATCGCGGCGGCCTGCAACCTGGTCAGAGGCGAAGGCGGCTGAGGTGAGGCGGAAGGGGCGGCTATCTTCATGGCTTTCTCCGAAAATTGGATCGAACTTTCCTGATCAAAGGGGAAAGCGGTTAAAATAAGCGTAACTTCCGCAAGGCATGTTTCCGGCTACGCAAACGGAGCCCTGAGCAAAATGCCCAACCCGATTCTGATGTCCGCCTCGTCAAAACCTGTGCTCGCCAAAGCGGACGCGAACCCGCACCCGCGTGGTGACGTCAAAAAGGAGGCGACCTTCCAGGACATTCTGGCAGGGGAGATCGACACAACCGAGACCGGGGTTGATCCCGAAGCCCCTGAGGTGACGGACGCGGTGCCAGAGCTCGAAAATCAATTGCCGATGGAGCAGGCCGAACTGCCTGCGGCGCCCGAACAGTCCGCACGCCCGGTACCTTCAGATATGTTGGCGGCCGACGCTCCAGTAGTTGGTGGGCGAGCGGATGACGGGCCGGGGGCATCCGTGCCGCCGGTCGAGGAGGCATATTTCAGCGCAACTGTTGAACCTCGGGCGGAAACCGCTCAGGCTTTGAGTCACCCCGTGCAGAGGGTGGAAATGGCTGATCAGGTCGGGCGCAAACCGTCATACTCTCCCATGGCCGCAAACCCTGAAGCTGCGCCGATCCAAGCGGCTATGTCTTCCCTGATAGACAAGCACGTGGTGGTGACTGCCACTACCGGGTCTGAACCGAAACAGCAGGGGGTCAGTGCCAACCTTGCGGAGATACCTCAGGGGGATAGTTCGGTCGCTTCAGAATTCAGGCCCGCACCCGCCCGTACCACCGGTGTGGCAGCTGCACCGGGCTTTGCTCAGATGCAATTGCTCGCGTCAGCCAAATCGGATTTCAAGACCGAGCAGTCAGCGGTTCAGGAACTCGACATTTCACAATCACCGGGTGACACCCGTTCGCCTGTCGCGTCGCGCGAAGCATCACTTATGAGCAGTCCGCCGCCCACGCCCCGCGCAGATATCGCACATGCCATCGCAGGACAGATGGCTGCCGTCATCTCGTCAAGGCCCGGCACCGGAGCCGTTGAGGTCGCCCTGAACCCGGAAGAGTTGGGGCGGGTCTCGATCGTGTTGAACGGGCGCGAGGACGGATTGCACATGAGCATCGCTGCTGAGCGTCCGGAAACGCTGGACCTGATGCGCCGGCATATCTCGGTTCTGGAAAGCGAATTTCAGAAACTGGGTTTTGGGGGGCTGTCCTTCGAGTTCGGCACATCCCCCGATACAGGACACGGCGGGTCGGACGCCCATCGCCCTGCAAGCGCGGACACCGGTTTGGCCGAGGCCGACCAGATCCTTGACCCGTCCGTTCCAAAAACAGGCCCTTCAAGGGGCATCGACATAAGGCTTTGACGCATGATCACACCGGCCCAATCCGTCACGCAGTCTACGACTCAGCCGCCTACTGCGGCACAATCCCGGGCATCTGCCCTGATCTCGGATTTTGAAACCTTCCTTTTGATGCTGACAGCACAGGCCCGCAATCAGGATCCTTTGGAACCCCTGGATTCGTCCGAATACGCATCCCAGTTGGCGCAGTTTTCAATGGTCGAACAACAGGTCCAGACCAATGATTTGCTGACCAGCCTAGCCATGGCGATGACAGGAGCCAATCCCGAGCAGCTTGCCAACTGGATCGGAATGGACGTCCGGTCTGCTTCGGCGTTTCAGTTTGATGGCCAGCCTGTCACCCTGTTTGTCGAACCGGAGCCGGCTGCAGACCAAACCGTGCTGGTCATTCAGAATGCCGAAGGCGCTGTCCTGGAGCGGAAAACCCTGCCCGTCACCGAAACCGAACTGGACTGGGCCGGGGTGGATCCGTCCGGCAATCCTCTGCCGTCGGGCAGCTATTCCGCTACACTGGAAAGCTACAAAAGCGGCGAGTTGATATCGCACAAGCTGGCCTCGGCCTATACGTGCGTTGTCGAGGCTCAGGTCGCGGAAGGAACGGTTCTTTTGATTCTGGAAAGCGGTGCGGCGGTTCCCGCCGGCGATGTCACCGGTATCCGAACCGGCGCTTGATCTGCCGGGCCGTACAGGCCAAAGGTTGGCAAAGCCCGACTCGTTACTAATCCCGGTAAAGCCCCTGTCCCGTCCGCTTCTTCCTCCGACCGACCTTGTCGATCACCTCTGCCGTCAGAAGCTGATCGCGACCGATGCACAGTTTGAGACGCTTTATGGTGGTCGCACCAATCAGGTGTGGAAGGTGCTGGGCGAGGAGTACGACAGGGTGCTTAAGCTATATCGCACGGCACTACGAAACCCTCTGTTCCGCAACGACGCGGGTCTGGAAGCTGGTTGTCTGCAAGCGCTGGCGCATACCGGGTTCGTACCGCGCCTGCGTGGTTCGGGGCAGTACGGAACGGATCGATGGGTTTTTTATGACCACGCCCCCGGATCGCCCTGGCAATCCGGGCCGGAAGAGGTCGCATCGCTGCTGAACAGGCTGCATTGCCTCCCTCCGGCGGTCGAGGCCCCGGAAGGTTGCAACGGCAGCGCCGATCTGGCCCGTCATGGCCAGCAAATCCTTGAAGCCTGTACGTCCGCAGACCGGTCCCGGCTTGAGGGTTTGAGGCCGGTCGGGCAAGTCGCTGCTTTGCCCCATCGCTGCCTGATCCACGGGGACCCGGTTCCGGGCAATATCCTTGTTGCATCATCGGGCTTGACCCTGATCGACTGGCAATGCCCGGCTTTGGGGGATCCGTGCGAAGACCTTGCCCTGTTTCTTTCGCCCGCAATGCAGGTTCTGTATCGCGGAGCAGCTTTGACGCGGGATGAAGAAGACCGGTTCCTGTCAGCCTACCAAAACGCAGCGGTTACGGATCGGTACCGGAGCCTGCGCCGCTGGTACACGTGGCGCATGGCGGCCTATTGCCTGTGGCGCAAGGAAAATGGCGCACCGGATTACGCAAAAGGGTTCGAACTGGAACTGGCCGCGCTTTGATCCGTGCTCAGAGATCGTCCAGCGCGAGCAGCGCATAGGCGGGGGGCATCAGGGCACGCCGCCATGGCCCTAGTGGGAAACGACGCGGCACGCGGGTCATTGGTGGTGGAAGATCGTCAGGCTGTCCCAGGACAAGCCGGGCCAAGGCGCGGCCGCTATAGGTCCCCATGGCGACCCCGTTGCCATGGTAGGCAAAGCCGGCGAACATCCCGGTCTGCCCGGGAACAGCCCCGACAAATGGAACCAGATCGCGGGCCAGGCACACCATTCCGGACCATGTGTGGGTTACATCCACTCCGGCCCAGCCCGGGAACATGCGCCGGAAATCCTGTTCCACTTTCCGGCGAATGGCCGCCTCGGCCCGGGCCGAGGACAGCAACCCGCCGCGCATTCCGAACAAAAACCGCCGGTCGGGCATCAGCCGGAAATAGTGCAACAGGTTCCGGCTATCATATGACATCTGATCCGTGGTCCAGCCCTGCGCCTGCAATTCGGCTTCGGACATGGGCCGGGTGACCAGAACCGTCGACTGGGCGGGCATGTACCGGCCCGCCATCCAGGGCGGGATATTTTCACTGGAATAGCCGTTGGTGCAGATCAGCACATTATCCGCACGCAAGTTGCCGTTCGGTGTTTTGAGTTCGAAGCCGCTGCGGGTCTTTTCTATGCTTGAAACCGGACTGGACTGAAAGAACTGTGCACCGGACGATCCGGCGGTTGCTGCCAGACCGAACAGGTATTTCCGGGGATTCAGGGCAAAACCAACGGGAGTTGTGTAGCCGCCGTAAAACGGACCGCCGAACCCCAAGTGCAACAATTCTTCCCGCTCGTGCAAGACACCGGTCGCGTCCGCCTTTTTGCGCAGTGCATCCATCGCGCGTTTTGAATGGGCAAGCTGTGTCTCACCACCCGAATGGGTATCGGCCTCAATGCCGTGGGCCGAGAGCAGGTCGGCAACAAGCGCCACGGCGTCCTGTTCGGCCTGTTCATAACGCTCGGCTGCGGGTTCCCCAAAACGGCGGGCCAATCCCTTTCGGGTCAGTTTCGATCCCCCCAGACAGCAAAACCCGCCATTGCGCCCCGAGGCGCCCCAACCGGGCGTTGCCGCTTCGAGCACGGCGACCGAAACGCCTTTCCGGGCCAGGTGCAAGGCGGCGGAAACACCTGTGAAGCCGCCCCCGATGATGGCGACGTCAACCTGCGACCCGCCAGGAAACGTGGGCCAGTCCGGTGCTGCGATGGTTTCGTCCCACCAGCACCCCTGCCGGGGGGCGGGGCCGTAGGTATAATCAGGAAACAGGCGCTTCATTCAGTGCGCGCCGCCGCCGTCTCGTCCTGACGTTGCCGTACCATGGCCCGCTTTGTCACCAGTGACGCGGTGATCACCCCGACCGTCACCGCCGCAATCATGAGCGTGGACAGCGCATTGATCTCAGGGCTGACGCCCAGCCTGACGGCCGAGAATATCTTGATCGGCAAGGTCGTGGCCGACGGCCCCGAGGTGAAGGATGCGATCACCAGATCGTCCAGTGACAGGGTGAAAGCCAGCAGCCAGCCGGAGATCACCGCAGGCGCGATGATCGGCAACGTGACCAGCCGGAACGCCTGCGCCGGAGAGCAGCCCAGATCAAGCGCCGCTTCTTCCAGAGACTGATCGAACGTCACCAGCCGCGAGGAGACCACGACCGAAACGAAGCACATCGAAAAGGTTGTGTGGGCCAGAACGATGGTCAGGATGCCCCGGTCCAGACCGATGCCGATGAACAGCAGCAGCAGGGACAGGCCGGTAATCACTTCGGGCATGACCAGCGGCGCGTAGATCATGCCGGAAAACAGCGTACGGCCAAAGAACCGCCCGCCGCGCACCAGCACATAAGCCGCCGCCGTGCCCAGAATGGTGGCCAGCGTTGATGAGAATACCGCAACCCGGATCGTGACCCAGGCCGCGTCCAGAAACGCTTCGTTCTGGACCAGTTCCCCATACCATTTGGTCGAGAACCCGGCCCAGACCGTGACCAGTTTGCTTTCGTTGAAGCTGAAGATGATCAGAATGATCATCGGGATGTAAAGGAAAGCGAAGCCCAGTGTCAGGGAAACCGCGTTGAACCAGCTTAGCCTGTTCATTTCTCGGCCTCCGTCTGTTTCTGCTGATTGCGCTGGAACAGCACGATCGGAATGATCAGGATCAGCAGCAGAACCACCGCCACGGCGCTTGCCACAGGCCAGTCGCGGTTCGAGAAGAACTCTTCCCACAACACCTTTCCGATCATCAGTGTCCCGGAGCCGCCCAGAAGCGACGGGATCACGAATTCACCAATCACAGGGATCATCACAAGGAAGCATCCGGCGATGATGCCTGGCCGCGACAGCGGGATTGTCACCAGCCAGAACGCCTGCAGACGCGAGCACCCCAGATCTTCGGCGGCTTCGATCAGCGATCCGTCCATCCGTTCCAGCGCCGAATAGACCGGCAGGATCATGAAGGGCAGATATGTATAGACGATGCCGATATAGACCGCCGTGTTGGTGTTCAGGATGGTCAGCGGGGTCGAAATGATCCCGGTCCACAGCAGAAACTGGTTCAGATAGCCTTCGTTGCTCAGGATGCCCATCCAGGCGTAGACCCGGATCAAGAACGAGGTCCAGAACGGCAGGATCACCAGCATCATCAGCGTCGGGCGCCATTCCTCGGGCGCGCGGGCCATGCCGTAGGCAATGGGGTAGCCCACGATCAGCGTCAGAATGGTCGAGATCAGGGCGATTTTGACGCTGGACAGGTAAGCCTTCCAGTAAAGGTCATCCTCGGTCAGCCAGACGAAATTCTCCAGATCCAGTTCACTGAAGAAGGCCTTGATGCCGGCCCACCCTTCGGACAGGTCCAGCGTCGGCGTATAGGGCGGGATGGCAAGGGCCGTGTCCGACAGCGAAATCTTCAGGACAATGAAGAATGGCACCATGAACAGCGCCAGCAGCCAGACATAGGGAAGTGCGATCAGCAGGGCCCGGCGCATCAGCGATCCAGCAGAACCGCGGCGGTCGCTGTCCAGGACAGCCAGACCGGGTCTTCCCATGTGAAGGATCGGCGCGAGATGCGGCGCGTATTGGCCGTTTGCGCCTTGATGATCGTGCCGTTCGGCAGTTCCACGTGATAGGTGGACAGATTGCCCAGATAGGCAATGTCATGCACCTTGCCCTGCACCGCGTTGATCGCGTCGGCGGGGCGTTCGGCCGAAATTGTCACTTTTTCGGGGCGGATCGCCAGATGACAAGTCTGACCATTTGAAAATCCGCTTCTTGACTGTGCCGTCAGCGGTGCTTGCCCTTCGGCCCAGTCGATCTTGTACGTCTCTTCGCCATTCGCGGTCGCCCGGCCCTCGATGATGTTCACATCCCCGATGAAGTCCGCCACGTAGACCGAGTTTGGCGTCTCGTATATCCGGTCTGGGGTGGCCACCTGCTTGAGCTGCCCCTGATCCATGACGGCGACGCGGCTGGCGACGGTCATCGCTTCTTCCTGGTCGTGTGTCACGATTACGAAAGTGGTGCCCGTCTTTTCCTGAATATCCATCAGTTCGAACTGCGTGTCCTGCCGCAGTTTCTTGTCCAGCGCGCCCAGCGGCTCGTCCAGCAGCAACAGTTTGGGCGCTTTTGCCAGCGAGCGTGCAAGCGCGACCCGCTGTCGCTGACCACCCGAGATCTGATGCGGCTTGCGGCGGGCAAACTGCTCCAGCCGGGTCAGACGCAACATTTCTTCGACCCGGTCTTCTAGATCACGCATGGGCATATTGTCCCGACGCAGGCCAAAGGCGATGTTGTCCCAGATGCTCAGGTGAGGAAACAGGGCATAGGACTGGAACATCATGTTCACCGCCCTTTTGTTGGGCGGGATCGGATCGATGTCCTGACCGCCAAGCATGATGTGCCCTTCGGTCGGGGTTTCGAACCCCGCCAGCATCCGCATCATGGTGGTCTTGCCACATCCGGACGGCCCGAGCAGAGCAAAGAACTCCTTCTCGAAGATATCCAGAGACAGATTGTCGATGGCGGTAAAGGCCCCAAAACGTTTGGTTACGTTCTGAAACTGGATCAGCGGTTTCGCCTGTGGGTCATCCCATGGCGCAAAGACGTCAGAAGTCACTGTGGCCCCCGTGTTGCCGGACTGGAAACAGGCGCAGGGCAGCCAAGGCCGCCCTGCGCCGATAAATCGGTCAGGTGCCCGATTTGATCTTGGTCCAAAGACGGGTCACAACCCGCTGGGTCTTCGACGGATAGGGTGTCGTGATGTACAGGTTCTGCATGGTCGCCTCATCCGGATAGATCGCCGGATCACCGATCACGTCTTCCTCGAGGAACTCCTGCGACGCCTTGTTGCCGTTGGCGTAGTAGACATAGTTCGAGGCGGCGGCCATGTTGTTGGCATCCAGAATGAAGTTCAGGAACTTGTGCGCGCCTTCCGGGTTCGGAGCATCCGCAGGAACCGCCATCTGGTCGAACCACATCAGCGAACCTTCGGCAAACGGGTGGTATTCGATTTCCACACCGTTTTCGGCCTCGGCCGCGCGATCCCGCGCCTGCAGGATGTCGCCGGACCATCCAACGGCCACACAGATGTCACCGTTTGCCAGCGCGTTGATGTACTCAGAGCTGTGGAATTTCTGAATATACGGACGTACACCCATCAGAACTTCCTCGGTCTTGCCGATTACATCCTTGTCGTGGCTGTCCGGGTCCTCACCGATATACTGCAGCGCCATCGGGATGATTTCGGCAGGTGCATCCAGGAAGTGCACACCGCATGAGGCCAGCTTCTCCATGTTCTCCGGCTTGAGAACCAGATCCATACTGTTCAGGGCAACATCCTCGCCCAGCACTTCTTTGACCTTGCCGACATTCACGCCGATACCTGTGGTGCCCCACATATAGTTGATCGAATAGGCATTGTCCGGGTCATACCCTGCGGTACGGTTCTGAATGACATCCCAAAGGTTGTCCGCGTTGGACAGCTTTGAAGTATCCAGCTTCTGGAACGCACCGGCCTGGATCTGACGCTGAAGGAATGTGCCGGATGGCACCACCACGTCATAGCCCGAGCCGCCCGCCAGCATTTTGGTTTCCAGAACCTCGTTGCTGTCGAAGACGTCGTAGATCAGGGTCAGGCCCGTTTCTTCCTCGAACTTATTCAGCAGTTCTTCGTCGATATAGTCTGACCAGTTGTAGACACGCACCTCTTCGGCAAATGCTGCCGAAGTCCCCAGTGCGACCACCGCTGTCAGTGTCAGCGTTTTGATGTTCATTTTCTTCTCCCTGCTTATTCACGCGTATTTTCACTTTTTTTGAGATTTGATCAAGTTTTGTATTTTCTTGCAAGACAGACTAAGGTTCACCCCGAACCAAAAGCTGCTGGTTCAGGTCCAGACAAACAGGGTGAAGCAATTGGATTTGATCAAAAATAAACCATCTGGAACTTCGGCGGACAATGAAAAAAGCCCGGCACATGCGCAGGTCTATCACAGGCTGAAGTCGCAGATCCTGTTCGGTGAGCTGGTCCCCGGTCAACCCGTGACGATCCAGGGTCTGACCGAATCTCTCGGTGTCGGCATGACCCCGGTGCGCGAGGCAATCCGCCGGCTGATCTCAGACGGCGCGCTGGTGTTTCAGGGCAACCGCCGTGTCAGTGTGCCTCTCTTGTCGAACGAGGATGTCGAGCAGGTGATATTTGCCAGAATATCAATAGAATCAGAGCTTTCCCGCCGTGCTGCCGCGCGTATAGAACCTGTGGAGATTGATCGACTGGAGGAGATCGACCAGCGACTGGACCGCACCATCGCGGATGGTGACGTAAGTGGTTACCTGCGTCTGAACCATGAATTTCACGAGACGCTTTATTCCCATGCAGACGCCCCGATTCTCAGCGATCTGGCCGAGCGTCTGTGGTTGCGATTCGGTCCGTCCCTGCGGGTTGTCTGCGGTCGGTTCGGCACACAGAGCCTGCCCGACCGGCACAAAGACATTATTGGCGCGCTTCGCCGTGGGGATGCGGAAAGTGCCGGAAAGGCGGCCGCGCAGGACATCGAGCAAGGCATGGCACTGATGGCTGACACGCTGACTGACGCATAATGTGAAGTGATTCGATTGACAGCGTAGAATTTGATCATATTGTGTGAAGCAACCATCGTTGCAGGGGATTCTCGGATGTCCATCATAACCAATCACATGCCCACCGCCGAACTTCAGGCCCTGGATGCGGCCCATCACATACACCCGTTTTCCGCAAACGGCTCACTCGGAAAGGAAGGGGCCCGCGTCATCACCCGCGCCAGCGGCGTTTACCTGACCGACAGCGAAGGCGAAGAAATTCTGGACGCCATGGCCGGACTGTGGTGCGTCAATATCGGCTATGGCCGTGATGAACTGGCCGACGTGGCCGCGCGTCAGATGCGTGAACTGCCTTATTACAACACCTTCTTCAAAACGACCCACGTGCCCGCCATTGCACTGGCCGCCAAGATCGCCGAACTGGCCCCGGGCGACCTGAACCACGTCTTCTTCGCCGCCGGCGGGTCCGAGGCCAACGACACCAATATCCGCCTCGTGCGGACCTATTGGGCCGAAAAAGGCCAGCCCGACAAGAACATCATCATCAGCCGCCATAACGCCTATCACGGCTCGTCCGTGGGTTCGGCTTCGCTGGGCGGTATGGCAGGCATGCATGCGCAGGGCGGCATCCCGATCCCGAACATCCACCACATCAACCAGCCCAACTGGTGGGCCGAAGGCGGCGACATGTCGCCGGAGGAGTTCGGCCTGGCCCGTGCGCGCGAGCTGGAAGAAGCCATTCAGGAACTGGGCGAAGACCGGGTCGCGGCATTTATTGCCGAACCGGTTCAGGGTGCAGGCGGCGTTATCGTCGCGCCCGACACATACTGGCCCGAGATCCAGAGGATCTGCGACAAATACGATATCCTGCTCATCGCCGATGAGGTGATCTGTGGTTTTGGCAGAACCGGAAACTGGTTCGGATCGCAAACCGTTGGCATCAAACCGCATATCATGACCATCGCAAAGGGCCTCAGCTCGGGTTATGCGCCCATCGGCGGCTCGATTGTGAACGATGAGATTGCCGAAGTTATTGGCGGCACCGAATTCAACCACGGCTACACCTATTCTGGTCATCCGGTCGCCGCGGCCGTGGCGCTGGAAAACCTGCGTATTCTCGAAGAGGAAAAGATCGTTGAGCATGTCCGCGATGTGGCCGCGCCTTATCTGAAAGAGAAGTGGGAGGCTCTGGCCGATCACCCATTGGTGGGTGAGGCGAAGATCGTCGGCATGATGGCATCAATCGCGCTGACCCCGGACAAGGCCAGCCGTGCCAAGTTCGCGTCCGAACCCGGCACGATCGGCTATATCTGCCGCGACCGCTGCTTTGCCAACAATTTGATAATGCGCCACGTGGGTGACCGCATGATCATTTCGCCGCCGCTGATCCTGACCCCGGCGGACATCGATGAGATGTTCGTGCGCATCTACAAGTCACTGGATGAGGCGCAGGCCGAGATCATCAAGCAGGGGCTGATGAAGGCGGCATCCTGACGCGATTGCGCCGCGCCGCGTGATTGGGCCCCGAAATCCTGACAGGATTTCGGGGTCGTTTTCTTTCAGGAAAGCTGAGAATTTCGGGCAAGCGTGAAACCAGAGCGGCCGGTCACGGCTATTTCAAAATTAACACGCGCCGCATATTGCCACGTCTCACCCGGACCGGCACTGTCATCGGGATGACCCGCGATGAATTCAACACCTTCTGCGCCTCGCTCGCAGCCACCAGCCATGTAGTGCAGTGGGGCAATGCGGATGTGTGGAAAGTGGGCGGCAAGGTGTTCGCGCTCTGCGGCTGGAACGAAGGGCGCGATGCGTTCACCTTCAAGGCTACCGATCTGGCTTTCGAGGTGCTGGGCGACGAACCCGGCATCCGCCCCGCGCCCTATCTGGCGTCGCGCGGGATGAAATGGCTGCAGGTCTATGAGCCGCGCGGTATGAGCGATGCGACCCTGCGCGAGCATATCATCACCTCTTACGAAATGGTCGTGGCCAAGCTGACCAAGAAGGTAAGGGCGGAGTTGGGGCTGTAGGGGCGGCGATGACTCATCCCGCCCGCCGACCGATCAGGACAGCTGGGCCCCAGCGCAGTCTCGAAAGATACGAACTTGCGGTGCCGCGCCGTCCAATGGAAACTCGGTCAGCTTGTCCTGCGTAAAGGCATAGGCGGTCTGATTGTATTCCAACCCATCCAGAACATTGCCAAACCCGGTATCCGTGACGGTCAGAGATTCGGCGTTTTCGGACAGTACATGGCGCGACGTCGCGATTTCGATCGGGTTCGGGCCGTCAAAGCGCATGGCGAACCACGGCGCCTGCGTCCAACCCTCGGTCTTGCGGGTGATGGTCAGCGTATAAAGCGGTTGCGCCGGGTCATAGGTCAGAAAGATTTCGGCCGTGCTCGTGTCATGCGACAAGGTGCAAATCGACCCGACCGTGGCCTCCCATGCGGAGGCTGGCGTGGCCAGGATAAGAGGTAAAATAACTAAGCGCATCCTTTGGTAACTAGCCGTTGACGGCGTTGAGGCAAGTGCGGCTATCCCTTCATCGCGTTCAGCAGGTCCAGCAACCGTTTCCGATCATCGTCATCCGCGTAGTCGCCGGTGGCCAGGCGTTCCGCGATGCTCAGGCGCAAACGTTCCCGCTGGGTGCGTACCTCTTCGCCAGCGGTTTCGGCCAGCGTCTTCATGATCACCGCCACTGCCTGTTGCCGCTTGGTGGTAGGGTTGGCGATATAATCGACTAGGCTCTGCTGCCCGGAATCGAGGATGTTTTCGGCAAGAGCCCTCAACTGATCGCCATTCGGCAGCAGCGGGGCGGGGGTGCCCTCGGGCGGCAGGATTTCCGGCACGCTGCGCGGGGTCTCGGCCAGAGCATTTGCGCCGTCGACAAAAGCCTCAGTAATCATCCGGGTGATCCTGATCGCGCGTGGGTCCTTGAACAGGGCCGAGGCGATGGCCACGCCGTAATCGGTATAGACCCACGGATTGACCCGCCGCCCGCCGCGGCCCACTGGTTTTGAGATCACATTCTGTGATTGCAAATCGGCGACCTCGGCATAGGTCAGTTGAAAGCGGTAGCCTTCGAACAGATCCTTGTTGCGCGACACGGCCTGATTGAAGGCGCTGACGGATTTTCCGTAGAACTGCGCCAGATCCTCGGCCAGCACCACACGGGCACCGCGTACCCGATGAATGGCGCTTTGGACTTCATGCGTTGAGGGCAGAGTGTTTGGGCTCGTCATGGCAACCGTTTGGAATCACAATTAGTGATTTCAAACGTGAAGCAGTGGGCGCTGGGCTGCAACCTTGAAGTGTCAGCTGCCCGGATACGGTCAGGCGTATAGTTGAAAACGCCCACAAATCCCTCGTATCAATGCGAGATTTCGCGCTGTCGTGCTAGGGTGCGCCCGGCGAGGCCGCTCCGGCGCCGCCACATGGCAATTTCGCCAGACGAGGGAGGAAAGTGATGTTTGCGCGAATTACTCAATACAAAATGAAGCCCGGCACGCGGGAGGCGGCGACGGCGAAGATGAACGCATTGAAGTCCGAGATTATGGGTATGCCCGGCATACACAGCTTTACCAACGTGATGAACGAGGACGGTTCGGGCTATGTGATCTCGGTCGTCGAGAGCGAGGCGACCTCGAACGCAAACGCGCCCAAAGTGGCCGAACTGTGGGGCCATTTCGCCGAATTCATGGAAGGCCCGCCCTCACCGGTGGGATACGATGTGATTGCGCATTGGGACAAGGGGTAAAGGTTTGGGCGGGGTTACCCGCCCTTCTATTTTGTCGGAGAGAACGGCGCTTTGGACCTCATGCGTGCCGGGCAGGGTGTTGGAGTTCGTCACGGCAGCCGTTTGGACTCACAATTTGTGATTTCAAACGTGGAGGAGGGAGCGCTGGGCTGCAAGTTTGCAGTGTGGGGTGATGCGAAAGAGATGAGCTAGAACAGCCATTCCACGATCACTCTGAAATAGTAGTCTGGACAAATTCTGACAAAGAATACAGAGCCTCCACCAACTCTAGCTGAAAATTATCTTTTTCGTCTTCTTTGATTAGGGCTGCGCATTTGTGATGCTTCCCGTGAGCTATTAGCCCTCTCAACTCCCAACATTTCTTAATCGTGTAGTGCGTTTTGGGATCGCTAACTAAGAGAGACTTGCCGGTGATATCCTTGAGGACTTCGCTGAAATACCTATGAATTTTCTTGGTGTCATTGCTTGCGGATTTTTGATCCTTTGCTTGGCAGCGATGAGCAGCGTAAAGGGTGTCCCAGAGGTGATACTTTAAGACTTCGACCGCGATGGCCGCTCTCAAAACAAAATCACTAAAGTCACCCATGTACATGGTAAAATGAGCATCTTGAACAAAGTCAAAAGGTACAGGCGCAGACGAGGCTTCGGCATTTTTCCAAGCATCCTCCCATTGCCCAAAACTTGCACGGTATATCCCACTGAAACCGAATTTTACCTCGATACTTCTAACCGGTGACTCAGCGTTTCTTTCGACATCAAGTCCAAAGCGGACCGTGTCTGGTAACTCCAAAACGTTCCCGATGCGGTTTAACCAAACCTGGCGAGTTGCGCGCCGAAAATTGCGCACGAAACCAGCAATTACGTTGCTCTCATCTGTTTGTGACCGAGTTTCAAAAACTACCGTGTTGGCTGGGAATA
This sequence comes from Ruegeria sp. AB8, assembly GCF_056542605.1. Lineage (NCBI taxonomy): Bacteria > Pseudomonadati > Pseudomonadota > Alphaproteobacteria > Rhodobacterales > Roseobacteraceae > Ruegeria > Ruegeria sp. AB8. Next base: position 61,650 of record NZ_JBQGAB010000002.1, read on the forward strand.
TACTCGCAGTTCCGTCAAAGATTTCCGTTCCATAAAATGTAGCTGTTGGCTGTTCACCTTCCGCGTCCAAATTTGGAAGCAATCTTAGCCCACTAAGGTCTGTCGAGTTCCCCTTGGAGTTGCTGATACTGAAAATTTTTAGCAGATCGATTGTAGGGTTTGTGGACCTATTTACCGGGCCGCTGATTATTGGTTGAAAAACTCGAACTAACTGTTTTCCATTAATTTCTAGTGTGGGCCAGTTCGCCGCATCCGCTTCTAGAATAATCGGTGTCGTTAAGTTCTTTATTGTGACGTGAGAGTGGTGGTTCATGAACGTATTCTCAAAACAAAATGCCGATGTGTGCTAGCGTTTCCGCCGCTTCACATTTCCGCCCCGCTGCCCCGGCCTGCCAGCCGTTGACCGTCCGCGTGATTTCACCGCGTCTTCCGAGGCTTTCTCGACCGCCCATTGGCGGGCCATGGGGTCGTCGGCGATGGCCAGATCGACCGCTTCCAGACGTTTGATCTCATCGCGGATATTGGCGGCCTCTTCGAATTCCAGATTCTCAGCGGCTTTGCGCATCTGGTCACGCAGACCGTCCAGATGGGCCTCGAGGTTCGCGCCGTGCATCGGTTTGTCGATGGTGGCGGTGACGCGGTTCATGTCGACGTCGCCTTCGTAGAGACCGGCCAGAACGTCCTCGACATTCTTTTTCACCGTCTCGGGGGTGATGCCGTGTTCCTGATTATAGGCAAGCTGCTTGGCACGGCGGCGGTTGGTCTCGCCCAGCGCGCGTTCCATTGAACCAGTGATCTTGTCGGCATACATGATCACGCGGCCATCGGCGTTCCGCGCGGCGCGGCCGATGGTCTGGATCAGCGAGGTTTCCGAGCGCAGGAACCCCTCTTTGTCTGCATCCAGAATGGCGACCAGCCCGCATTCGGGGATGTCGAGCCCTTCGCGCAGCAGGTTGATGCCGACCAGTACGTCAAACGCCCCCAGCCGCAGGTCGCGAAGGATTTCGATGCGTTCCAGCGTGTCGATGTCCGAGTGCATGTAGCGGACCTTGATGCCCTGTTCGTGCAGGTATTCGGTCAGGTCCTCGGCCATGCGCTTGGTCAGCGTGGTGACCAGCGTGCGGTAGCCATTGGCGGCGACCTTGCGTACCTCGTCCAGTAGATCGTCTACCTGCATCGAGACGGGGCGGATTTCGACCTCCGGGTCCAAGAGGCCCGTGGGGCGGATCACTTGTTCGGTGAAGACGCCGCCGGTCTGTTCTATCTCCCATTTCGCCGGAGTGGCCGAGACGAAGACGGACTGCGGGCGCATGGCGTCCCATTCCTCAAACTTGAGGGGGCGGTTGTCCATGCACGACGGCAGGCGGAAGCCGTGCTCGGCCAGCGTGAATTTGCGCCGATAGTCGCCCCGGTACATGCCGCCGATCTGCGGCACGCTGACGTGGCTTTCATCGGCGAAGACGATGGCATTGTCAGGGATGAATTCGAACAGGGTCGGGGGAGGCTCGCCCGGTGCGCGACCCGTCAAGTAACGTGAGTAGTTCTCGATCCCGTTGCAGACGCCCGTGGCCTCGAGCATCTCAAGGTCAAAGTTGGTGCGCTGTTCCAGACGTTGGGCTTCCAGCAGTTTGCCTTCGCCGACCAGTTGGTCCAGCCGGATGCGGAGTTCTTTCTTAATCCCAACAATCGCCTGCTGCATCGTCGGTTTCGGCGTCACGTAGTGAGAGTTCGCATAGACGCGCACCTGTTCCATCGTCGCGGCGCGCTCGCCGGTCAAAGGATCGAATTCGGTGATCTGTTCCAGTTCCTCACCGAAGAACGAGAGCTTCCACGCGCGATCCTCAAGGTGGGCAGGCCAGATTTCCAGACTGTCACCGCGCACCCGGAACGACCCGCGCTGAAACGCCTGATCGTTGCGCCGGTATTGCTGGGCCACCAGATCGGCCATTACCTGCCGTTGGTCGTATTCGTTGCCGACCTTCAGGTCCTGCGTCATCGCCCCGTATGTCTCAACGGACCCGATACCGTAGATGCAGGAGACCGAGGCTACAATGATCACGTCATCGCGCTCCAACAGCGCCCGCGTGGCCGAGTGGCGCATCCGGTCGATCTGTTCGTTGATCTGCGATTCTTTTTCAATGTACGTGTCCGACCGCGGCACATAGGCCTCGGGCTGGTAATAGTCGTAGTAGGACACGAAATACTCGACCGAGTTTTCGGGAAAGAACCCTTTGAACTCTCCATAAAGCTGCGCCGCCAGCGTCTTGTTCGGCGCAAGAATGATGGCAGGTCGCTGGGTTTCCTCGATGACCTTGGCCATGGTGAAGGTCTTGCCCGTCCCGGTCGCGCCCAACAACACCTGATCGCGTTCGCCGTCCAGAACACCCCCGGCCAGTTCCTTGATGGCCGTGGGTTGGTCACCCGCCGGCGCAAATTCGGTGTGCATGACAAACTGCTTGCCGCCCTCGAGTTTCAGGCGCGCGCGCACGTCCTCTGCGGTCAGTTGGGTCTTGTCGGAATGGGCATAGGGCATAGGCAGGCTCCGGGTCAGACCCCTACATTTGTTCTTATTTTGTCCAACTGCAAGGGCTGATCCGGATTGGAATGCGCAGTTCTAATAATAGGCAAACTGCAGGTAAGGAATGTGGTCCGACTGCACTTTCTCAGCGAGCGCTTTCAGGTTGCGGTCCAAAACCCGCCCGATCATCGGCTTCAGTAGCATCTGCCCCAACAGCCAACCCAGAGGCCCATATTTCATTTGAAAATCCATGCTCCAGACCACCCTTGAGCGGTTGTTCGCAAGTGGTTCGACAGCAATCGCTGCGTGCGCTTCGGTCAAAGGCATGGCAGACATGTCCGACAGTTGAACACGATAGCCCCGGTTGATTTGCCAGTCCGTGACTTCTTCTACCAATGAGGTGCCGTTTTCAAAGTGGCAGCGCCGTTTTGATCCCACGCCATTCTGGCCTCGTGTCAAGGCATCCACGGATTTTACCTGAGGAGCGAATTCGTCGATATTCGTGAACCGGCTCAGTACAGACCAGATGGCCTCGGGCCGGGCATCGATTTCCAGGGTTCTTTCGTGATGGATCATCTGTCTATCCTCGTCATGGGGTTCAACAATATTTAGATGACCATGATGACAGTTTCTGGCATCAGCAGAGCGGTGCGATGCCGAAAGCCTGCGGGCGCGCCGCGACAATTGCGGACTTGTCCCCGTACGCGCTCTGACGCATAACATCCAAAGCCAAATGAGTACGGAGAGGCGACATGCGCGCACGGATTTACCAGCCTGCAAGGAATGCAATGACCTCGGGGATGGCCAAGACCCGCAAGTGGGTTCTGGAATATGCCCCTGCATCCGCGCGTGAGGTTGATCCGTTGATGGGCTGGACCTCATCCAGTGACACACAGACCCAAGTGCGTCTCAAGTTCGACACCAAGGAAGAAGCGCTGGACTATGCCAAGAGCAATGGGATTGATGCGGTTGTCAGCGAACCGCACAAGCGCAAACCGAACCTGCGCGCCCGTGGCTATGGCGAGAATTTCGCCACCGACCGGCGCGGTCCCTGGACTCATTGAATGATCGAAATCCGCGAGGCCGACCCAACCTCGGACGCATTGCGCCCGGTGGTCGAGGCGCATTTTGCCCATAGCGAAACGGCAGGGCCTGCAGAAAGCAACCACACCATGGACGCCGAGTCGCTGGCAGGGCCGGGCATTCGGTTCTGGGCGATGTATGAGGCCGGCAAGCCGGTCGGGTGCGGTGCGCTTAAGACCCTGCCGGACGGCACGGCCGAGGTGAAATCCGTGCATATCATCTCAGAAGTGCGCGGGCGCGGGCTGGCACGCACCATGATGAACCACCTGGCAAATCTGGCGCAGAGCGAAGGGGTTTCCGCCCTGGTTCTGGAAACCGGTGCCGACCACCTGCCCGAATATGACGCGGCCCGTAAGCTGTATGAGGCGCTGGGATATGCCTATTGCGGGCCAATCTACGGTTACGAAGACGACCTCAACAGCGCCTTCATGCGCTTGGCCCTTGAACCCCGCCCGTAAAAACCGCAAGAAGGGCGCAGCGGTCCCTTAGCTCAACTGGATAGAGCAGCTGACTTCTAATCAGCAGGTTGAGGGTTCGAGTCCTTCAGGGATCGCCAATAATTTCAAATGTTTATGCATTAACCTCGTGCGTATCTTGCTTGATAGGTAAGCGTAGGGTAAGCGTAGGTGCCGATTTTTCCCTTTACATTCGCCTGATGGTTGCATGACCCTGCAAGAGAGGGAGGAGCTGATGGGACACATCAGGCTTGGCACGTTGCCTCGGTCCAGGAAGTGGCGCGAGGTCGTTGATCTGATCGCAACCGATGCGTCAGTCGAAGAGATCGCCGAGGTCGCAGCGGATGCATCTGAGAGCGATCTCGCACGGGCGAGTCGTGACCCCAGGTTTCAGTTTGTAAGTGATCTCCTCGTGAGGCTGCCTTTGCTTGCAAGGGCTCCGGGCTTCGAAGACGCTTTGGCTGACTTGGGCATTACGACCTCGGAACTCGGTTCAGTGACCGGCTTGCTGGCCGGTTTGGATCGTGCCGTTGATGGCAGGAGCTTCGATCTCCGAAGTTCCTCAGATGCAGGAGAATTGGCGAAGGCCGCGCTCTTGGAAAGCCTTTCCGTTCAGCTGCACGACCGGTTGCCATCCCTGTTTGAACCGACACCGCAGGAAATTCGCCAAGCACTCGCGAGTTTCGCCTCGGGCGATGCTTTTGCAAGACTCGCGCGGGATTTCTTTGCCCGGCTGACATACCGCTCTCTAGACTACTATCTGAGCCGGGAACTCGCCAATCACACTGGCGAGGATAGACGCTTTTCCACCGATGCACAGCGAGTGGCATTTCAACAAGCCCTCGCCCAGCACACATTTGAAGTGTCTAGAATTGTCGAAGAATATGCGTGCGGCTGGTATGGCAATACCGTCTGGCAGAAGCAGGCGCTTGATCGCGATGCAATAGACAAGTTCACAGCTTACGCGTTCAAAAAGATGCGCTCGGAGTTTGGGCGCCGTCGCGCCGTTGCCTGAAGTTGAAGTCAGATGGTTGCCGCCCCTGACAAAAAGCGGCGGTGATGAAGTCCTGCGTCTCGATATTGCTGGCCGCGAAGTCGCAATGACGCTGCGGATTGGACAATTGAACCGTCAATTGGTCGAGGGCCTGCAGGATCGTGCACTCGATTTGCTGGAGATTGCCGCGCTTGTCTATTGCGCGGACGCGGCAGTCAGCCGTGGTGGCCCGGCGGATCAGAAGATGGGTGAGAAGTGGCACAGACGGTTCGTAGCCACCATGCCGGTACGCGATCTGGATTTCTGGCAACGTGAGAGCGTAATACAGGCTCTGGAAGAAACGTTGATGTTTCTATCCGGCGACCGCTTTGAATTTTCTTTTTCGACCAAAGACGAACCGGATGCAGAGCGATCGCGCTTTTTCAAATTCGGCCGAAATAGTTCATGGACGCCCCACCGCGTCCTGATGTTTTCCGGCGGGCTCGATTCCTTTGCGGGCGCTGTGGAAGAAATCGTAGAACAGAAGCATCGGGTTGCTTTGGTCAGTCATGCCTCGTCCACGAAAATAGCGCCGGTCCAGAAACGGCTGATCTCAGCGTTGAGCAAACGGTACGGACCGGAAACGTGCCGTCACATTCCCATGACCGCCCAGTTGAAGAGCCGATCGACCGCCGAAAGAACGCATCGCACACGCTCATTCTTGTTCGCGGTACTTGGGTCGATCACTGCAACGGCCTTCGGACTGGACCGCGTGTCGTTCCATGAAAACGGGGTCGTGAGCCTCAACCTACCGCCGGTTGGCAACGTCCTTGGAACACGAGCGACGCGAACCACGCATCCAAAGACACTGAAGCTGTTCACCGGTCTTCTGCGGCTTGTTTTCGAGAACGATATGCGGGTCGACAATCCCTACTTCGCGCGCACTAAAGCTGAAGTCGTGGAGCGCATCTCCCAACTTGGGATGGCAGACCAGATCGTTGAGACGCGCAGTTGCGCTGATGTGCATAATCAAACCCATCAATACTTCCATTGTGGGCGCTGTTCGCAGTGTATCGATCGGCGGTTCGCGATGCTTTCAAAGGGGTTGGAGCGATTTGACCCGGAAGATGCCTATCGAGTGGACCTTGTGTCGGACGCTCGACCGAACGGGACCGACCGGGAGATGGCGTTGTCCTACGTACGCAATGCAGTGTTCTTCGGGAACGCCACACCAGATGCGCTGGCCCGGAGTTTCCCGGTTGTTCTGGACGCGGTCAATCATCTCGACAGTCCACCAGACACAGCAATGTCGATGATCGCAGATTTGCTGAACCGCCACGGCAAGGCGGTCACATCTGTCATGCGCAGAACTCTCGAAAGCAAGTCACCCGGCGAGTTCCCAGAACAGAGTTTGCCAAGACTATATGGCGAGATGCAGAGCGCCTTGTCCTTGCCTTTCGTGCCAGCTGCCTCAGTTGATAAAAGCGAGAATGAGAAACCACCGCTGACCATAGAAATCGAAAGAACCTCACGTTTGGTTTTGATCGGCGAACATATTGAGCTTAAGAAAAACGCCACAGCGGATCTGTTGATCGTTTTGGCTGAAGAGTGGCTCCGTGCGGCAGGCAAAGGTCGCGAACCTTTGGAATTTCCCTGCTTGAAGTCTGGCGACCTCGTCGAAAAATTAGGCGTTGAATCCGACGAAGTCGTTAGGCGGAGAATACTGACCGCGCGAAGAACGATTGCAAAGAGATTCGAATCCGCTGGTCTGTCAGTTGATAAGCCCGAAGAGTTGATCGAAAATCTCTCTTGGAACGGATACCGGCTTGCACCCGAACGCGTGGTCGTTCGGGTGCGCCACCGGAGCTGATCATTCATCAATTACCGCGTCCTCGTCTGGCAACGGTCCACGGCGGCGATACCGCCCCATCAGTTCGACCTGATGACCAGGTGAAACGGAACCATAGGAGCTGAACGTCGTCATCACGTCGTTGTGTCCCATGTTCTGCGACCAGGCTTTGTAATCCTCTGGTGTCCTGCAGTGAAGTTTTGCCAGCTCTGCGATCGTATCTCGCACGCGGTGCGGCGAAAACGGTGGCAGCCCGGCGTTGACGAAAGCTTGCTTGAAGATCCTGGCCGCTGACGACGGGCCGGCCCACGGCTCGCGCGCGATACCTAATGCCTCAAAGCGTCTGGACGGGCCAACAGCGACGCGCGTCTTTGGGAACAGAGGATCCGTGTCCGAGAAAAGATGGTCCTGACGAAGCTCTGTGATCCAGTCTCGCAGAATCCTTTCGACATCATCACCGAAGGGAAAGAAACTGGTCATGAAGGACTTTCCAAACTTTGTATCCACGGAACGGCCGTCAAACTGCACGCATTTATTGGCTAGATCGACATGACGCAGTTGCACGGTGATGGCGGCACCTTCACGTGATCCGGTCAAGAAAAGGAAGGCGATCAGGGCGCGGTCACGGCGCTGGACCACTGTTTCTGCAGGCGCGATGGACAAAAGGTGATTTAGTTGTTCATGGGACGGATGCGGCTTCCACAGGGTGCTGCGACGGGCCTGTTCCGATTTGCGATCCGGCGTGAGATAAGCAACGTCTGCGCGCGAGATCCTGGACTTGTACCCCGGTTGGTCCGCCATCCAGTCCAAAAGCTTCAAGACGTCGCGCAACACACCGTTGATCGTAGCTGCTGACAGTGGCGCGCCCGTTCGTTCATTGCGCAGACCTTGCAGATGGCGTTTGAACGCGCGCGCCCTTTCTGAATGGAACGCCCTGTAGTCCTTACCTTTGAGCCATCTGTCATAGATGGCAATCGACGCTGCAGCCTTGTCGATCGAAGATTGCGACAGCCCCTTTGCGTCCTTCAGCCAGACGAGGTGTTTGCGCTTGATGCGCAGGTTATCCGAGGTGTGTTTTGGCATGGGTCTCGGGCTCCTCCTTCAAGGTCACTTTTGAATGGGGTTCGGTACAGGACACTAATCTTGGGGAGGCTTGTTGAAGTGTGACCTCCAGTTTGGCCTGAATGGCTTCCAGATCTGAACGGCGAATGATCTTGTTCATGACCGCACCACACGTCGGACAGAGGGCTGTTAGGCGGCCGCTGGAAGCTGTTTCCTGAGCATAGTCCGCGATCTTGCCGTCGGGTTCGCGCGGACCTCTGCAGCTGAGGCAGTAGCAGTGATGCAATGCCAACTTGCACCGCGCCTTGCGTTGTCTTTGTCCGAGGAAGTCCTTGAGCACATGTCCTTCGATCAACCAGGGCTTGCTGCTGGTATCAGCCGAAAGTCCGTTGTTCCCAATCCAGCGAATGACGGTCTGGCGATGACAGCCCAAAACGTCCGCCACCTCCCAGGCCGTGTAGACAAGGTGCGATTTGATTTTATGAGCGGGGAAGGACTTTGCCATTACACACCTTCCCCGGAAACCGGTCCGCATGTGTTCTGGCAGATCTGGGCCTCTTCATAGGCTTCGATCACGCTTTCATCGTACAAAACGCGCGCGCCGATCTTCAAAAACCTGGGGCCCTTTCCGAGCCAGCGCCACTGCTCCAGCGTCCGCGGCGACATGTGCCAGCGCTCCGCCAGCTGATCTTGCGTCATCTTTGGCATATCAACCTCAATTGCTCACTGCGGCACGAGGAAGTTCGGTCCGCTTCTGTTGAACAAAGTGAGGGTTCGGATCTCTAAAATCTGTGGCCGCCGCCAATAAAGGCGTGACACATGCCAGGGCTAAATCATTGATATTATGAGACTTGAATCAGAAAGGTGTGACCCATCCGCAAAATGCGTGACCTTGCCATCCAAATCGCAGGGAGTCAGCGGCTGCAAATGACCCGAAAGCTGACGTTAATCAAAAATGCTTGTAAGACGGCTTGGAGCCCAAAGTAGTCGTTTATTCTTTCGGAAATTCGCTGGTACTTGCCGCTGCAACTGCCGCAAATTGCTCAGCGCTCGGTCGATCGCCAGTTCCTTCAACTTCTGGCATCGCGACCCGCACCTCTTTACGGGCAAAATTTATACCTGCATCGTCGAAAGCAGCCTTTACACGGGCCTGCAGTTCCGCGCGGATAGTAAATTGTTCACCAGGCTTAGTCATGAACTTGCCTCTGACAACCATACCGACATCGTCGAAATCAAAAACTCCCTGGCTCTTAAAGGGTTCGATAAAACTACCCGCGAAAGCCGGGTCGTTCACCATATCTTCGCCGATCTCCTTAAACTTCCGTTTAATGACTTTCGGATCAGTGTCATAGGGTACCGTGAAGCTGAGTTTTACAATGACCCAATCGCGACTGAAATTTGTAAGTTGAGCAATCTGCCCGTACGGGATTGTATGAATGGCGCCGAGATGGTGGCGAAGTTGCATTGACCGGATTGAGATCTTTTCGACGTTCCCCATAGCGTCACCCACCTGCACGTATTCTCCTTTGCGAAAGGCATCGTCCATCAGGAAAAATACGCCGGACAAGATATCCCGAACCAATGCTTGTGCGCCAAGTCCGATAGCAATACCGCCGACGCCGAGACCAGTTACTACTGAATAAGCCGGGAAACCGAACCTTTGTGCGGCCGCGACTATGAGCGCAAAAAGAAAGAGCCCTACAACGATCCAACTCGCAACAGTTAACAAAAGTACCCCTGCCGAGTTTGGCTCCAAACCTCGCGCCCAACTGACAACATCCACAAAGACATTTCCGGCAACAACGATAATCCAACCCAATAGAACAAACCGCAGGACGGCCAGAACATAGGCAACGGTGATCTGAGTATCGCCCGTGAGATTGACGATTTCATCCACAAACCATGCTGCTGCTATCGTGAGTGCGAGCGCAGCAAGCAGAGTTACAAACTGGTTTAGCCTTTTCGCGCGCTCCTGCTCCTGCGTTTCCGCGGTGCCTACCGAGCGCGAAGTGCGCAAAATAGGAATAAACTGCACGGTGAGCAGTATTGTAACCCCGGCCAGCGCGATCCATTGCCAATATGTTTGCTCAAAAACGACCAACTTGCTCCAGTCCGGCAAGCCTTCGCTCCACCTGAGCGCGATCCCGGGTCCGGGCGTCGTCAGATAGGCCGTGTACAGGCCCGGTGACGAAGTGTCGATGTAAGGCAGTTCGCGTATCGCATCATAATATTCGCGGATATTCTGAGCGGTGCTGGCGGAAAAAAGGTATTCGCCTGTGCGCGGCCCGCTTTCGACAAGAGCAATTGTTATTGGGGTATTCGGGACGCGCCATTTGTTTGGCGTTTCATCGTCAACGGATGGCGCCTGAGTGATGTCCGGTAGCCCTATACGATCAAAAATTTCATCCAACAGTAAAGCAACTTCAATGGACTGGCTGCGCCGGATTTCAGGCGGAAACAGCGACATGTCAATCGTCGCCGCTGCTCGACGTAGAGGCAGTATTGTATCCGATCCTTTAGCATCAGGCTGCGTTGCGATCTTGTAAACATCGGCCATCGCGGCAACAAAAGCTTGCAAGGTCGCCTGCGGGCTTCCGGTCTTTGGTGGCCGAAGGGGGTGTTCCACAGACTGCGCTAAAGCCACCGAAGAAAGTAGCGTTAGAATGGTGAATGCTACAGCGCAGATGACGCGGTTCGAATGAAGCATTTTTGAACCAACTTTTTTGAATATCAGTTACTTACATAGCTCGTCTGGCGACGACATAAAATTGTCGGCACATCCGAGGATATATCGGGGTCCAAATTGGCAATTTTGCAAATGCGGTGCAGCCAAGTAGCGGACCAAATTATCATCTTCGAATGCCGCTCGTCATCAGTTGGATCCGATAACGATGTGGTCTAAAGTCTCTAAACACGGGTAACCGATCAGGCGCATTCGCTCTACGGGCCTGGCACTGAACGTTGACTGCAAAAGACACTGTGATACTCCAACGGCTATATCATCTCCTAAACGCTCTCTGTTTTCGGTGTCGCGATGGCCATCTCCTGCGTGTACTCGGAAACGATTTCAGACGTTCCTGCAGCAACTGCTGCTTGGTACTTCTCCGGATTGACAATGAAATAGCAAAAGGCTTTTTCAGTTTTGCCCGCTAAATCGACCGCAATTGTTTTGCGAACATAAGTGTTGCCTTCGCGGTTGATGGGGTCGTAACCCTCAAGGTTATCAAGCTCTTTCAATCCCTGCGCCGTCACGCGGTACACCTCGCCGCGGACATGTTTGCCCGAACCTTTCTTATCCACCAACGTCGCCATGCGATGTAGGAAACCACAATTAGGATTGTCGCAGGCCGGTTCTTTCTGCACGATCAACGGCATGGTCTGCGTAGTTGTCGCCGCGCCGACAAAATCGCTCAGCAGCTTTGCGTTTTTCTCATAATTCGGGAATCCGCGCTTCAGCGACCCATACGTAAAGTAGAGGTATGTTGTGTCATTGTCGTCGTCCAGCGCGTCGTCTTCATCTAAATCCTCCTCCTGCGGCAGATCACTACGCACGTTCTCGGCCCACTCGTTGAGCAACTTCCGGGTTTCGTCTGAAAGTTCGACGTCAGGGTCCAACAACATCCGCATGCAACTCAGAACCTTGAAATCGCCAGTGTCGAGGATCAGCCTGATGATATCTTCTGCGCCGTTCTTGATGGCAACGTGCATGGCAGAGTAGCCAGCAATGTTGACGCTGTTCACGTCGATACCGAGTTTCAACAATTCTTCGACAGCGGCGACATGTTCAATGCCGTGGGTGGTTCCTGTGCCCAGTGTCTCGCCGGGGCCACCGCAAGCAAAATGCAGCAATGTGTCTTTTGTTTCGTGATCGAGTACATTCACACCAACCACATCTTCCCGTATCATTCTGAAAATACGATCCCACAGTAGGTGATCGCGCGACATGGACGCTTCTTTCGCCCATTTGATAATGCGGTCCGGTTGATGGTCCAGATCATCAAATGCAATGTTCAGAGCCGTGACGATTTCGCTAGGAGTGGCCATGGCACCGATACCCATTGTGCCATTCGAGAGTTTGGAGCGGCGCGGCCCCGCAAATGTTCCTCCAAGACGTTTTAGGATAGCGACATTGTTCTGCGTCGTGATGTTGTTCCACATATTCGTATTGCAGGCAGGGCAAAATATGACGGGTTTGGTGTGATACTGCCAGGCGACAAAAACCGACGTCAGCAGCGTATCTCCGATCCCATGCGCAATTTTCCCCATAGTGTTACATGTAATTGGTGCCACAACCACGCAATCCGCCCAATCGCACAATGCGAGGTGAGAGGCGCGCACCGCCATATCAAACTGCGTATACCGGAAGTTCCATTCATCGCTGTCGCGGTATACATCTTTGGGGGTGATGTGGTCGTAAATGTCGTATGCCTTTTCGTCTCGTTCTTTCACATCTCTGAAAAAGTGCTCTGCGTGGGGTGAAGGGATCAGTTTCACGTTGTGACCAAGGTCGGTGAGCTTCTGCACAAGTTCCGGCACTTTATCCGCCGCAGAAGAGCCGCAAGCGCAAAGCAACACATTGCGCTTCCCGTCGCGTGGGTCCGTCAAACCGCCCTTGGGATATCCGTAGTCATTGTGCTCCAGGCTCGGTGTCTCGGTTTTTAACAACACGCGCAAGCCGGCCTTCTTGATGTCTTCCTGAAGTCGCCCGGCGATATAGGCATCCATAATGTCTTTTCTTTTGCCGAGGTACTCGCCTTCGAGGAACAAATACGGCACCGTGGGTTTGCTTGTTATTTTTTCAAGCTGCCGCCGCATGCGTGTCGCAAGCGTACTGTCGCCGGACACATCAACCTCAACCAGATCCTCGGCGCCGATGTTGTTCAAGACACTATGCAGCATGTAGGACCACGGATCTTCGTCGTCATAAAAGAGGATCAGTTTATGGTCTTTTAACAGCTGCTGGACATCGCCCGGGTCACGCGGCATTTCTTTTTCTTGAAGTACGACCATCTCGGGATCATTGTTGTCGCGCAGCCCATGAAAGAGAGCTGTGCGGGTTATCTGCCAGACTTGCGAAGTTGCAGGGCTCATATCCACGAGGGTGACGTAATCGGTGTCCTCATTGTATGCGATACAAAGGCACCAGAACTCCTGCAAGAGCGCTGTTTCTGTGAAATCGCTGCTGGGCAGAGCCACGGCATTGTGTCCGAGTACCTTGTTCAGATCGATGTTGATCTGCAAGTGACGCTTTTTCTGGTGCGGTTCGTCTCTATCGGGAGAATCAAAACTCTGGTCCGGCTTATGCGTCTCAGGAGATTTAAGGGTCCGCAACTGCGCCTCGAACCAAGCCTCCGCCGTGTCCGGGCTTTCTTTTGTTCTCGTGTTGAACGAATGAAACTCGGCTTTGACGTGCAGATCTTCCATTTTAGCAAGATACTTCCGAGCAATTTTGCTGAGCTCTGCGGCCGATCTGACCTTGCCGAGCGACTCCGTGTAGGAAAGTTCTGCCACCCGCATCAGCTTGTCTTCGCTGGCACCGTGATCTCCGAAAATCTCGAAGCTTTCCGCAAGAACACTCAAACCGTTCAAGTTGGGTGTGGAGCGCCTGAACATCTCATGCCGTTTGTCATTCGAGATGCTTAGATGAATGGTGCTGTCCACGTAACGGATCTCACGTTTGATCGCTTCGAGTTCGGTTGCGACCGCACCGCGGGCTGAGAACCGCAAGATTCCCCGTGCGCGGTGCGAGCTTCCGTCGCGATCGGACATCGCTTCGTAAAGCCGGCCGACCGTTGTCACCCACAGCTTGCCATACTTTTCCGGGTGAACATCCATCATATGCAGCAAGCCGGTGCTCGGGTTGCATTTGGCGATCACGGCAAAATGCCCCCCGGGCATCGGACGACCGTGTGCAATGCCGACCTGAAAATTGGCAACAATGATATCGTCTTTGCCCGCAACACGCTCGGATTCGAGAATGGCTTCCATCAACGTTTCCGCGCTGGTTGTTTCAGGGTCCATGAAGAAAGGCGTCACTTTGACCCGATCCCGAAGACCAACCGTGTGGATGTAGTTGCAAGCGATATCGAAAAGCTCACCCAGCGCGATACCCGTGTTGACGACATAGGAACTCGGCAAGTTGACCTTCCGGAAGATGTCATTGACCTCGCAAGAGAAGCCAAGTGCGGTCATACTCAACGCCGCAGCAGTAACGCTGCAGCAATTGATGGATTGCTGGAAGTCCTGCATGTAGACATTCACCAGGTCGCCAAAGAGCGTTGAGACAAATACTTCGCGTGTCTCGTTCTTCAGATCGCTCCATTTGTTGCGCGACAAGTAAGCCAGAGTTGTGTTTTGCTCTGCTTGGGCGGTCAGGCCAACCGGCAGTTCCGTATATGCAAGGTGCGCCTCGTAAAAATAATCTCCCGTTTCGGCGCGCGCGAGCTTCTCGTCAGTTTGCAAAAGGGCGATATTGCCCTCGAGCACAACATACATTCCGCTTGGCGGCAGGATATCTCCTTTGGCGACGTTTAAGACATCGAATGATGCTCGCAACTCGAGGGGTTCGCTTAACGTCACCGCATCCGGCAACGCCTCAAGAACGATAGCCCATTGATCGTCGCTTACAACCTGCGTTGTTCCGGTCCCCAAGGATTGTGTCTCGGTCATGGGTTGTATCCTTTCCTGCAGGTGCGATCAGTTTTAGGTCGCCGCCGTTTGATAGGGTTTTTTGCGTATGACGGGCATTGCGTTGAACAGGCTCGCCGCCTCTGCCGTCGTTCGAAGTGATGTCAATGCGTCGTTATCTGGCATCCCGCGCGCTTTGTTTGTCAGCGCTCTGGTCCGTTGAATATGATATTGCGACCATGGTGTCGGTTCGTCCGCGGTGTAGTCTTCGAGGGCTGTCGCCAAACGCTCTGCGTCCTCGAAAGCCTCTGCGTTCAGGCAAGCTTGTATGGCATTTCGGTAAAACCGAAAGTAGTTGTGACCAACACAACCCTTTGCAAGCAATGCTTCTCCTTCCCGCAGAACTTCAATGCGTCGCGCGGCATTTGATGTCGTTAGGGCAACCGTGGACATCACCCAAGGGCCTATAAAAGTATCGAGCGCCATTTCGCGCACTTTCGTTAGCGCGGCCTCGGCAAGCCTCTCTGCTTCAATGTCGTTGCCCTGTTCTAACTCTATGCGTGCAAGTGTCTCTTCCAAAAAGGGAATGAACCGTTTCGCGCCGATGCGTTCGGCTAGTTTGCTGCCCCTGTCGATCTCCGAGCGTGCTTCGGCATACCGCGCCATCGAAGTGAGGATCCAGCCCGCTGTCAGTCGAGACACGATTTCCGGACGATGTGTTCCGAGTTTTTGCGCCAATTCGGCTGACTGCAAGGCGCAGGCCAGCGCCTGCTCGGTCTGGTTCATGTAAATTTTTGTTGTGGCCAACATGAACAGATTAGCACTTTGTACTGCACCCAGACCATGTTGTTCACAAAGCTGCAGGCAGTTTTCTATGACCTCATGAGCGGTAAACATCCTGCCACGCGCATAAGCGGCGTCGCCCAACCCGCTGAGCGCCAGGGCTTGCCTTTCCGGCAAATCGGCTCTCTGCGCATATTCAAGCGATTTGAAATGTTCTTCCTGGCAACCGTCTAGATCACCACGTGGGAAATGCAGGCTCCCACGCAGATAGTGTATATTGCTCAACTCAGACAAAAGCGTGCCGCCTTCGGCAATAGTCTGGGCTTCGTCGAGAACCGCGTACGCTTCATCGATCCGGTCCAGGATACGCATGGCGGCAGCGATGCCGATCAACGAACGGCATTTGTCCAACGCATGCGCTGCGCAGTCTTGTGCCTCGCGGAAGCATGTGATGGATTTCTCACTGTCACCTGACTCCCGCAGAACATCGCCTTTGACCCGCAAAAGTGCACCACGCGTGTCTAGATCGGGATCGCAGTTCAACCCCTTTTGTGCAAAATCCAGAGCATCATCTGATTGGAATGCATCTCTTGCGTCACGCGCCGCCGAGAGAAACGCCTCAGCGGCGCGTGGGTCTTCGGCGAACGAAAGATGTTGCGCATAAAGTACGACGCCGCGCTTCTCAAACCAATTTGCGGCTGCCAAATGCAATGCGCGCAAGTCTTTCCGCAGAATAGTACTGAGAATGGCATCCCGTATCAGAGCATGGGCAAAAAGATATCCGTCGTCGATGGGTTTTATCAGGGCTGCGTCCAGCAATGGGCGCTCGTCGTAAACGTTCACCTCTGCAATTTGCGTCACGGCGCTCATCGTAAAACGCTGCCCCAACACGGCTGCCGCATGCAGTATTTTCTTGTCTTGCGGCGCAAGTCGGTCAAAGCGGGCCTGAATCAAGCTTTGGATCGAACTGGGAACCAGCCCATCTACATCGTTCGCGTGGGCCAACATCTGAACCAGAAAAAGCGGGTTACCCTGCGCCTTCTCGATACAGTCATCGACCATTTGGTTCGTGACGCGAATGGTCATCTGTGCAAGTTCCATCGCATCAGCCGATTTCAGAGCGCCCAGGGTCATTCTTCTTACACGCGCTGAACTTTCGATCGGAGCAATATCCATGTCCATCACGTATCCTTCCATACGTGATGTAAGCAAAAGAAAGACCGGATTGGCCTGACTTTCATCGACCAGAATATTTATCAAGGGCAGCATTTTGGGATCTGCCCAATGGACATCCTCCAAAACAATCAGTTGCGGTGTTTGCGCTGAGAAATGACGCACGACGCGTCTGATGGTTTCATGCAACCCTTCCACCCGAGCGGTGTCACTCATGGCACCAAGCATCACCGACATCTCAAGATCAGGTTTCACGCCCAGAATCTGAACCATGAAAAGTGTGGAAATCTCATTCAGGACGTCTGCCTCGGTCAATCGCTTGATCACGGACATGACCGCTGATTGTTGAGCATGCTCTCCCAGACCACACATACTGCTTATGATTTTGTTCACGGGTGACTCTGCATCTCCCAGACCAAAGTCAAGAAACAGTGCGGAATGCCTGTCAAAACCTTTCGCTTTTGCCTTTAAAAGAGTTTCCTGAACCAGCCTCGTCTTGCCGATACCCGCATCTCCGCGCAGGTATACCGTTTCACCAGTACGCCGCGAGATGGTTCCGTCAAGTGCTCGACCCAGTAGCTCGACTTCTCGATCACGTCCGACAATTTTGTTTTGTGCGACCGCCTTACCGAAGCCGACAAACCGATGCGCCAGCACGGGGCTTTCGTAACCTTTAACCTGTAAAGAGACTGGAGCGTCGCAATGAATGCTTTGACTGAGAGACAGAAATATCTTGTCGTCAATCAGTGTTTCTTTTGGGCCAGCCTGATCAGCAAGGCGGGACGCTAGGTTCACAGTATCTCCAGTCACAGTAAAGTCTTGGTCTTTTCGTTGTCCGTAACCGCGCTTGGAGAAGAGAACGTTGCCAGCTGCAGCACCAATATGAACAGTCAGTTCACGACCAAATCTTCGAGATATCTCTTCCATGGCGCGGTGCATCTCGACGGTTGTCCGCAACGCCCGTTCACTATCGTTGCCAAATGAGACCGGCGCGCCGAAAACCGCCATCACACAATCGCCGATATGACGGTCAACCGTGCCACCCATGCGGATCACAATTTCATTGAAGCGATCATACAAGCAAGACAGCACATCGTGCAGATCTTCCTTGTCCAGTTCGCGCGATAACTGAGTATAGCTGCTGAGGTCGGCAAAAATGGTAGTGACGTCTCGCCGTTCAGCGTCAGAGGAGCTTTCAAGGTTTGTAGATGTGGGTGCAGTGACAGTTGGGTCGTATGTTTCCGCGGCCTTTTTCAGACCCGCCAGGATTTTCTTCCGGTGCCCCAGAGAAACGATGCCGATTTCCTTCAATTCATCGAGGGTCAGATCGCCAATAAGTGACATATCAATGTCGTTTTGAACAAAAGCATCGAGGTATTGAGAAAACCCGATGTTGCTCAGTATTTTTTCAAGTTCATCCACCGAACAGTCCCGCAAGTACCCTTGTCTGATCTACTACTTTCACTTGTACTAAATCAATCGTTAACCATTGAGTCGAATGGATCAAACGAGCTACTTGTTCGTTTTTGATCTGAGCAGGATAAACAAAAGAGTTCTGACGGATCGCAAATTCTGTTTTGGCCGATTGTCATCATATCTCGAATAGAGGCCAGATACGGTTTCGTTCGCAACGCGGACGTTACTACAAATCAAGTACCGCGCCACGCACGGCTGACCGTTTGCGGGAAGCTAGATTTCAGTGCCATTTGGAACGATAATTATCGGCATTGGCAGTTTGTAATAGCTAGACTGTTCAGACGATTGTCGGCTACGTCCGCATAGCGGACATTTGGCGAAGAACGCTCAAGGTCTGCTGTGCGGACAAAACAGACTTAAGCAGTGGTCTACTTTTCCGGTGGGACAGCAGCTACGGCGGTTTGACACACGTCAAGTCTGCGTTCCAAACTCTGTGACAGAATATCGTGATAAAAAAGAAGAATAGTACCTGGAGGGGAGATATGATTTTCGGCAGGCGGGCAAAAACTTTGCTAGCGATCGTTCCGATCCTATTGACTGCGGGATTTGCTTTCCCACCGACTTCCGCAGCGCAGGTGACATCAACTGTTGAAGGAATTGTTGTACCCGCGCGGGCATGGGACGTTTCAGCCGAAGTCAGCAATAAAATCAACCGGTTGCATTTTGTGGAAGGACAAGTCGTTGCGAAGGGTGACTTGTTGGTTGAATTCGATACTGGCTTCAAAGAGTTGGAGCTTGCCTTGGCAGAAGCGCAACTGAATGAAGCATTGGTCGCAGTTGAAAAAGCTCAGGAAGATTTTGCACGGCAGCAAGAACTGAAAGACCGCGAAACTGTTTCAGAGGCTCAATATCAGGAAGCTTTGTTCGCGTTGCGAGCTGCGCAAGCTTCCGCACAGACACTACGCGTGCAGAGTGACATGGCGGCATCTTTGCTAGCTGCGCAAAAGCTTTACGCGCCGTTCAGCGGGCAGATGACATCGCCCAACTACCGTGAAAACGCTAATGTGAATATCAATCGTGGCCGGGAAGTTGCCACACTTGTACAGCTCGATCCGATCCATGTACGCGCACCCGTTCCAATAGATCGCGTTATGGAGCGCGTATTGTCAGGAGAAGATGAAACGGCAATACATGCATCAATTACTGTGCGGCTGGAACTCCCGGATGGGACGGAGTTCCCCCATACCGGACGAATTATCTCGGCGAGCATAGGATTGAACCCCGACACAGATGAAGCGGCGGTCTTGGTGGCCTTCCCAAATCCGGAGCATGTGTTGAGACCGGGAATGGACGTCGTTGTTACGGGCTATGAAAACTAGGGTGTGCACCCTCCCGAAAGCGAATTGTAGAAGAGGAGTGTTTGAGATGTCGAAGTTATTTTGGAGCGCCATGGCCCTGACCGCCAGTTGCATAATTCAAGGTGAAATGACTACGGGGGCTTCGGCTGACACCTATGATCTGGTTATTCTGAACGGCCGTGTCATGGACCCTGAAACAGGCTTTGACCAAATTGCCAATGTCGGGATCAGCGACGGCTGGATTGTCAAAATTACGACCGCTCCAATTGAAGGCGAAGATACCGTGGATGCCACTGCGCATGTAGTGGCGCCGGGTTTTATTGATAGCCACACACACTCCAGTCAGAAGTATGCCATCAACATGAGTATGATGGACGGTGTCACGACAGCCTATGACAGCGAAGTTGGCGCCATCAACATCGCCGACTGGTATTCCCGCGAAGAAGCCACTTGGCCGATGAACTACGGCACCTGCGTGTCGCATGAAATCGCCCGCATGGTCGTCATGGACGAGCTTGAGATTGATGTGCCCGTCGACGCTTCGAACTTGTTCGCATTGCGCGCTTTGTCGAGTTCAGAAGACGGTGTTGCGGATTGGTCTGTTACTCGCGCAAGCGTCGAACAGATGAACCGGATCATGCAAATCGTGGACAAAGGCTTGCAAGAAGGGGGGCTGTGTGCAGGTTCGACGGTTGGGTACGCGGGCGTTGGTATCAGCACTTATGAACAGTTTGAGTTGCAACGCACGGCGGCCCGCTACGGACGGGCCACGGGGGTACACGGCCGGTTTCATACCTCGGCGACGAACCCGGAAGCTCCGCTTGGCTTTGCGGAAGTCTTCACCAACGCTTTCTTACTCGATGCTCCTCTCCTCTACAGCCACAACAACGACTATGGCTGGTGGGAGATAGAAGAGAAACTCCAGATGGCGCGCGCCAAGGGATTAAATATGTGGGCCGAGTACTACCCCTATACAGCCGGCTCCACCTCGATCGCCTCTGATCAGCTAACCCCGGACGCTATCGCTGCCCTTGGGCTCAAATACGAAGACATTATGTACGACCCAAGTCAGGACCAATTCCTGACGATTGAAGAGTACAAACAGGTCGCAGAAGACGATCCGGGTCGCACTGTGATCGTCTTCAATCCCGCGAGGGAGGAGTGGTTGCCGCAATGGCTCCGAGTGCCGAACATGGTCGTGGGCAGCGACAGCATGTGGTACACGGAAGACTTGGGATTGCGTGGCGATCCGCTCTTGTTCGCCGGGCACCCGCGCACCTCGGGTTCACATTCGACCGTTCTCAAGCTCGCGCGTGAGGAAGGCGTGCCGCTCATGTTTACGTTGTCGCAGCTTAGTTATTGGCCCGCCTATCATATGGGGGCTACCGGGGTGGAGTTCCTAAACGTGCGCGGTCGTATGCAAGAGGGTATGGCAGCAGACATCGTCATCTTCGACCCTGAAACTGTCGGTCCTGGATCGGATTATCAGAGCGGCACCCAGGGGCTGCCTCCTCGCGGCATGCCTCATGTGGTCGTCAACGGCGTCTTCGTAAAACGGGACGGTGCGGCGACAGGTGCGTTGCCTGGAAAACCAATGCGCTTTCCACCAGAAAACCAACCACGGCATGAACCGGTCGACACACAAGTCTGGCAGGAAACGTTCACACTTCAGGACGCAGCTTTGGATGGAACCGGGCCGGGTTTCGGCGAAGGCGACTAGCTGCTTATTGTAACGTCTGTGTTGGGCTCGAAGCGGAAGATTAAAGGGAGATTCCGAAAGTCTGCTTGGGAGCGGCGAGCGGACGATCCCGCCCGCCAAAGCATTAAAGATCGATACGTTCGGCAATACTAAGCGCGTCTTCAAGCTCGACGCCAAGGTAACGCACCGTACTGTCCACTTTGCTGTGACCGAGCAGAAGTTGAACGGCACGTAGGTTTCCGGTCTTTCTGTATATCAAAGCCGCTTTGGTACGCCTAAGCGAATGCGTGCCGTAGCTGGACGGATCGAGACCAATCGCTGACACCCATTCCCGGACAAGCCTAGCGTATTGCCGGGTCGAAAGATGCGGCAAAGCATGCATACGACTTGGAAACAGATACCGTTGTCCAAGCATGTATTGAGAAGAGACCCATTGCGACACGACTTCACGTGTATTCTCCGTCACTTCAAATTGCACCGGTTTTGCAGTTTTGCTTTGAACAACGGATACCCGATCGCGAACAGAATCGCCGACGGCGAGATCGTTAACCCTCAAGCGGACGAGATCGCACCCGCGCAACTTGCTATCGATGGCAAGATTGAACAATGCCAGGTCTCTCAGCTTGTTTGCAAGTTCGAGCCGAGCGCGAATGGCCCAGACTTGCTTTGACTGCAATGGCCGCTTCTGTCCGACTAGTCTGCCTTTGTTCCAAGGCGGACGACGCGTTGTGACAACGGGAAGTAGAGATTTGGACATCTTAGATCTCCGTCCATTCCCTTCCGTCCCAAACATCGACACTGTGCCGACAGCTGCAGTCTAATTGCCGCTCGCGTGTCTTCAGCACAGGAAATTCTCAGGTTTCAGGAACTGCCACCGCTGATCTTCTTACCCATCACATCCGCTGCCTGCCGCAACGGGTCATCTGCGAGGTGCGCGTAGCGTTGCGTGGTAGACGGGTTCGTGTGTCCCAAAAGCCTGCCCACTATCAGTAAGCTCAAACCACTAGAAACCAGATGTGAAGCGTGTGTATGCCGGTTATCATGTACCCTGTAGTTTTCGAGACCTGCGGACTTCGTTATTGACCGCCAGAACCCTTTCAAGTCCTTGTACGGCTGCCCAGGATCGCGTCCGGGAAAGAGCCATGAGCTGTTTAGCGTATTCGACACTTGCATTTCCGACAGCAAGGCAGTGGTTGCCGAAGACAAAGGTAGGTGTTCTCGCCGTTTTTGCTTGGTGTGATGCGATGGTTTCGTCCACACGCGACGTTCTAGATCAATGTCTTCCCATTTGGCTGTCAGAACTTCTCCAATCCGCGCGCCTGTCAGAAGCTGGAAGCGGATTGCATTGGCAGCAGTCTGATTGGGGTGTTCGGATAGCGCCAATAGAAGCCGTTGAAGTTCCGCATCGGAAAGCCAGCGATCACGTTTTTCCTCTAAGTATTTTTCAACACCACGCGCGGGATTGTCAGATCGCATCCCCCAGCGTACCGACAGTTGGAACATTTTTGAAGCAAGCGCGAGCGTTCGATTGGCCTGATAAGGAGTGTCGCGCATTTGGTTGTGCAATTTCTGGATATGCTGGTGTGTCACTTCAATGACCTTCAATTCACCCAGCTTAGGCAAAATGTACCTCTCCAGCATGGAAAGATCATTCCGTACGCTACCGGGCCTTTTCTTTGGGACCGCATGTTCGGTCAAGTATTGCTCGGCAAGTGAGGAGACTGTTGGCGATTTTCGCAGCAACTGCCCGTCTGAGACCGGATCCCCACCTCTGATAACTTCGGCGAGAAGGTTTCGCGCCATCTCACGTGCTGTGCCAAGCGAAAGCGTTGGCCCATACTTGCCCAAAGTCTTACGTTTCGACCGACCAGTTTGCTTGCTTCGGTATTGAATGACAAAACTCTTCACGCCAGTGGTTTTCACCCGCAGTCCGAAGCCCGGTAAACTCTCGTCCCAATAGATTGCCTCACGATTTGTGGGCGAAAGGCGATCAATGCTTGTTTTTGTCAGTCGGATGTTTGGCATCGTAAGAGCATTCTACGCTAGGTAAGCAATAGGTAAGCACAAGAAAGAGAGTTGACAAGAGCTCGATCGTAGGCGGTAGTCCATAAGTTCCATAAAAATAAAGAGATTTGGTGTTTGAAAGAAGTGCCTGGAACTGTATCGAAGGGAGAGTAGTAAGACTTCTAATCAGCAGGTTGAGGGTTCGAGTCCTTCAGGGATCGCCATTTTACAACAACAGGTTAACATCCTGAGCTTGCAAAACTTGTGGCTTTCATTGTCGTTTGGGCGAAAATTGGCGACAGAGCTTCATAAATGGGCTGTTCGAAATTTGGAGAGTGGCCATACTCTGCCATCCAATAGGCCCAACGATTTCCCGCACCGTAACGAAAAAGTGGTAATCAAACGCGACGTGGGGCAGTCTGGAAACCTGCGCCCAGCCAGGAGGTTTCGAAATGCCCCGCTACAACGACATGTTCGAACTGTCGGTCAAGGACATCGACCTGATCGAAAGCTCTCTCCGGATCGCTTTGGCATCGCAGTCTCACGCATCTGCGCAAGAGGATGAAGACGAGAAATCGAAGCGGGAAGAAACGCTTCGCGACATTCAGGAACTGTTGGGGCGGCTTCACGACCAGAAGATATTCTACCGGCCCAAAAGCGGCGTTTACGTCGGGGGCTAGGCTGGGGACATGCGGCCCGGACTTGGGCTGTGTTCTGAGAGCTTCGTGAATACGTCACAGACGGATTGGCCCGATCAATGTACCTTTCGAATATTTTTAGAAAGGTCATTGTTATGCGAACATACAAAATCCCGACACAAAAGCTGAGCGTTGCGCCCGGAATCACGGTGAAGTTTCACGGTAAAGTCTATGTGGATTTCCCAAAAGCCAGGATTGAGGTTCCAACGAGCGTAACAGGCTGCAAGGACCACACCTACCGCATCACTCTGGACCCCGCCAAAGGTCATTGGGACGGTCAGGACAGCCACAAATGGACGCTTGCAAACTACGAGGTGGTCGTTCGGCTGAGTATCGATCCGAACAGGCCGAGATTTGTCAGCGCCGAAGTCTATCACCCGGTCAAGGGGAAGCGCCACCGGTTGTGGCAGGATGAGTTCGACATCTATGACCCTTACAAAGAGCGAAAGGTCGAGATGTTCGCGCAGGGCGCTTTTATCGATCCGATCAAGTCGAATGCCGACCATACATATGCGGTTGGATACGATGATGCCGGTAAGCGGAACTACCTGTGGCCTTGCGGGGGCGATCACGACGAAAATCAGCGGTCCATTGGTCATGGAATGGCCTTTCAACCCGAATGTGATTGCCTATCGCAAATGCGAACCGACCCGCTGACAAAGGGTCTGGCCGGAATCCGGTACGGTCTCGACGGTGTCTGCCATCAGGCGACTAACAGGATCATGTGTACAGCCGGGCTCGAGGTGAATGACGCAAAAGGTTATAAATCAAAGGGCTGGAGATATCTGACGCACACGCTTTACGGGCGGTTGGGTCTGTTGGCCATTGACGGTCTGGGTGTCAAAAAGTGGAAAAGCATCTGCGACGGCTGCCTGACTAAGCGCTACCCGCGGTGTTCGGAAGAAACAGAGTTTTTGGTATCTCCAAACGAACATCCGGGACTGATGCAATCGCACGTGGATTCGCATCAGGAAATGATCGTCCAGTTGCGTCATGACCTGCTGGAAGCCTACACGAAGCTTGCTGCCGGAAAGCTGACGCCAACGGAATACGCGGATGTGCTGAACGCATCCATCAATGGCCACAAGGCGCAGATGCAGGACGTTCTGGGTGATACCCTGCATGCAGAGATTTTTGAGGATATCGCCACTGTCGACGTGGTCGTCGTTGACCCCAAAATCGCCGAAGCCGTTGTTGCAAACGGTGTGTCGTAGGCACGCTTCAAGTGCAGTCAGGCAGCAGATCCGGCAACGAAGAACACGGCAAAGCCGGGCCTGCCACATCGGGTCTGACAGGCTCATGCGGCCGGATTCTGCACCAATTTTCAGCACAGCGCAAAAACATCTTGCAACCGGTTGCAAAGCGAAACATTCTGTCACGCGAATAAAGGATTCGGGAGAATTGAATGCTGAGGATCGGATTGCTGGGGGCCGGACGTATCGGCCGCGTGCATGCGCAGGCGATCACCGCCCACCCCAAAAGCCAGCTATGTGCTGTGTCCGACGCGGTGGCAGAGGCGGCTGAAAGCCTTGCCTCGGACACCGGGGCCGAGGCCCGCAGTTCTGACGACATCATCGCGGACCCGGCAATCGACGCGGTGCTGATCGCCACGCCAACGGACACTCATTCCGACCTGATCGAAGCGGCAACCCGTGCCGGAAAGGCGGTTCTGTGTGAAAAACCTGTTGATCTGAACCTCGAACGCGCCATCGCCTGTCAAAAGGCCACGGCGGACAGTGGCCAACCTGTCATGATCGGGTTCAACCGCCGGTTCGACCCCAACTTTTCTGCGCTTAAGGCTGCGTTGGACGCAGGGGAAATCGGCAAATCCGAAATGTTGTCGATCACCTCATTCGACCCCGCTCCACCGCCGGTCAGTTATATCAAGGTGTCCGGCGGCTTGTTCCGGGACATGATGATCCACGATTTCGACATGGCGAATTATCTAATGGGTCAGCTGCCAAAAACCATCTCCGCCGTGGGGGCATCGGTTGTGGATCCCGAAATCGGCAAGGCCGGAGACGTGGATACCGCTGTTGTTACAATGAGTTATAATGATGGTCGGATTGCCGTCATCAAGAATTCCCGCCGGGCGGCCTACGGATATGATCAGCGCGTCGAACTGCTGGGTTCTGAGGGGTTGTTGCAGGCTCACAATATGCTGGAAAACACTGTGGTCAAATCCACCGACAAAGGCGTTGTCGGGGCGAAACCAACCTATTTCTTCCTGGAGCGTTACATGCCGGCCTATCAGGCGGAATGGGATGCGTTTGTACAGGCGGCCCTGACGGGTGCCGCGCTGCCGGTGACGCTGGAAGACGGGGTTGCCGCGCTTGCAATGGCCGAGGCCGCGACGCGGTCGGCGCAGTCCGGAAGGCCGGTTGACATGTCTGAAATTTTGAAACCGGTTGCAAAATGACCGGAATGCTTCAAACTGACATCAGCTCCGTATCAGACCGGAGTCGCAGAGATTCGGCGCTGCCGAATGATTGGGGCTGACACCCCGACACGAAAATAGACTGTTCTAATGGGAGGAAACAGAATGAATAAGTTCGTAAAGGGCGCACTGGCAGCAGGGGCTCTGGCGCTGGCGACACCTGCATTCGCGCAGGAGATTGTTGTCGTTTCGCACGGCCAGGCCAATGATGCCTTCTGGAACGTCGTCAAGAACGGTGTCGAACAGGCCGGCAAGGACGTGGGCGTGAACGTCGAATATCGCGCGCCTGAAACTTTCGACATGGTGGCCATGTCGCAGCTGATCGACGCTGCCGTGAACCAGGAACCCGATGGTCTTATCGTTTCGATCCCGGATGCGGATGCGCTAGGCCCGTCAATCGAACGCGCAGTTGCAGCCGGTATCCCGGTGATCTCGATCAACTCGGGTTCTGACGTTTCCAAGGAATTGGGCGCCCTACTGCATGTCGGTCAGGACGAGTTCGACGCGGGCAAGGCTGCTGGCGAAAAACTGGCGTCGATGGGCGGCAGCACGGCGATCTGCGTCAACCACGAGGTGGGCAACGTCGCGCTTGACTTGCGTTGCGCGGGCTTCACCGAAGGTTTTGGCGGCAATGTCGAAGTTCTGCCGACCTCGAACGATCCTTCGGAAATCGAATCGAAGGTGGCTGCTGCGCTGGCCGCCAACGAAGCCATCGACACCGTCATGGCGCTGGGTGCCAGCTCGGCCGGTGAGCCTGCGGTTGCAGCCGTCAAAGGGTCTGGCCGCGATGTGAACGTCGCCTCGTTCGACCTGTCGGCAAACTTCCTGCAGTCGATCGCGGATGGCGACGCGGCCTTTGCCATCGACCAGCAGCAGTACCTGCAGGGCTACTTGTCGGTGAACTTCATGGGTCTGCACGCCAAATACGGCCTGATGCCCGGCGGCAACGTGCCTTCGGGTCCGAACCTGATCACGCAGGAAAAGGCGGCGCAGGTGATCGACCTGTCCGCGCAGGGCATCCGCTAATCCCGGAAGGTTCCGGCAAACAACAGGATCGGCGCCAGCGCGCCGATCTCACCGAATTGGGAGGAAACCATGAGTGAGTCAGCGCCCGTCGTATCGGACGAAAGGGTCAAGAAAGAACCGTTCCTAACCAAACTCATGAAACGGCCTGAGTTGGGCGCCATGGCAGGTGCCGTCCTGGTTTTCGTGTTCTTTGCGATCACTGCGGATGAGTCGATGTTTACCCTTGCCGGCGTCATGAACTTCATGACCCCCGCCGCGCAGCTGGGGATTCTGGCCATCGGGGCCGCGCTGCTGATGATCGGCGGAGAGTTCGACTTGTCGATCGGGTCGATGGTCGCGTTCTCGGGGCTGTTTTTCGGCGTCTGCGTCGTGACCTGGCAATTGCCGCTGATCTTCGCCATCCCAATGACATTCCTGTTCGCGGCCTGTGTCGGTGCGATCAACGGCAATATCGTGATCCGCTCGGGCCTGCCATCGTTCATCGTGACGCTGGCGTTTCTGTTCATTCTGCGCGGCCTGTCCCTGGTTGGTTTGAAAATGGCGACAGGCGGCTCGACCCAGTTGCGCGGCGTGCGCGATGCGGTCGAAAACGACTGGCTGGCACCATTCTTTTCCGGCGAAGCGTTCGGAGGCCTGTTCGCCTGGCTGGCGGCCAACGGCATGATCGACACGTTCAAAAGCGGTGCGCCCAAGGTGCCGGGTATCCCAGTCGAAATCCTGTGGTTCATCGTCATCACGCTGGCGGCGACTTATGTGCTGCTGCGCACTCCGGTCGGAAACTGGATCTTCGCCTCGGGCGGGGACAGGGTTGCGGCTTCGAACTCGGGTGTTCCGGTCAACCGCGTCAAGGTTTCGCTGTTCATGCTGACCGCCTGCTGCGCCGCATTGGTTGCGATCATCACGGTGATGGACGCTGGTTCGACCGATGCGCGCCGGGGCTTCCAGAAAGAATTTGAGGCGATTATCGCCGCAGTGATCGGCGGCTGTCTGCTGACCGGCGGATATGGCTCGGCCATCGGGGCGTTCTTTGGCTCGATCATCTTCGGCATGGTTGTCATCGGCCTCACCTATACCGACTTCGATCAGGACTGGTTTCAGGTCTTCCTGGGCGCCATGCTGCTGATCGCCGTTCTGTTCAACAACGCGATCCGTAAACGCGTAACCGGGGAGCGCTGATATGACCGAAGACACCAAGTTTCACCACGGCGACGCGACCGATGCCGCCCCGATCGTGGAAATGAAAAATATCGAAAAGCACTTTGGCAATATCATCGCCCTTGCCGGCGTCAGCTTTGACGTCAAGCCCGGGGAATGCCACTGTCTGCTGGGCGACAACGGTGCGGGTAAATCCACCTTCATCAAGACCATGTCCGGCGTGCACAAACCCACCAAGGGCGAGATCTTTTTCGAAGGTCGGCCCCTGCATTTCGACACGCCGCGCGATGCGATGGAGGCGGGCATTGCGACCGTGTTCCAGGACTTGGCGATGATCCCGCTGATGAGCGTGACGCGCAATTTCTTCATGGGCCGTGAGCCTACCAAGGGCAAAGGTCTGCTCAAGCGGTTCGACGTCGATCAGGCAAACGATGTTTGCATGGAAGAGATGCGCAAGATGGGCATCAACCTGCGTGGGCCGGATCAGGCCGTGGGCACCCTGTCCGGGGGGGAGCGTCAGACCGTTGCCATCGCCCGCGCGGTCTATTTCGGTGCCAAGATTCTGATCCTGGACGAACCGACTTCGGCGCTTGGTGTGCGCCAGACCTCGAACGTGCTGGCCACCATCGACAAGGTGCGCAGCCAGGGCGTCGGCGTTGTGTTCATCAGCCACAACGTGCGCCACGCGCTGGCGGTGGGCGACCGCTTTACCGTGCTGAACCGCGGCAAGACACTGGGAACGGCAAAGCGCGGCGAGATTACGCCGGAACAGTTGCAGGACCTGATGGCAGGCGGTCAGGAGATGGCCCAACTCGAAGGATCGCTCGGCGGGACCGTCTGAGCGACGAACTACAGGATGTTCCGCCGCAACGGGTGGGCCATCCAAACCCCGTGGCACCAGACGGCCGCACCCTGATCAGGCCGGTTCATGCGCCTGAAACCTTCAAAAATGCGAAACCCGACAGATTGCCCGCAGCGGCATGTGTTGAAAGGGATCAAGATGAGCAAGACAATCCGACTGACCGCCGCGCAAGCTCTGGTGCGCTATCTGGGGGCACAGATGAACGAGGGCGGAGAGCCTTTCATCGCCGGTGTCTGGGCGATTTTCGGTCACGGCAACGTGGCCGGTCTGGGCGAGGCTTTGCATGGTGTAAGGGACAGCCTGCCAACCTATCGCGGTCATAACGAGCAGACCATGGCGCATGCGGCCATTGCATATTCCAAACAGATGCGCCGCTCGCGTGCCATGGCCGTGACCTCGTCAATTGGTCCCGGCGCCACCAACATGGTGACGGCAGCGGCGCTGGCCCATGTGAACCGGCTGCCGGTTCTGCTGCTGCCCGGCGACGTGTTCGCCACGCGCGGTCCCGATCCGGTTCTGCAGCAGATCGAGGATTTCGGAGACGGTACCGTCAGCGCCAATGACTGCTTCAAACCGGTCAGCCGCTATTTCGACCGTATTTCCCGCCCCGAGCACCTGCTCACGGCGCTGCCGCGCGCCTTCCGCACCATGACCGACCCCGCCGATTGCGGGCCGGTAACGCTGGCCTTCTGTCAGGACGTGCAGGCCGAGGCCTACGACTATCCCGAAAGTTTCTTTGAACCCCGTGTCTGGCATCAACGCCGCATCCGCCCGGATGAGGGTGAACTGGCCCGCGCCGTGGCCGCGATCAGGGCGGCAAAACGTCCGGTCATCGTTGCCGGTGGCGGGGTGCACTATTCAGGCGCGACCGATGCGCTGCAAAGCTTTGTCGAAACGCACAACATTCCGATTGCCGAGACGCAGGCGGGCAAATCTGCGCTGGCCTGGGATCATCCGCTGAATCTGGGCCCCATTGGTGTGACCGGCGGGCAACCCGCCAATGATATCTGCGCCGAAGCCGATCTGGTCTTGGGCATCGGTTCGCGTTTGCAGGATTTCACTACCGGCTCGTGGGGTCTGTTCTCGAACCCCGAACGCGAGATGGTCTGCCTGAACACCGCTGCCTATGACGCCGAGAAACATGGCGCGATGCCCCTGCAATCTGATGCGCGTGTCGGGTTGGAGGAGTTGGGCGTCGCTCTTCAGGGCTACCGCGCGGATCCCGTGGCTGACACGCTGAAGGCGGAATGGTTCGGCAAGGTCGACAAACTGACCGACGCGCCCGGCGACGGCAATGCCCTGCCCACGGACATGCAGGTGGTGGGCGCGGTTCAGCGCGCCGCGCATGACGATACAGTGGTCATGTGCGCGGCGGGCACCATGCCGGGTGAGTTGCACAAGCTGTGGAAAGCCCCGCGCCCCGGTGCATATCACATGGAATACGGCTTCAGCTGCATGGGGTACGAGATCGCGGGGGCGATGGGCATCAAGATGGCCCAGCCCGATCGGGACGTGATCTGCTTCACGGGTGACGGCACCTATATGATGGCGAACTCGGAAATGGCGACGGCGGCGATGATGGGTGTCTCTTTCACCGTGGTCATTACCGACAACCGCGGCTTTGGCTGCATCAACCGTCTTCAGATGGGTACGGGTGGGGCTGAGTTTAACAACCTGCTGGATCATGCGGTGCATGAGAACCCCTCGGCCATTGATTTTGCAGCCCATGCGGCGGCGATGGGGGCGACATCGGTCAAGGTCAGCAGCATTGCCGAACTGGAAGATGCGCTTGCCAAACGTGGCGAGATCACAGGGCCTTACGTGGTGGTGATCGACACCGATCCGTACCCCTCGACCGAATATGGCGGCACTTGGTGGGAAGTGGCGGTTCCCGAGGTCAGCATTCGCCCTGAAGTGAATGAAAAGCGCGCGGCCTATGAAGCCGCCATCAAGGAAAGAAACACGAAATGAGCGTGAAAATCGGGATCTCTCCGATCGCCTGGCAAAATGATGACCTGCCGGATCTGACCGCCGCCTATACAATGGAGCAGGCGCTGAAGGAGTCGCGTGAGATCGGTTACACCGGTGTCGAACGCGGCCAGCGGATGCCCGGCGACACTGACGGGCTGCGCGCCTATCTGGAAGGCAATGATATCGCGCTATGCGGTGGCTGGTGCTCGGGCGCGTCGCTGGTCAACGATTTCGCGACAGAGCGTGAGGCCGTGCGCGAGCAGGTCGAGCAATTCGTGGCTCTGAAAAGTCCGTGCATCGTCTATGCCGAATGCTCGAACACCGTGCAGGGTCAGATCGGCACCCCGGTCAACAACCGCCCGAAACTGTCCAGGGACGAGGTCTTGGCCTATGCCGCCAAGATCACCGAGCTGGCGAAATGGATGGCGGATCAGGGTATGCCGATGGCCTACCACCACCACATGGGCACGATCATCGAAACCGAAGATGATGTGAACTGGCTGATGGAAGGGTCGGGCCCAGAGGTAAAGCTATGTTTCGACACCGGCCACCTGCTGTTTGGCGGTGGGGACGTTCTGGCCACCCTGAGCCGCTGGGGCGACCGGGTGCACCATGTCCATTTCAAGGACATCCGTCCGGCGGTCGTGCAGGACGTGCGCGAGAACAACCGCAGCTTTCTGGATGCAGTGATTGCCGGCGCGTTCACGGTTCCGGGCGATGGCTGCATCGACTTTCAGGCCGTGTCCAATGCGCTGAAAGCGATGGATTACGACGGCTGGATCGTGGTCGAGGCCGAGCAGGACCCGGCCAAAGCGCCGCCCTATGAATACTCCAAGAAAGGTTACGACCACATCGTCGAGGTTTGTGGTCAGGCCGGATTGGAGATCGTCGCGTAACATCCGCCCAATTGGGCAACACCTTGGCCATGAGAAAGGAGAACGTCATGGTAGATCGGGACCTTGGTTTTGTCGGTTATTTCGACCGGGAATCCTGTGATCTGGATGAATTCAAGGTGCTGACCTCTCAGAACCTCGACGCTGGCGCGGTGCCACATGCCGCGTCGGTCGAGAAGAACGTTCCAATCTACGACATGCGGGCCTTGCGCCCTGCGCTGGAACAAGCGGATCAGCGCAAGGCGCTGTTGGCAGAATGGGGTCGCGTTCTGGACAAATCGGCGGGCGTGATTGCCCTGAAAGGTGCCTTCGCGGACACGTCCGTGATCGACCGGGCCAGCGATGTCTTCCATCGTATCATCGCGGAAGAACGCCAAAGCGGCGCCGGTGAGGGCGATCACTTCGCCGCATCGGGCGCCAATGACCGGGTCTGGAACGCGCTGCAAAAGCAGTGCCTACGTGACCCTGAAGGCTTTGCGCTTTATTTCGGAAATGCGGTCATCGCCGCCGCTTGTGAGGCGTGGTTGGGGCCGAACTATCAGGTCACGGCCCAGATCAATCAGGTACGTCCCGGTGGAAAGGCCCAGCAGGCGCACCGCGATTACCATCTGGGGTTCCAGAGCGCCGACACGGCCGCGCGCTATCCGGCGCACGCCCATCTGGTTACCGCATCTTTGACCTTGCAGGGGGCGGTTGCCCATTGCGACATGCCGGTCGAAAGCGGCCCGACCAAACTGCTGCCGTTCTCGCAGCTTTATCCGCCGGGCTATCTGGCCTTTCATGACGCGGCGCATCGGGCGCATTTCGAGGAAAACTGTATTCAGTTGCCTTTGGAAAAAGGGGATGCGGTGTTCTTCAACCCGGCCCTGTTTCATGCCGCAGGGGAAAACAGCAGCGCGGATATTCACCGGATGGCGAACCTGCTGCAGATTTCATCCGCCTTTGGCCGCGCGATGGAGGCGATTGACCGGCGTTCCATGTCTCAGGCTGTGTTTCCGGCGCTGATTGCACTGAGACAACGCGGTGAACTCAGCACGGCAGAGTTGGACGCAGCTATTGCCGCTACGGCCGAGGGGTATCCGTTTCCAACCAATCTGGACACCGATCCGCCCATCGGTGGCAACGCGCCCGAAAGTCAGGCCGACATCCTGCGTCGGGCTGTGTCCGAGGGATGGACCGAAGCGCAACTGTCCGAGGCTTACGCAGCCCTGCAAACAAGGCAAGCTGCCTGAATTTAAGACACTGGCGGGCCGTTAAGGCCCGCCCAATAAGGAGAAAACACATGGCAGACCTGCTGAAAAAGCCGTTCGGAACCCGGGGCAAGGTGCACGATATCACGCCTGCAAGTGCCGGGTGGAGCTATGTCGGTTTCGGGCTTTACCATCTGAAAGCGGGCGACCGGGCAGCCGAGGCAACCGGCGACCGCGAGGTCATTCTGGTGATGGTTGAAGGCAAGGCACAGATCAGTGGAGCGGAGCAGGACTGGGGCGTTCTGGGCGACCGGATGAGTGTTTTTGAGAAAACCCCGCCCCATTGCCTCTACCTGCCAAACGGAACCGAGTGGGAGGCCGTCGCCGAAACCGATTGCGTCATCGCCGTATGCTCGGCCCCGGGCAGGGGCGGACATCAGGCCCGCCGCATCGGCCCCGATGGGATTACCCTGACCGAACGGGGCAAGGGTGTGAACACACGCTACATCAACAACATCGCGATGGAGAATGAAGACTACGCAGACAGCCTGCTGGTAACTGAAGTGTTCACGCCGAACGGGCACTGGTCCAGCTATCCCAGCCATCGCCATGACGAGGATGACTATCCGCGCATCACCTATCTTGAGGAAACCTATTACCACCGCCTGAACCCCGCCAATGGATTTGGCATTCAAAGGGTCTATACCGATGACGGGCAGCTGGATGAGACGATGGCTGTCTCGGATGGCGATGTTGTGACCGTCCCGCGCGGACATCACCCTTGCGGTGCGCCATATGGTTTTGAGATGTATTACCTGAATGTCATGGCCGGACCGCTGCGAAAGTGGCGCTTTGTTCCGGCCCCCGAAGTTGAATGGATCATGGAGCGGGACGGTTGACCGATAGCTTTGCCAGTTACCCCAGCCTTGCAGGCAAAACCGTCTTCGTCACAGGCGGCGCTGGCGGCATCGGGGCCGAAACCGTGCGGGCCTTTGCCGCACAGGGTGCGAAGGTAGGGTTTCTGGACATCAACGCGGATGCCGGGCTCGCCTTGCTGGCCGATCTGGACGGCGAGCACGCCTTTGCCCCATGCGATCTGCGCGATATCGAAGCCCTGCAGACGGCAATCGGAGAACTGGCCGACGAATTGGGTGCTGCCGATGTACTGGTCAACAATGCCGCCCATGATGACCGCCACGACTGGCGCGAAGTGACGGCCGAGTATTGGGATGAACGTATGGCGATCAACCTTCGCCACATGTTCTTTGCCATTCAGTCTGTTGCCCCGGGCATGATTGCAAAAGGCGGCGGCTCAATCATCAATCTCGGCTCGAATTCCTGGTGGGAGGCCGGGGCCGGTTTCCCCGCCTACGCCACGGCAAAATCCGCCGTTCACGGCCTGACCCGAACCATGGCGCGCGAGCTTGGAGACCACCGGATTCGCGTCAACACCGTTGTGCCCGGCTGGATCATGACGGACCGGCAGAAAGACCTGTGGGTGACGCCCGAAGCGCTGGCAAAACAGGTTGACCGGCAATGTCTGCCCGACCCGATCGATCCCGTCTACGTGGCCCGCATGGTTCTGTTTCTGGCCTCTGACGATGCCGCGATGTGCAGCGCTGGCAATTTCATGGTCGAAGGCGGCTCGATCTGATCTGCACTTTCTAGGAGAGCTAGCATGTCCCATCCGTTTCAACTTGCGGCCTGCGCCGAGATGCTCTGGCTGGATAAACCTCTGCACTGGCGGGCGGCGCGGCTGAAGGAAATGGGGTTCGGCGTGGGCCTTTGGAGCTGGCCAGATCTGGACATACCAAAGCTTGAAGCCACCGGCGCGGAATTCACCATCATGGACGGCTATGTCGAAGGACGACTGGCCGACGAAGAAGGCGCCGAGATGTTGCTGAAGACCGCACGCGAGTCGGCGCAGGTCGGCAAGCGGCTGGGTGTACAACGCCTGAATTTGCACGGAACGGGTCTGGGCGAAAACGGAATACCAATCTGGCAGCATGAGGTCGTGACCGGCCAGATGTGGCTGAAGGCGCGCGATACGCTGAACCGCATTTGTGATCTGGCCGAGGAGGAAGGCGTGGTCTTCACGCTGGAAAACCTCAACCAACTGGACCATCCCGGTTGTCCGTTCGGATCGACCGAAGACGTTCTGGCCCTGGTGTCGTCCGTTGACCGCCCTCAGCTGCGCATCAATCTGGATCTCTATCACACGCAGATCGGCGAAGGCGACCTGATCCGCTGGTGCGACAAATGCCTGCCCTGGATCGGTGAGATTCAAGTGGCCGACAATCCCGGCCGGTGTGAGCCCGGAACGGGCGAGGTCAACTACGCCTCGGTCGCGCGTGCACTATATGATCTCGAGTACCGGGGACCGGTGGGCATGGAAGCCTACGCGCTGGAGGATCCCGAAACTGCGCTGGCCGCGTTCCGGGCGGCATTCACGGTCTGACGATTATCGCTGCGGTGGGGCGCCGAATGCGCGGATCACCGTACGGGCGGCGGCTTCGACCGGATCGTGCGTCTCTTTCAAAATGGTAACACGATCGAACCGGTTGGGGTCGCGGTTGACCGCGTCGCGCAATGCGGCGCCAAAGGCCATGCGCAGCTCGGTTCCGATGTTGAATTTGCAGATCGAGCTGTCGCGCGCCAGCCGACTGCGCTGTTCCACCGGTACGCCGGAGCCGCCATGAATCACCAATGGCACGTCTGTCATCGCGTCGATCCGCGCGATGCGGTCCTCGTCCAGACCACCTTCCTTGTTTTCCTGCAAATGGACATTTCCGACCGAGATCGCCATCGCATCCACACCGCTTTCGCGGGCGAATTTTGCAGCTTCTTCCGGATCGGTTCCGTTTGATCCCTCGCCCCCCGAATAGCCGACAAAACCAATCTCGCCCTCGCAGGAAATCCCTGCCGCATGGGCCATTTCGGCAATCGCCGCCGTTTCATCAATATTTTGCTGCAGCGGCTTGCGCGACCCATCGAACATCAACGAGGTAAAGCCGCTATCCAGCGCTATCTTGCACTCCTCGAACGTGTAGCCATGGTCCAGATGCGCGACGACAGGAACCGAGGCGTTTTCGGCCAGATGCCGGAACATCTTGCCAAGAATCGGCAACGGCGTGTGCTCGCGGCAGCTGGGGCCCGCCTGCAGGATCACCGGCGCGTTTTCCGCCTCGGCCGCGGCTACATAGGCGCGCATGTCTTCCCAGCCCAGCGTGACAAGGCCCCCCACGGCATAGCCCTGTTCATAGGCGGGCCTCAGAACTTCGGAAAGCGTAACAAGGGTCATTTGAATTTCGCGATCATGTCTTTGATGCCCGGAATCGTCTCAATCTGGTAGGCATGTGTCGGCTGGAAATACTGCACCAGCGAGCGCTGGCTGAGGCCGCCGAGGATGGTGAAATAGTACATCTCATATCCAGGCAGTACGCAGCAGGGATGATAGCCGTTGTCGATGCAGATCGTGGATCCGTCGACAATATGATAGGCATCGCCGGGTTCGTTGTCTTCGCGCTGCAGCATTTGCAGGCCAGACCCCCAGTTGGGTTTGAAACGGAAATTGTAGGTCTCGTCATGCCGGGATTCGTCCGGCAAGCGATTGGTGTCGTGTTTGTGGCTGGGGAAGCCCGACCATCCGCCCTGACCGACGGTGAACAACTCGCTGACCAGCAGGCGACCAACCTTGTCATGCTGTTTCTGGCCGAGGATGTGCTTGATCTTGCGGTGCGTTTTGGTGTCGTCGCTGCCGTATTGCACAAGGTCATGCTGGCGCACATCGAACGGATCCAGAACCTTGTCGTATTTTGCACCCGCAACAAACACCTCGGTCTCGTCCGACACGCAGACCATCTGCGCCTTTGCGCCCACCGGCACATAGACACCTTCCGGCTCGCCGTCCCAGACATCCTCGCCCCGGTTGCCCAGCCGGGGGAACTGAACCCCTTCGACATCGACATCGACACTGCCGGTGGCGGGCACGATGCAGGTCTCATAGCCGGGCACCTGATATTCGAACGCCTCGCCCTTCTTCAGCTTGACGATGTTGAAATAGTTCAGCGGGACGGTCGGATCGTCCGCGTCGACGATCGGGTTGTTCCGGTTGTCATAAGGCGCGATATGCATATCAAACTCCTATGAGGTGGGGCCGGGATGCGCGGCCAAAAAAGCGTTCAGTTCCGGCGTCGTCGGCATGGCGGGGGCGCAACCGGGTTGCGACACCACAATCGAGGCACAGGCCGAGCCACGCATCACGGCATCTTCCAGCGAATACCCCGCCGCAATCGAGGCCAGCAGACCGGCCATGAAACTGTCGCCGGCGCCGACGGGCTTGATCGCATCGACAGGGTAGATTCCGGTCGTGATCTCCTGACCGTCAGCAAGGGTCACGGCACCTTTTTCGCCCATCTTGTAAATCACGACGCGGCCCGGTTTTGCGGCCAGTTCACGGGCCTTGGCAAACCCCTTGTCGATGCCACCCGCCATGAACCCGAATTCTTCGTTATTGCCCACGATCAGGTCGCTCGCCTCGCCTGCCCGGGACAGGACGTCGGCGGCAACTTCGGGCGAAGGCCAGCTATAGGGGCGATAGTCGATGTCGAAAATCACTGGCAGCCCTGCGTTGCGCGCGTTCTCGAAGGCGCGGAACGTGGCGCTTCGTGAGGGTTCCGAAGCAAATACCGTTCCAGCGGAAAGGACGGCTGAGAAGGCACCGTAGTCAACCTTGTCCACATCCTCTTCCGTGACCTGGAAATCGACCGCGCCGTTGCGATAGATCACGTTCTGAAAGTTCTCGGTCGTGCTTTCATAGATCGCCATGGACATGCGGTATTCACCGCCGATCACGCGGATGTAGGATGTATCCACGCCGTAGTGCCGCAACCGGTTCAGGCAAAACCGCGCAACGGCGTCGTCCGAAACCGACGTGACCAGCGATGCTCGGCTGCCCAGCTTGACCAGGCCGGCACAGATGTTGGCGGACGAGCCACCCAGATCGGCGTGGAAGGTATCGGCATCCTCGCTTTTGACACCGATCGGGTCCGCGAACAAATCCATGCCTGCGCGCCCGAAAACGGCAAACCGGTTTCCTTTGATACCATCTATCAAAGCGCTCAATTCATGTCCTCCGGCAAAATGGGGTCGGCAAAGTTTGGACCTTGCGTTGAATCGATTCACACGATACTGATTTTGCAACCGGTTGCAAATGATATGTTCGGAGCCGTGACAGATGCCTGAAATCGGAATTGGAATTGTTGGTGGCGGCTATATGGGCAAGGCCCATTCCGTTGCCATGGCGGCGGTGGGCGCGGTGTTCAACACCGCGCTGCGTCCGCGTCTCGAGATGATCTGTGCCTCAAGCCCCGAAAGCGCAGAACGGTATCGGGCGGCCTATGGATTCAAGCGCGCGACCGGTGATTGGCGGGCGCTGGTCAACGATCCAGAGATCGAGGCCGTGGTCATCGCCTCGCCGCAGGAAACCCACCGCCAGATTGCCGAGGCGGCCTTTACCCTGAGCAAGCCGGTACTGTGCGAAAAACCCCTGGGCGCATCGATGGAGGATGGCGAGGCAATGGTTGCCGCAGCCGAAGCGGCCGGTGTCGCGAACATGGTCGGGTTCAACTATGTCCGCACGCCCGCGACACAATTTGCACGGAAACTGATTGCTGACGGAGAATTGGGTGATGTCACCTGGTTCAGGGGCGAACATACCGAGGACTTTTATGCCGATCCTGACGCTCCGGCCACGTGGCGCACGACGGGCATGGCCAACGGAACCATTGGCGATCTTGCGCCCCATATGGTCAACGGCGCGCTTGCCTTGATGGGACCGATTGCCGAGGTGATGGCCGAGGTTGAAACCGTCCACGAAAACCGCCCGGGCGGCAAAGTCACCAATGATGACCACGCCCAGATCATGTGCCGGTTCGCAAATGGCGCGATGGGCAATATCTATGTCAGCCGCATCTCAACCGGGCGTAAGATGGGCTACGCATATGAGATTTCGGGCACCAAGGGCGCGCTTCGGTTCGATCAGGAAGACCAAAACGCCCTTTGGTTCTATCGCCGTGAAGGTCCCGAGGCGCATCGCGGATTTACCAAAATCCTGACAGGCCCCGCACACCCCGACTATGAACCTTTTTGTCAGGGCCCGGGTCACGGCACCGGTTATCAGGACCAGATCATCATCGAGGCCAAGGACTTCCTGCAGGCCATCGACACTGGCGAGCCGATCTGGCCAACTTTCCGCGACGGGCATGAGGTCAACCGCGTGCTGGCGGCTGCGCTGGCATCGTCGGAGCAGCGGCAATGGACAGAGATCCGCGATTTCTGATCGCAAATACACCAAGTTTTTACAGAGAGAAAAACCATGGCAAAGCTGAAATGGGGCATGATTGGCGGTGGCGAAGGCAGCCAGATCGGACCCGCGCACCGTCTGGGCGCTTTGGCGGACGGGCAGTTTGAATTTGCGGCAGGTGCGCTGGATCACCGCCCCGATGTGGGTCGTGAATATGCGCAGCGTCTGGGCATTGCTGCCGATCGCGCCTATGGCGGCTGGCAGGACATGCTGGCGGGCGAAAAGGACCGCCCCGACCGCATCGATCTGGTCACGATCGCCACCCCCAATGCGACGCATTTCGAGATCGCGAAAGCCTTTCTTGAGGCCGGGTTCAACGTGCTGTGCGAAAAGCCCATGACCATGACCGTCGAAGAAGGCGAAGAGATCGTCCGCATAGCGCAGGCCTCGGGCAAGATCTGCGCCGTGAACTACTGTTATTCCGCCTATCCGATGGTGCGCCAGGCCCGAGCGATGGTGCGGGCGGGCGAGATCGGCAATGTGCGGCTGGTGGTGACCAATTTCAGTCACGGACATCACGGCGACGCCACGGATGCCGACAACCCCCGTGTGCGCTGGCGTTATGACCCGGCGATGGCGGGCGTTTCGGGCCAGTTCGCTGATTGCGGCATTCACGCCCTGCACATGGCCAGCTTCATCTGCGACGACGAGGTCGAAAAGCTCTCGGCCGATCTGGCCTCGACCATTACGAGCCGCGTGCTTGAAGACGATGCGATGATCAATTTCCGGACGCAGAAAGGCACGGTTGGACGGCTCTGGACATCGTCCGTGGCCATCGGACGTCAGCACGGGTTCGACATTCAGGTGTTTGGCGAAACCGGTGGGTTGCGCTGGACCTCGGAACAGCCCAACCAGCTGATCTATACACCCGTGGGCGGCAGAACCCAGATCATCGAAAAAGGCGAGGGCGGTCTGCATGAAGAGACTCAGCGTCTGTCACGCGTTGCCATCGCCCACCCCGAGGGTTTCCCACTGGCCGTGGCCAACATCTATTGCGATCTGGCCGATGCCATCCGGGGTGAGCTGCGCGACGGTCTGCCGACGCCGTCGGACGGCGTCCGCTCGATCGCGGCGGTTCATGCCGCGGTCGCTTCGTCGAAAGAAGATGGCGTCTGGAAAGACGCCCGTCCACCGATGTTCCGCTGATTATGAGCGGGGCCGCAACGTGCCCCGCTCAATCACCCGGCAGGGGAAGATACGTGCTTCGGGATACCGGGCGGGGTCCTTCAACATCTCCTCGACCAGATCGACGGACGAGGTGATGATCTGCTTGATCGGCTGGTGAATGGTCGTCAGATTCACGCTTTCCCAGCGCGACATTTCCATATCGTTCAGACCGATGATGCCGATATCGATGCCCGGCTTCAGCCTGTGATCCGACAGGGCGGACAACGCCCCGATCGAAAGGATGTCATCGCCGCAGAAATACCCATCAGCCGGAGCCCCTTCCAGGAGTCGCAACATCTCGGCGCGCCCGGCTTCAAACGAATAGTTGTCGGCGAAAGAATGGGACACTTCCAGGTCGGTGTATTTTTCGACCTCTTCCATAAACCCGCGATACCGGTCCATGGCCGAAGTCGCATCCTTGGGGCCACCCAGATATCCGACACGCTTGTAGCCGCGTGCCATCAACTCGCGCGCGGCCATGCGCCCGCATTCCACGTTGTCGATCCCCACGACGTGAACTTCGGGCGAGGTGGCAGACCGACCGAACGTATGCACAACAGGGACGCCTGCATCGTGAAACGCCTTGGCAAAGCTCGGCGGCAGAGTGGATGAGGCGACAATCACCGCATCAACCGAATACTGCCGCAGCATCCTGACCGAATTCGCGGGCTCCGTTTCGTCCGTCAGATTGACAATCAGCGGGCG
Organism: Ruegeria sp. AB8; assembly: GCF_056542605.1. Taxonomy (NCBI): domain Bacteria; kingdom Pseudomonadati; phylum Pseudomonadota; class Alphaproteobacteria; order Rhodobacterales; family Roseobacteraceae; genus Ruegeria; species Ruegeria sp. AB8. The sequence continues at coordinate 103,118 of NZ_JBQGAB010000002.1, forward strand.
CAGCCCACGTTCCTGCAGGGCGCGGGTGAACTGGTCGAACACTTCAAGGAAAATCGGGTTGTGAAAGTTGTTGGAAATCAGCCCGATCAGCTTGGTCCGCCCTGTCGTCAGAGAGGATGCAAGCGCGTTGGGGCTGTACCCCAGTTCCTGCGCGGCTTTTTCGACCTTGCTGCGGGTCTTGGCCGAAACCGACGCGCCCTCGGTAAACGTGCGCGAGACCGCCGAGCGCGAGACGCCGGCAAGGGCTGCAACATCTTTGAGCGTGACACTCATGATTGGTGTCTGTGGATTGGGGGGAGGCTAGGAAGTAATTTCATAGTAGCACTATGCACCTTTGCACGAAACTTGCAATCGGTTGCAATGCGGCGGTTGCAGTGGCGCAGATGATGGCGTTAGTCCCTTGAAGCAGGCGGCGTGTCATGCCCAAAAAACGCATAAGTCTGGCGCGCCCTCAAGCTCATCGTATGTCAGCCGTCCAGCACCGCGTCCGCAGCCGTTTTGAGAGCAAATGAGATTATGGGCTGCGATACATTGTGCAGCCTGACCTCTCCCAGGGGAACGGCGTTCGAACAGGCGGGTTCAATGTCCTTTGACACGACGATCCTGTGGTTTGCCGACTTCCCGTATTCACCAAGCCGGGCCGCTATATTGGCGGCCTGACCGATGACGGTGAAATCCAGCCGCTCGCGAGAGCCGACATTGCCATACGTCACCCGGCCATAGGCCAACCCGATCGAGCAGTCGCAATGCGCATCCGAGCCCTCCCCGCGCAGGGTGGCCAGTTTTTCCACGATCCCGATGGCCGAACGCTGCGCATTGGTGCGGGCGGCGGCGGCATCGTCGCCTGCCGGAAACACCGCAAGAACCGCATCGCCGATGAATTTCAGAACCTCGCCACCGTTTTCGTGCACGATCCCCGAAACCGTTTCGAAGAAATCGTTGAGCAGGTTGATATAGGCTGACCGGCCCAGTTTCTCTTCAAGGCTGGTAGAATTGCGAAGGTCGCAGAACATGATTGCGGCATCGATTTCATCGCCGTCGCCGCGTCGGATCTCGCCGCCCAGAACCCGTGCGCCCGTGCGTTTGCCGACATAGGTTTCCAGCAGTACCTGCGCGTTTTCGCGCTGCATGAACACCTCGTAAAACCGCGCGATTACGGCTGAGCATTCAAAGACCAGCCCAAGGTTTTCGGTGGTGAACCCATCCGGGTGATCGCAGGTCAGGGTCAGCACATTGGTGCGCCCGTCCGAAAAGCGCAGCGGCATGGCAACATAATCGGTGGCGCCTTTTGCGCGCAGGTCTTCCATGATCGGAAAGCTGTTATGGGGGTTATCGTCGTTCAGCCGCTGACGTACCCCGCCCAGCCCGTTTGAGACGTGGCGCAACGGGCTGTTGATATAGGCGGGGTGATCGTGAATTTCATAGGTCGGGACGTTGGTCGAAATCTCGGCCGCGCCTTTTTCCCAGATGTAGTGTTTTCCCGCGATCAGCGGGTGCAGGGACCAGGCCAGAATGCTGAGGCGCTGAATGTGAATGCCATGGTCCAGCATCTTTTCCGCGAGGGCTTTGGTAAAGGCTTCGGGTGTTTCGTTCTCTGATGCGCCGCGCATCAGCCAATCGATCAGAGGGCCGCTGATGTTGCCATCCTGCGGTTCGCGAAGCGTGTTTTCCCCTAGGTCCAGATCGGTATACGCATTGCGCATGAACCCGATGTGACCTTGTATGGCGGCGCTTTCGGGCAGGGCGTCCTCATACGCCCAGACGGAATTTCCCAGGCGCTCGCCAGCCAGAATCACATCATGATAAGTCGCGGTGCCTTTGAACGGGCAGAAGGTCTGTAATTCGGTTTCATCGCTCAGATCAACGCAGACATCCTCGCGGGGTATGTAGATCGTCGGCGCAAGGCGTGTTTCATACATGACCTTGGCGTTTGCGCTTTCCGCCAGAAGGATCTGATCGCGGTATATCGCAATCCGCCCCTTCAGCCGTTCGACCGAGATTCCATATCCTTTGGTTTCAGGTGTGGCGTGGATGTTCATCATCAACCTCCGCTGGCGCAGGTCTTTATAGGATGGGCCTTCACCGCCGGTTTTCCAAGGGCGTTAACGATGATTTGCAGAATTGTGCGCGGCAATGCCTGCGGATCAGACCATCTGAATGACGTCTTTTTCGATCGAAAGCATATAGCCCTTTTTGGCAATATTCTTGACCAGCAATTCGCTGACCATCTGATTGCCCAATGCATCACGCAGCCGCTTGATCCGGGTGGCACCGGCGGCCTCGTCGCAGTCGGCGGCATCCCTGCCCGAAATCATCGCTTCGATCTGAGCGCCGGACAGAACCTCGTCATCCAGCCGGGACTCGGCCAGAACCGACAGGGTTTCCATCGCCGCCGGGGTCAGTTTGAAATCCATGTTGTTGAGATAGACGGTGTTTTCCTCGCGGCTGATCAGCAGCGACGTCACCTGAATGCCCGTCCGTTCGATCTGCGCCATGCGCCGGTTCAGCAGCACGAGCATCACCAGAAACACCAGGGCCGAGATCAGCATCGCGCTGGCAAAGACCAAAAGGACAAAGATCACCATCCGGTAGCTGGACAGCGTGTCGGCAAATGCCGTGCCGGATTGGGCCAGAATCTCCAACAGGCGAATCTCGGTTTGCGAAGTCAGGTCGGACTCGATGAACAGGCGCTCGACACGGGCGTTGAAGGCGTTTGCATCTGGCAGGGTCCAGAACAGGAAGACGGCTGCCGTAACCAGAATCAGGACAATCGCGGTAATGCCCGCGCCAACTAGCCGCGTACCGGATCGCCGGGCCTCAGAAACGGAGAAAGAATTTTCCGGCATTTGCCTTCCTTTGATCCAATCCTTCGGGTCCGAATACGGATATGACGTTCAGCAAGGTCCAGCCCGAAGCACCGAGGCGTTGGGCGACCTCGGATTTGGCCTGTCCCTTGTCGCAGGCTGCAACCTGCATGACGCCGTAATGCAGCCGCAGGGGGTTGTCCTGTTTGGCCTTGTAATCCGCATAACATTGGGCTGCCGCCGCAGTGGGTCCCAGCGATATCAGGGCCATGAAGGCCAGAGAAGAGAGGATCTGTTTCATAGGCCGCATCCTGCGCATGAGGTGGCCGGATATTCAATATCTCAAGGGGTTTGCGACGCTGATATCGGATAACAACCGCCCGTTATTGCTTGTCCGGCATGGTCGGCCCCAGGTTCTGGTCATCAAGTTCCCGGCCGTGAGCAGGCCGCCCGCAAAAAGACAAAGGACAGGTATAATGCACAGGAAATTCATTGCGCTGATCGTTGCGACCGCCATCACGATAACCGGCATTTCCGTGTCACAGGCGCGCGCAGCCGACACCAGGGATCTGCTGGGCGGATTGGCGGCGCTGGCCCTGATTGGGGCAGGTGTTCACTACTACAACAAGGAAAGGCGCGCGGATCAGGCAACACGGCAGCACGCGCCGGTCTACCAGCCCCCTGTCGTCGATCACTACCCGGTGCGCCCGCGGCCGCAGCGGCTGGCACGATATGACCTGCCGCAGCGGTGCCTGCGCACCTTCAAGTCGTATTCGAACAAGCGCCCCCTGCTGACGCCGAAATGCCTCGGCAAGCATTACCGATATTCCGATAGCCTGCCCCGCCAGTGCGAAGTTGGTTTCTGGGATGGCAAAAAGGTCAAGCGGGCATACGAACCCGCATGCCTGCGCCAGCAAGGATACCGTGTGGTTCACCAGTAACGGGTTTCGAGCAGGAGCGGCGCCACAGAAGCGCCGTGCAGGAGAGGGTGGCGCAGGCTGCCCTCTCTTTTTTCTTGCGGTATTGGCCGAAAAGCGCTTTGCCGGACGTATGACACAACCGAATTTCGATCTGGAACAGGCGCTTCTGGCGCGGGGGCATATCAGGGTTGCCGGCGTTGACGAAGTCGGGCGCGGCCCGCTGGCCGGACCTGTGGTTGCCGCTGCGGTCATCCTGAACCCCGATGATATCCCCGAAGGTCTGAACGATTCCAAAAAACTGACCGCAAAGCGCCGCCAAGCGCTGGACGTTGCGCTGCGCGAACGGGCCGAAATCGCGTTGGGCGAGGCTTCGGTGCCGGAAATAGATGAACTCAACATATTGCGTGCCTCGCATCTGGCCATGACGCGCGCGGTTCAGGCTTTGGACCCGGCCCCGGATTTTCTGCTGATCGACGGCAACATGATTCCGCGCGGGCTGAAACTGCCGTCCCAGGCGGTGGTCAAGGGGGACGCCCGATCGCTGTCGATTGCGGCGGCCTCGATCATCGCGAAAAACTGGCGCGATCGGGTGATGGTGGATTTGGCGCAACAGCATCCCGGCTATGGGTGGGAGGCAAACGCCGGATATCCGACAAAACAGCACCGCGACGCGCTGCGAAATCTTGGTGTCACCCCACATCATAGACGTTCGTTTAAACCGGTCCACAATATCTTGTATCAAGAGTAAATCGTAAGTCGCTGATTCAAAAAAGAAATTGACGGCGAATCGTCTTTGACTCATCCTTGTCTCAACCAAATGAGCGCAAAAGCGCCGTGGAACCGAGGCAGTGAAATGACCACAATCAAGACAAAGGGCGCGGCGGCGCTCCCTATTAACACGATTCTATCCGGCGACTGCATCGATGTGATGAACAGTCTGCCTGAGACGTCGGTGGACCTGATCTTTGCAGACCCGCCATATAACCTGCAACTGAAAGGCCAGCTTCACCGCCCTGACAACAGCCAGGTGGATGCTGTCGACGATCATTGGGATCAGTTCTCCAGCTTTGGTGCCTATGACCAGTTCACGCGGGACTGGCTGAAGGCGGCGCATCGCCTACTGAAGCCGAATGGCGCGATCTGGGTGATCGGCTCTTACCACAACATCTTCCGCGTGGGATCCGCCCTTCAGGATGCCGGGTACTGGATTCTGAATGACGTCGTGTGGCGCAAATCCAACCCGATGCCGAATTTCCGGGGCAAGCGGTTCACCAACGCACACGAGACGATGATCTGGGCATCCAAGCGCGAAGGCGCGAAATACACGTTCAACTACGAGGCGCTGAAGGCCCTGAACGAAGGCGTGCAGATGCGCAGCGATTGGGTGCTGCCGATCTGCACCGGGCATGAACGCCTGAAGGATGAAAACGGCGACAAGGCGCATCCGACGCAGAAACCGGAATCGCTGCTGCACCGCGTTCTGATCGGCTCGACCAATCCCGGCGATGTCATTCTGGACCCGTTCTTTGGCACCGGCACGACCGGAGCTGTCGCCAAGATGCTGGGCCGCGAGTTCATCGGGATCGAGCGCGAAGAAAGCTATCGCAAGGTTGCCGAGAAACGCATTGCCAAAGTGCGCAAGTTTGACCGTGAAGCGCTGGAGGTCAGCGCCAGCAAACGCGCCGAGCCTCGTGTGCCGTTCGGCCAGCTGGTCGAACGCGGTATGCTGCGCCCGGGCGAGGAGCTGTATTCGATGAACCAGCGCCACAAGGCCAAGGTTCGTGCGGACGGAACGCTGGTGGGCCAGAACGTCAAAGGCTCGATTCATCAGGTCGGTGCACATCTGGAAAATGCGCCGTCCTGCAACGGCTGGACCTACTGGTGCTTCAAGCGCGACGGCAAGACGGTGCCGATCGACGTGCTGCGCCAGCAGATTCGGGCCGAGATGCACAACTGAATTTACCAATACCGCCGGTGCCTGTGGCCTGACACAAGGCACTAAGCCTTGCCCCGCCGTTTTCGGCGGGGTCTTTTGTTTTGCGCCGCACGATGCTTGGATGGCAACAATTCCGGTTTCCAGCCGTGCAACAACGGAGCAGCAACCATGACGGACACCACGGCCAGCACATCCCGATTTGACCGATTTTTCTTCACGAAACCGGACAGTTACGATCTGGACAACAAGTATACTCTGGCAGCGATGGAACAGCACAAGCGCGAGGGGCTGGAACTGGCTGTACGCGCGCGGTGGATCGCGATGGGATTGACGGGAGTTCTGCTGATCTTTCTGAACCCGCACCCTGAGGTTTTGTACTACCATTTCATCCTGCTGCTGATTTGCGCAAATGGCTGGCTGATCCGGCGCGCAGGACGGGTCGGGCAATCGCGAATCGAACTGTTGCTGATCTTTGTTGATCTGATGATCATGACCCTGGGGATGATCATCCCAAACCCGTTCAGCGACGATGTCCGACCATTGGCCATGCAGTACCGGTTCGATAACTTCCAGTATTTCTTCATTATTCTGGCTGCGGGTACGCTTGCCTATTCCTGGCGTACCGTTGTTGCGCTGGGCACCTGGACGGCGGCCATGTGGACAGTCGGCTGGATCATCGCCTGGTGGGTGGCAACGCCCATTCCAGGCATCAGTGAGCGGGTGGCAGAAGCCCTGAAAGGGTATCCGGATGTGGCTGAACTGCTTGATCCCAACAGCTTCATGGTGTCGCAGCGCGTACAGGAGGTGATTGTCTTTCTGATGGTCGCAGTGACCCTTGGCGTATCGATGCGGCGTCTCAACCGGCTGCTGCTGAGCAATGCGGGGCTTGTGCGCGAGCGGGCCAATCTGTCGCGGTATTTCTCGCCAAATGTAGTCGACGAGTTGAGCCAGAATGACGAACCGCTCAAGCAAATCCGTAAGGAAAACATCGCTGTCCTGTTCATCGACATTGTCGGGTTCACCAAGTTTGCGGCCGGTCGTGATCCTTACGAGGTGATCGAAGTTCTGCGCGGGTTTCACGCGCGCATGGAGACCGAGGTGTTTCGGCATCACGGAACGCTGGACAAGTACCTTGGGGACGGGTTGATGGCCACGTTTGGTACCCCGGTGCCCACATCATTGGACGCTAGCAACGCGGTGGCCTGCGCCCGCGACATGGTGGGTGTGATTGATAGATGGAATCTGGAACGGCGGCGCGCGGGTGAGCCCGAGATCCATGTGGGGATCGGCGTTCACTATGGTTCGGTGGTGCTGGGAGATATCGGGGCGAACCGGCTGGAATTCGCGGTGATCGGAGACGCAGTCAATGTGGCGGCGAAACTTGAGGCGACGACCCGAACCCTGGGCGCGCGGGTTGTCCTGAGTGACGCAGTGTTCAGGCAGGCGAAGCAGGAAAACCAGCTCTCATCTCTGGATGGGTTCACAAAACGGGAAAACCAGGCCGTGCGCGGTGTTGAGACGCCCGTGGATGTCTGGGTACTTTGAGCAGCAAACGCTCCCGCCGATTTATCCTGCATCGCAGATGCAATCTAAATCGTTGGGCCGGGCAGCACGCCGGGGCGCGCTGCGGTCAGGCTTTGGGCATCGGGTTCTGCGCCTTGTTGTAGGGCCCCCAGTCCGTGATATCGGGGTAATATTGACGCCGCCATGCGCGAACCCGCGGGTTCATCACTTGCCGCCAGAAAGGCGGGATCATCGCGGCAATGGTCATGACCGGATAGCCGTGTGGCAGTTGGGGGGCGGTGTCCTCGGAATGGTGTTGCAGAAGTGGGAAGCGGCGGTTCGGCTTGTAATGATGGTCCGAATGGCGTTGCAGGTTGATCAGCAGCCAGTTCGATGCCTTTTGCGATGCGTTCCACGAATGGTGCGGGTGGACGTGTTCGTATTTTCCGTCGCCCAGATGTTTCCGGGTCAGACCGTAATGTTCCACGTAGTTCACCAGTTCAAGCTGCCAGACCGCGACTCCGGCCTGCAGCAGGAACAGGCCCAGTCCGGACCAACCGCCCAGTGCAACCGCCAGCAGCAGCATCCCTCCTTGCAGGGCCCAATACCGCCAGAACGGATTTGACCGATCGGTCCAGGGCCGGTCCTTGCGGCCGAGTTTGGCCTTTTCCGCACGGAACGCCGAGACAAGACATTCGCGCAGGACACGGGGATAAAACCGGTGAAACCCTTCGTTGTAACGCGCGGTGACCGGATCGCGTGGCGTGCCCACGTAGCGGTGATGCACCAGCAGATGTTCAGAGCGGAAGTGGGAATACAGAACCATGGACAGCAGGATGTCTCCCAGCCAGCGCTCAAGCCGGCCTTTCTGATGCATCAGTTCATGGCTGTAATTGATCCCGATTGTGCCCGAGAGCACACCCATGCCGAAGAAAAGGCCGATCTTCGCAGCCACGCTCAGGTGGTCCGTGTGCGTGGCGTACCAGATCAGGCCGAACAATGTCAGGAACTGCAGCGGGACCCAGATTTTAGTCAGCCAGATATACCAGCCAAGCATGGAATCGGGCGTATCCGGGTCGCCATTTTCAAGCTCCATCCCCGTCAAACGGTCGAGCAGGGCAAAGGTCCACCATGTCGACAACGGAACCAGCAGAACCCATGCGCCGCCCAGAACGGCCGTTACCCAGATCACGGGGATCAGAAGGATAGAAAGCCAAAAGGGCAGGGCCGATTGCCAGCGTGACAGGGTGTCTTGTGCGATCATGGTCGGGCTCCGCAAGTGTGGCCCGACACTAGCCGGGCATTGAACTGTGATTCAACGGCTCAATGGTCGCGCCACAGATCATAAGCCTTGCGCATGACGGTCGGCAGGTCACCGGGTCGGAATGCGTGTTTTTCAATGATGGTCAACCCCGCCGGGGCCGTGTTTTCAGGCAGGGGCGCCGCCCAGATGCGCAGCACCAGATGGAAATGGGTGAACGTGTGGCGCACTTCCGCTGGCAGGACCTGCCAGTTTCCCGCAAAAGGTGGCGATTCGATCGGCGTGTCGGACCAGTCCGAACCTGGCCAGCCCAGCATCCCCCCCAGCAATCCCTTGTCCGGTCGGCGTTCCAGCAGCATCGCACCATCCACGCGCTGGGCGATATAGACATGCCCGAACCGAGTGGGTTTCGGCTTTTTGGCAGTTTTCCGGGGCAATTCCGCCTGCGTGCCCGCTAGGCGGGACTGGCAGGGCGCGCGCAGGGGGCAAATGCCACAGGCCGGAGATTTCGGGGTGCAGATCGTCGCGCCAAGATCCATGACCGCCTGAGCATGATCGCCGGGCCGTTCCAACGGGGTCAGGCCTGCCGCCTTGTCCTTCAACTGTGGTTTCGATCCGGGCAGAGGATCGTGAATGTCGTAAAGCCGGGATATGACCCGTTCGACGTTGCCGTCCAGAACCGTTTCAGGGCGGTCGAAGGCGATGGAAGAAATGGCCGCAGCGGTATAGGGACCGATACCCGGCAGTTTCAACAGGCCGTCATATGTGTCGGGGAACTGGCCTGCATGCACATCAGTCACGATGCGCGCGCATTTCAGCAGGTTGCGGGCGCGGGCGTAGTAACCCAGCCCGGCCCATTCCCCCATGACCTGATCGTCAGGCGCCGCTGCCAAGGCGCCAACGGTCGGCCAGCGCGCGGTGAAGCGCAGGAAATAGTCCCGCACGGCGGCAACGGTGGTCTGTTGCAACATCACCTCGGACAGCCAGACATGATAGGGATCGGGACGGACCCCGGCAGCCCGGTTTGCGGGGCCGACACGCCACGGCATTTCGCGTGCATGACGGTCGTACCAATCCAGCAACGCCGTGCAGACGTTAAATTCAGTGATGTCACGCAAGTTTTATGCCTCTCCCTGTCGGGTTTCGCTGGCGCCCGTTGTTCTGCCCATTACAATAGCCGCGCAGGAGTTGGAAACCAGATGCGACCGAGACGTTCGACCACCCGCGGGTTCAAACGGACCGCAACATTGCTGAACAATCAGATCCGTCAGGCCGGTGAAAGCCGGGGGTTTGCCGTATCGCGTCTACTGACCCACTGGGCCGAGATCGTGGGGCAGGATATTGCGGCCATCGCGCGGCCCGTCAAGGTTGGGTATGGCAAAGGGGGGATAGGCGCGACGCTGACCCTGCTGACCACCGGCCCGCAGGCACCGATGCTGGAAATGCAGAAAGAACAGCTGCGCGGCAAGGTGAATGCGGTTTATGGCTATAACGCGATCAGTCGCGTGCGCATCACGCAGACCGCGCCGACAGGATTTGCCGAGGGGCAGGCCAGTTTCGACCACAAGCCGAAACCGGTGAAACCCGAAATCAAACCCGAAATCGCTGCCGAGGCAGACAAAGTGTCGCGTGACGTAAATGATGGTGATTTGCGCGCGGCCCTTGAACGCCTGGGCCGCAACGTTTTATCCAGACAAAAACGCTGAGAAAGGGCTGAGAATGAGCCGTATTGCAACCGTAATCTGCGCGGCGGTCGCCGTTGCCGCTGGCGGCTATTGGCTGTCGCTGTCAAATTCCACCCCCGCCAACCCGCTGATCAGCAGCGCCGAGGCGCAGGAAGCCGACCTGGACACCTCGACCATTGTCGAGATGGTGCAGGGGGCCGCAGATGCTCCGGTCGAGATCATCGAATATGCGTCCTACACCTGTCCGCATTGCGCGAATTTTCACACGGGGCCGTACAAGCAGCTGAAAAAGGAATTCATCGACACAGGCAAGGTGAAGTTCATCTACCGCGAGGTTTATTTTGATCGCTACGGTCTGTGGGCGTCGCTGGTGTCCCGTTGCGGCGGACCGGAAAAGTTCTTTGGCATCACGGATCTGATCTATGAAGGCCAGTCCGATTGGTCCCGCGCGGGTGGTCCCGCCGAAATCGTTGACGAGCTGCGCAAGATCGGTCGTCTGGCCGGTATCGGCAACGATGAGCTTGAGGCCTGCCTGCAGGACGGAACGCGCGCACAGACGCTGGTGGCCTGGTATCAGGAAAACGCCGAGCGCGACGGCATCACCGCGACACCGTCATTTGTCGTTAACGGCAAAAAGGTCTCAAACCAGTCTTACGAAGAGTTCAAACAACTGATCGAAGACGAGTTGGGCAACTGATGGCGGCCCCGCTGGCCGGTCTGAAGGTTGTCGAACTGGCACGAGTTCTGGCCGGCCCCTGGGCCGGTCAGACCTTTGCGGACCTTGGGGCCGAGGTCATCAAGGTCGAATCTCCGGACGGGGATGATACCCGCGCTTGGGGACCACCCTTTGTAACGCGGGATGACGATGTATCGGCGGCGTATTTTCACGCGACCAATCGGGGCAAGGCGTCTGTCACGGCGGATTTCAGAACCCCCGAGGGTCAGGAAAAGGTGCGCGCGCTGATTGCGGATGCAGACGTCCTGATCGAAAACTTCAAAGTCGGCGGCCTGAAGAAATACGGGCTGGACTATGACAGCGTGAAACAGATCAATTCGCGTCTGGTCTATTGCTCGATCACCGGGTTCGGTCAGACCGGTCCCTACGCCAAGCGGGCCGGGTATGATTTCATCATTCAGGGCATGTCCGGACTGATGTCCATTACCGGTGAGGCGGACGGGCAGCCGCAAAAGGCGGGCGTTGCGACAACGGACGTGTTCACAGGGGTATATGCAGTCGCGGGCGTACTGGCCGCTCTGTATCAGCGCCAGACAACAGGCCGTGGGCAACATGTGGACATGGCGCTGCTGGATGTCGCCGTGGCTGTTACCGCCAATCAGGCGCTGAACTACCTGACAACCGGTGTTGCGCCTTTGCGGATGGGCAACGCGCACCCCAACCTGGTTCCGTACCAGGTGTTCGACTGTGCCGACGGCCATATCGTCATCGCCACCGGCAATGACCGCCAGTACCAAAGCCTGTGCCAAATCCTGGGGCTGGCAGAACTGGCCACCGCGCCGGATTTTCTGCACAACAAGGACAGGCTGGCCAACCGTCGGGTTCTGATCGCCCTTCTGAATGGCGCAACGGCGCAGCGCAACAAGGCTGAGCTGCTGGCAGCCTGCGAAGCCGGGGGCGTTCCCGCCGGTCCAATCAATACGATGGACGAGGTGATGGCGGACCCACAGGTCATTGCGCGTGGAATGCAGATTGAACTGGACGGTGTGCCGGGCGTGCGCACGCCATTTGTGTTTTCCGATGCCGAGCTTGCCCTGACCCGCCCTTCGCCGAAGCTGGGCGAGGATAACTAATCAGGGCGATGGGGCCGCTTTAAGCACCATGTCCCGGACCAGATCGAATTGGTCCACCTGGAGACGGACAGGCAGGGTGATAACCTTGCTACGAAATGCGGGCGGCAGGCGCACGGCGTCTTTTTCGGTTGTGACCATCTGTGCGCCCAGCAAGCGGGCTTCGTTTTCCAGACGGGTCATCAGGGCGGGTGTCAGAGGCTGGTGATCATCCAGTGCCTCGGCCCGAAGCAGGCGCGCGCCCTGCTGGCGCAGGGTCCGAAAAAACTTCTCCGGATGCCCGATGCCTGCGAATGCCAGAACCGGGGCGTTGTCCCACTCCATGCCGGTTTGCAGCGGTTCTACCGCGCCGGTGGCAAGCGGCACGTTCAGACGTTTGCCCCACTGCGCGGTAAATGTGTTCTGTGCGTCGGAATCGCCAAGTGACAGAACCAGGCTCGCACGCTGCAGACCGGCGTCGACGGGTTCGCGCAGGGGGCCGGCCGGCAGGCACAAACCGTTTCCGAACCCGCGTGCAGCATCCACTACGATGACCGAGAAATCCTTGGCAACGGACGGATTCTGAAAACCATCATCCAGAATGATCGCGGTGGCGCCTGCATCGGCCGCCGCTTGTGCACCTGCTGCCCGGTCCTTGGCCACCCAAACTTCGGCAAAGGCCGCCAGCAACAAAGGCTCGTCTCCGACCTGTGCGGCGCTGTGTTTGCCCGGATCAACGCGCACGGGCCCATCCAGCGAGCCGCCATGGCCGCGCGAAACCACATGCGCTTCGTGCCAGGCGTTGCGCAGTTGTTCGATCATCCAGATCACGGTGGGTGTCTTGCCGGTGCCGCCCGCATTCAGGTTGCCGATACAGATGACCGGAACGCCCGTCCTGATCCCCGGTTCCAAGGCGACTCGCCGGGCAGTCGCTGCCGCATAGAGCCGCCCCAGCGGCGCCAGCAACCGGGCACGCAGTGCGGGACGGTCGGGCGGGGAATTCCAGAACTCAGGTGCCCGCATGCTTTGTCCTCCGGAGGTCCAGCAGGTCCTGAATCATGTCGATCAGCCGATCTGCCTGTGGGGCGCCCTCGGTCACGATCTGCCATCCGGCCAGGGCCATGTCGGCCGCGCGGTCCGGTGCCAGCAATTCCTCGACCGCGTTGCCGAGTTCGGTTGCGGTTCTGACTGTGCGGGCGGCATCCACCATGTCCAGACGGTCATAGAGCTCCTGATGGCGGTGGACGAACGGTCCATGGATAACCGCCGATCCAAGTGCCACCGCTTCAAGCGGATCATGACCGCCCATGCCTCTCTCCAGCGAACTGCCTGCGAATGTCACGGCGGAAACTCGTTGCCACAGGCCCAGATCCTCGCGTTCGGCGGACAGGATCACCTGTGTTGTGTCTTCGATCGGTTCGCCGTTGTCCCAGTCGACACAGCGCAGGTCCATGGCCGCAAGGCGCCGGTGCAGGGGGGGCGCTTCGGACGCGTCCGCCACATGCAGAACCAGCGCGAGCCTGGGCAGCATCCGCAACGCCTGCCGGTGCGCGCTGAGCACCGAGATGAACTCCTTGTCCTGCACGCATGAGGCAAGCCATACAGGACGACCGGCCAGCACGTGATTGGTCTCGATCAACTCGTCCTCGGGCCATGGGCGCGGGTTGGGGCTGATATGCAGCGGCGGAGATTCCGTGACCTTGGCTGAATGTATGCCCAGCCGCCGGATCTGACGGGCGGCTTCAGGCGTGGTCGTGAGAATCGTGTGAAAACAGTCGAACGTGTATCGGGCAAGGTCGGGCAGCCATCTGGCCCCCCGCGGAATCACGACATCGACCTGAGCTTCGATCAGGATCAGCGGAATGCCGTTTTCTTCCGCCTGGGTGATCAGGTTGGGAACAAGCCCGCCGCCAACCCAAACACCAATGTCCGGTCGCCAGTGTTCCAGAAATCCGCGAACCGCGCCGGTTTGCTCGGCCGGAAGGGAAACAACCGGAAAGGTGCTATCCGCCCAAAGCGCCAGATCGGCGCCGTAAGGGGCGGTAATCAACACCGACAGGTCAGGACGGGACCGCGTCAACCTGTGGCAAAACTCATCCATAACGCGCAAGCGCAGGTGGCTGTTGACGTGAACCCAAAGCAATTCGCCGTCCGGGCGCGCCTGCTGCTGTTGCCCTCCGGTTTTGGGCACGCCCCAGGACAGTACCCGATAGGCCGCAAGGCTGAAGGACCCGGGCTTGCTCATACCGGCAGCCCGTGCCCGTCCGGGTCAAGCTGTTCGCACAGCAACCTGTAGGTTTCGGCACCCGCCGCGATCACACCGTTCAGGCGCGGTTGGGAGTTGTTGAAGCGCAACGGCTGTCCTTGCCGGTTCGAGCAGATGCCACCGGCTTCGCGGATGATCAGATCACCGGCTGCAATATCCCATTCCCAACTGGGCCTTAAGGTCAGCATCCCGTCAAACCGCCCTTGCGCCACTGCGGCCATGCGATAGGCCAGGGATGGGCGGTAGTTGCGTTTGAAATCGGGCACCTGCCCGTGCTTCCAGTGAACGGGCTTCAGGTTAGGTTTGGCAGCCAGAATTTCGGCGTCATGCAGGCGGTTTGTCTGCGTGGTATGAATCCGCTCACCGTTCAGTGTTGCGCCCTGTTCAGCCGCTGCCGCATAAAGAAGATTTCGCATCGGCAGATAGATCACCGCCGCCGTCACCTTGCCCTGATCCGCGACCGCCAGGGAATGTGCCCAGGTTCGCGACCCTTCGGCAAAGCTGCGGGTTCCGTCGATCGGATCGATGATGAATGTCCTGCGGCGTGACAGCCGGTCGGGTGAATCTTCGGTCTCTTCGCTCAGCCAGCCATAACCGGGGCGTGCCGAAGGCAACATCTGTTCGAGCATCGCGTTGACGGCCAGATCCGCCTCGGTCACGGGGCCGGTGCCATCGGATTTGTCCCAGCGCTGCGCATCTGCCCCCGAGTATCGGGTGGCGATCTTGCCAGCCTCCCGGGCGGCCTCGATCAGCAGGGGCAGGTCAGTTGCCGGCAAGTGTCATTCCCTCAATCAGCAGCGATGGGACAACCCGTGACAGATAGGGGCGCGCGTCATTTGCCGGGACGATCCGTTTCAGCATGTCGCGCAGATTGCCCGCAATCGTGCATTCGTTGACCGGGTGGGCAATCTGCCCGTTCTCGACCCAGAACCCGGATGCGCCACGGGAATAGTCGCCCGTGTTGGGGTTGATGGTCGACCCGATCATCGACGTCACAAGCAGCCCGTTGCCCATGTCGCGCAACAGGTCCTCGCGGCTTTGGTCGCCCTGCGTCAGGCTCAGGTTCCAGTTGCTGGGCGAGGGCGGTCCGGACACGCCGCGTGCGGCGTTGCCGGTGGACAGCATTTCAAGTTTGCGGGCACTGGACAGATCGAGGGTCCAGCCGGTCAGTACACCGTTTTCGACTATCGCCCGGCGGCTGGTCGGCAGTCCTTCGGCGTCAAACGGGCGTGATCCCGAGATGCGCGGGCGGTGCGGGTCTTCGATCAGCGACAGATGATCGGGCAGGACCTGCTGGCCCAAACAATCGGTCAACCATGACGCCCCGCGCGCGATTGCAGACCCGTTGGCGGCCGCCAGAAGATGGCCGATCAGCGAGGATGAGATGCGTTCGTCAAACAACACCGGGAAACTTCCGGTTGCCGGTTTGCGGGCTCCAACCTGCTGGACGGCGCGTTCCCCCGCAGTGCGCCCGATTTCTTCCGGGCTGCGAAGATCGCTTTGGAAGGTGCGGCTGTCGCCGTCGTAGTCACGCTCCATCCCGGTGCCTTCGCCCGATATTGCAACACAGGATGTCGACCGGCTGCTGCGCAGATACCCCCCGGAAAATCCGTTCGTGGCTGCAAGATGCACCCTGTGTGTGCCATACGCAGCAGCGGCGTCTGACACTTGTGAGACGCCGGTCACGGCCAGTGCAGCAGCTTCGGTCGCCAGTGCGTCCTGCAGCAGGTCTTCGGCCGCGGGCTCGGGGGTTGGGTCGAACATTTCAAGCGAAGGCATGTCCCGTTCGGTGGCCAGCTGGCCGGGATCGGCCAAACCGGTGAACGGGTCTTCGGGGGCTTCACGCGCCATCGCCACGGCGCGTTCGGCCATCGCGCTCAGCGTCTCAGGGCGGCTGTCAGAGCTTGAGACAATCGCCTGACGTTTGCCAAGAAATACGCGCAGACCCAGATCGGTTCCTTCCGAGCGCTCGGCATGTTCCAGAGCACCCTCACGCACTTCGACCGACACCGAGGAGCCGTCAATCACGATCGCATCTGCGGATTCTGCCCCGGCCTTGCGCGCAGCATCAAGCAGGTGATGGCTGATCTCTTCGGGTGTTCGGGTCATGACGCCTCCGCTCTGATTATTACTGGACCTAGCCTTGGACTGCGCGCCCCGCAAGTCCTGCGGCCGGATTGAGCGTGACGAAGCACCGGATCAGTCTGAGTTTGGGGTATTGGTGGGTGTGTGTCCGGTTCGGCAGGGTGGGACGGCACTGTTGTGTTCGCTTTACCCAAGCTGCCGCGGGTCACGGTATTTGCTGAAGTGCGAGGCTGGCACCACAGGCCGTTCAGACCCGTGGTGCCAGTGGCTGGCTTATTTGATGCGCTGGCCGTTCGCCAGAATCTGACCGTCTTCGGTGAACTTGATAGTCGAGTTCAGCGTGTCCGGCGCGTCACCCGGTACGGCCATCAGCCCCATCATCATCCGGGCACCCAGCGCGTCGTTGTCCGAAATCACTCCCATGCCGATCAGCTTGTCGATCAGGGCGTTCGCCCCGACAAGCTGCAGATTCGCTTCGCCAGCGGGAACCGGCATGCCGCCAGGTTGCTGGGTGTTGGTATTGTCGAACGTGAAGTCACCGTCACCGGTCAGGCGGGCACCCACCAATGAAACCAGAAGCTCGGTGATTTTCAGCGAGTGCAACTCGCCCGGTGCTTCGCCGGTCAGATCTTCTGCCACTTCGGGATCGAAGATATTCATCAGCACCTTCGCCGTTCCGGTGCTATTCAGCGCGATGGTCGCCGGGTCGCGGGGCAGTGCGCCTGTAGGGTCGAAGATGCTCCACAAAACATCGGACATGGTGAAGTCGGTCAGGTTCAACCCAAAGGCAAAGGGCTGGATCTCTTCCGATTGCTGAACCGGCAGTTCGAATTTCAGCCCGGCATTGGTCATCGCGATTTCGATCGGGAACGGCAAATCGGCGGTGGTGACGGCCAGCCTGGTGCTGTTTTGGTTGATGTCGTAGGCAATCCGCTGTGCGTCAAGGCTGGCGCCGAACTGGCCGCCTTCGGACTGGCTGCTCATGGAAAAGGCTTCGCCCTTGCTCGTGCCGGCGATATTGGTCTGGCCAGATGCATAGGTGAACCTGCCCGAAAAGGCGAAACCGGCCTCGTACAGCGCCGCCGGGTCCGACATGTTGAAGTCGGCCGGTATCACGCTGTCGCTGTCCATGACAAGCTGGTCCAGCTTGCCGTCGATTTTGCCGGTTTCACCGCTTTCGGGATCGTCAAAGGCAAGCCCGTACGTCAGGGCGGTCACAGCAAAGGACTGTTTGATGTCGCGCCCGTCGCGGATTCGCATCTGCGAACTGCCGGTCAGGCCGGTCATCGTCATGCTGGCGTCCAGAATTTCCCGGGGCACGGGCTGGCCGTCAACCTGAATGTTGTCCAGCGAGACGGCCATGGAGTTGGCCGTGTAGGTATAGGTCATGTCGTCCGGCGTGCCGGAAACAACCATGTCCAACCCATCCAGGGCGTAGACCACATCGGCAGAGAATTCCTCGCCTTCGGCATTGCCGGTGACGCTCATGGGAAAGGAATCGGGAAAGCCGATGCTGACGGTGCCATCGCCGTTGTCGCCCAGCGTCATTTCCGGGACCTTGATCACGAACTGCCCTTCTTCTTCGGGCAAGGCCATTGCAAGCGTCATGTCCGAGATGGTGGTCACGGCACCCGACACCGACTGTTCGCCGTTTACGGTATAACCCATTTGCGTGAAGTAAGCCTGCCAGTCGGCCCAGACGTCGCTGGCTGTTACGTCGGCCAGCGCCCCCTGGCTGACAACGGCATAAGCCAGAACAGCGCCGCAACTGCGGCGAAGGAAATGCGACATAGGATTACCCTTCTCGATGAATTTTTGCGCATATCGTCGTGCCTGCGGCGGCGGGCGTCAAGGGGGCAGGGCTGGACCAATTCCCCTTGCGCGCGTTACAGAGTCCCCAGATATGATTTTAATGGGGGCAGAGTATTCCGATGCAAGGGAAAACTGTACTGATAACCGGTGCCAGCCGGGGTATCGGCGCCGAGGCAGGGCGCGTATTTGCCGCAGCCGGCGCCAATGTTGCATTGGTGGCGCGCAGCCGCGACCAGATCGAGGCTTTGGCCTCGGCGCTGGGTGACAATGCCATCGCGCTTAGCTGCGATGTCAGCGACTTTGCACAGGTGGAACAGGTCTTGGCCGATTGCGTGGACCGGTTTGGCGGCCTGGATGTTCTGATCGGCAATGCCGGTGTCATCGAGCCGATCTTTCATCTGTCCAATGCCGATCCCGTGGCCTGGAGCCAGGCGATCGATATCAACCTCAAGGGCGTGTTCTACGGGATGCGTGCGGCGCTGCCCATCATGCGCGCGGCGGGCGGTGGTACGGTTCTGACAATATCCTCGGGCGCGGCTTCCAACCCGGTCGAAGCCTGGAGCCACTACTGCGCGTCCAAGGCCGGAGCCAAGATGATGACCGAGTGCCTGCATCTGGAAGAGGCCCATCACGGTATTCGCGCGATGGGGCTGTCTCCGGGAACGGTTGCGACGGACATGCAGCGGGTGATCAAGGCCAGTGGTATCAACGCCGTCAGTCAGCTGGACTGGAGCGATCATATTCCGGCCGACTGGCCTGCACGGGCCCTGTTGTGGATGTGCACGCCGGATGCGGATGAGTTTCTTGGGACGGAAATCTCGCTGAGGCAGGAAGACATCCGCAAAAGGGTCGGGCTGACGTGATTGAACTGGATAAGGCCGACGGGTTGTGGACCGTCACCATCAACAACCCCGGAAAGGCTAACGCGCTTACCGGGGACATGCTGGCGCGTCTGGCCGAGATCGCCGAAAGTGCAACACAGGCCCGCGCATTGGTCTTGACCGGCGCCGGCAAGGTGTTCAGCGCGGGCGCGGATCTGGACGAGGCCCGGGCGGGTCTGGCAACTTCGGATGTGTGGGAGCGCCTTTCGGGCGCAATTGCCGCATTGCCCTGCCTGACCATCGCCGCGCTGAACGGAACTCTGGCAGGGGGCGCGAACGGCATGGCCCTGGCTTGCGATATCCGCATTGCAGTGCCGACGGCGAAGGTCTTTTATCCGGTCATGAAGCTGGGCTTTCTGCCACAGCCATCCGATGCCAAACGCATGACGGCGTTGATCGGAGCTGCGCGGACAAGGCTGATCCTGATGTGTGGTCAGAAAATTTCCGCGCAAGAGGCTTATGCTTTTGGTCTGGTCGACAGGATCGTCGAGCCGGACCATCTGATGACCACTGCCCGTGATCTGGCAGCCGACAGCCTTGCGGCCAATCCCGAAATCGCCGCCGGGATCGCAAGGATGTGCCGATGAGGTTGTCCGCCCTGCGCCTGCGTGTTGACGACCCGGATGCTCTTGCGGGGTTTTACCGCGATGCGTTTGGAATGTCCGTGCGGTGGGAAGGTCCGAACCGGCGGGTCGGTTATGCAGGTCAGGATGCGGATCTGTTGCTTATGCCCGGAGGTGGTGGCTATCGGCACGACCGGGGTCAGCGATACTGGAAGATCGGGATCACTGTGCCCGACGTTGATCTGGCCGCCGCCCATCTGCGCCGAATGGGCGTCGATGTCAGCGCGCCAAGGCAGTTCCTGGATATCGGATATATGGCACATCTGAGCGATCCGGACGGCTTTGTGATCGAATTGCTGCAGCATGATTTTGACGGCAACCGCCCGGACGGGGCCGCCGATCCAGAAGACCCCTTTGCGCGGGCCCGTATCGGACAGGTAACGCTGCGGACGGGTGACCTTGCGTCCGAAGACCAGTTCTGCAGTGGCCAGGGCATGCGGTTGTTGTCGATGCAGGATGTCGCGCTTTATGGATTTGATCTGCACTTTTACGCTTTTACGAAAGACGTGCCGCCAAGTGGTGATCTTTGGGCCGTCCAGAACCGCGAATGGCTTTGGAAACGCCCCTATACCACGTTGGAGTTTCAGCATGTCCCGGATGCGCAATTCTCGCCGGTGCCGGATTACCGGGGGCTGGAAATAGAAGGGCTGGGTGCCGCAGTCAGCGATGCCGCCGGGGATCGATGGTTGCCTGCATAGTCAGCGCCCGCGCCGCTTGCCCGGAACCCTGGAACGGAAGCCGGGTGGTCGCTTTCGCACCCAGATCAGAAACTTCTCAAGCCGGGGATGGGCGCGCAGGGCTTCGACCGTACTGTAACTGCGCGCGAGTTCGGCTTCGGTCAGCGTGGCGTGAACTTCTTTGTGGCAGATCTGGTGCAGCAAAACGGTGGGTCCGCCCTTGCCACCTTTGAGTTTTGGGATCAGATGGTGCACGCTGCCGCTCCCTTCCGGGATCGGGCGGTCGCAAAGCGGGCAGATCGGATCGGTTGTCGCCATGGTATGGCAGAGTCGCGCCGTCTGAAGCACATGACAAGAGGGCAATGATGGCGCAGGCTGTGGTGATCGGAGCAGGTCCGGCGGGTCTGATGGCGGCAGAGCAATTGGCCCGTGCCGGCCATAACGTGCTGGTGCTTGAGGCCAAACCATCCGTTGCGCGCAAATTCCTGATGGCAGGCAAGTCCGGATTGAACCTGACCAAGGATGAGCCCTTTGACACACTGATCCGGTCCTATGGCAGCGCGGCTGACTGGTTGCGCCCGATGATCGCGGGGTTCGATGCGCAGGCCGCGCAGGAATGGGCGCGCGATCTGGGGCAAGAAGTGTTTACCGGCTCGACTGGTCGCGTGTTTCCGAAGGCGATGAAAGCATCGCCTTTGTTGCGGTCCTGGTTAAGGCGACTGGATACGTCCGGGGTGCAGATAAGAACGCGCTGGCGCTGGCTGGGTTGGGAAGGACAGAAACTGCTGTTTGAGACACCCGATGGTCGTCAAAGCCTGTCCAGTGACGCCACGGTGCTGGCACTGGGCGGGGCCAGTTGGGCGCGACTGGGATCGGACGGTGCCTGGGTGACGCATCTTGCGAAGAAAGGCGTGCCTCTGGCCCCGTTCGCCCCATCGAACTCGGCCCTTTCTGTTTCCTGGAGCCCGCATATGCAGCCGCATTTCGGCGCGCCGCTTAAATCAGTTGAATGGCGCGCCGGTGATCTGCGGTCTCGAGGAGAGGCGACCCTTTCGGCGACGGGGCTGGAAGGGGGCGGGTTGTATGCCTTGACCCCGGCGTTGCGCGACGGCGCGGAATTGCAGGTCGATCTCTTGCCCGATCTGGCAGAGGATGTGCTGCACCGCCGGTTCTCG
Source organism: Ruegeria sp. AB8 (assembly GCF_056542605.1). Classification (NCBI taxonomy): domain Bacteria; kingdom Pseudomonadati; phylum Pseudomonadota; class Alphaproteobacteria; order Rhodobacterales; family Roseobacteraceae; genus Ruegeria; species Ruegeria sp. AB8. The sequence goes on from NZ_JBQGAB010000002.1 coordinate 124,531, forward strand.
GACAAAAAAACCAAGACAACGCTGTCTCAGTGGTTGAAAAAGAGTTTGCGATTGCCGCCGCAGAAAGTCGCATTGTTTCACGAAATGACGGCGGGGCAGTCACTTACGCCAAAACAGACGATCGAAATGCTCAAGGCTTTGCCCGTGCGTGGCGCGGAATTGCGCCCGATGGACGAGGCGATCTCGACCGCAGGTGGTGTTGTCCGCGCGGCTTTGGACGACGGGTTGATGCTCAGCGTCATGCCCGGCGTATTCTGTGCGGGCGAGATGCTGGACTGGGAGGCTCCGACCGGCGGGTATCTGTTGACTGCATGTCTGGCGACCGGGCGATGGGCAGGCAGATCGGCGGCGGAATGCCTGGAACGGGCAGGGTGAACTAGCGCGACCGGGCCAGCATGGCCAGACGGATCATCGCCCGTTCGACCAGTGCCAGCGCGGGTGCGGTCTGACCGGCTGATCGCAGGGAAAGGTCCGTATCGGTCAGCACCGTCAGCGCGGTTTGCAGCTTTTGCGCACCCCAACCCTGTGCCTGTCGCAAAATCCGGTCGCGGCGCTTGCCGTAAACAGGCGGACGCAGCTTGCCGATACCCTGCGCTGCACCGCCCGGATCTGAAGCGCAGGCATAAAGCGTGCGAAAATGCCGGGTTGCCCCGATGCACAAGGTGACTGCATTTGTGCCCTGCGCCTGCAAACGGCGAAGCAATGGCCCGATTTCGGCCGTTCGTCCTTCGGCAACCACATTCAGGACATCGTCCAACGCCGCTTCGGTCGAGCGCGGCGCGCAAGATTCGACATCTTCGATGGTCAGCTCAGAAGGGTCGCCGCGCTTGTATAATGAAATCTTTTCAACGGTCTGGGTGAAATCCCCTGGGCTGAGCGCAACCGCCAGTTCAGCCAGCGCCGACATCGTGTCTCGGGGGATATTGTGAAGGCCTGCTTCGGACAGAATCCGTTCAACCTCGGCCCGGGAAGGCGGATCGTCGTAGATACCCACGGCATAGGCCGCCGGATGGGTTTCGAACGCCTTGCGGATTTTCGAACTTGGTTTGAGCTGACCGGCGGTCACGACGATCTGCGCGTCGCCAAGCGCCCAGTCTTCCAGCGCTGACAGAATCGCAGGCGCTGCGGTCTCCGTCGCATCCTCGACAAACGCGGCCCGGGGGCCGGGAAAAAACCCAACCGCCTTGATCGCATCCAGCAGCAACGCCGGATCGCCGCGCAATTCCGATCCCGGGATTCGGGTCAGCCGCATCTCTTCCTCGGCGGCCGGGCCCAGAAGGGCCGCCAGAACCTGCTGCCGTTTCAGCGCAACACGCATCGCATCCGCGCCGTAGATCAGCAGCGCGGCCTTGTCCGCGTCGGGCCTGGTAAAATACCCCTCGGCCTCGCGCGGGCTGAGCTTCATGTGGCCGGACCTGTGGTGGCGTACAGGCGATTGACGATCTGATCCGAAAGCATCACCATCAGACGTTCCTTGGCCGCGCGTTCCCCGGCCAGGGTCGAGACGGTTGAACCGGCAGCCGAATAGGCCACGAAATTGGTTTCTGAGCCTGATGCAACCACCTGCCCTGTGGCTTTCGACACAAGCGTAAAGTTGGCCCGGCCATTAATGGTCAGGCGGTTGATTTCGTTGGTCGTAGTGATGGCCGCTGCCAGAGTCGTGGTCGCGACCTGAACATTCAGGTCGTAATCTTCAACCTGTTCCGCGCTGCGCCCCAGACGCTGTTCTAGGTTCTGAACCAACAGGTAGCTGTCGACGTCATTCGGGGCAGACACGACAACCTTCCCGTAGAGCGCTTCGCCTGAACCGCCGGGGGCATAAACCGGCTGGAAACCGCAAGCGGCAACAAACAGAGCAGCTGCAAGCGGCAGCATCCGCCACGATTTGCGATCAAACAACGACATTCACGATCCGGCCCGGTACTACGATCACTTTCTTCGGCGCTGCACCGTTCAGCGCCTTTTGCACAGCTTCGGTGCTGAGCGCGACTTTTTCAACCTCGTCCTTCGCCAAATCCTTGGACACGCTGATTTCCGCGCGGCGCTTGCCGTTGATCTGAATCGGCAACGTGACCGTGTCGTCGATCAGCATCGTCTCATCTGCGACGGGCCATGGTGCGACTGCCACCAGACCTTCTCCGCCCTGATGCGCCCAGATATCTTCGGCCAGATGCGGTGTCATCGGCGACATAAGCTGTGCCAGCGTTTTGATTGCCTGCTTCTGGGCCGAAGCCCCTGCCTTTGATTTGGCCAGCGTGTTTGTGAAGGCATAAAGCTTGGCGATGGCCGCGTTGAAGCCGAAGCTTTCGACACCCAGCGACACATCGCGGATGGTTTTATGCATCTCGCGCAGCAGGTCCTCATCACCTTCGCCTTTTGCGTCCGGGTCCATGGCACCGATCTTGTCGCAAAGGTTCCACACGCGATTGAGGTGTTTATAGGCCGCTTCGGCCCCGGCCGCGGTCCATTCCACATCCCGTTCGGGTGGCGAATCGGACAGCACGAACCAGCGGGCTGTGTCGGCACCGAAGGCAGAAATGATGCTGACCGGATCGACCACGTTTTTCTTGGATTTTGACATCTTGGCCGAGGGGATGATCTCAACCTCGGTGCCGTCGGCCAGTTTGCCGTCGGTCACATCCTCGGGCAGGTGATAGACTGGGCGGCCATTGGCGTCGCGGGTCTGGTAGATTTCGTGCGTCACCATGCCTTGGGTGAATAGGGCATCAAACGGCTCGATGGCTTTTTTCGGCAAGTGGCCCGTGATGTTCATCGCACGTGCGAAGAATCGGGAATAGAGCAGGTGCAGAATCGCATGCTCGATGCCGCCGATATACTGATCAACATTCATCCAGTATTCGGCTTCCGCCAAATCCGTTGGCGTTTCTGCACGCGGGGCGGTGAAACGGGCGAAATACCACGACGAATCGACAAAGGTGTCCATCGTGTCGGTCTCGCGTTTTGCCGGGGATCCGCATTTTGGGCAGGCGCAGTCACGCCAGGTCGGGTGACGGTCCAGCGGGTTGCCGGGTTTGTCGAACGTGACATCGTCAGGCAGGCGAACCGGCAGGTTTTCTTTTTTCTCAGGTATCACGCCGCAGCTGTCACAATGAACAACGGGAATCGGGCAGCCCCAATAGCGCTGGCGGCTCAAACCCCAGTCGCGCAGGCGGTATTTGGTGACGCCTTCGCCCCAGCCGGCCTTTTCGGCAAAATCGACGGTGGCGTCGATCGCCTCGTCACCCGTCGCCTCGGTCAGGCCCGCGAAGTGATTTACCCAGCGAACCTTTTCGGTTTTGGGCGGGACAAAAGCAATCTTGTCGACCGGCGTGTCGTCATCCAGTGCAAAGAAGGTGTCCACCACGGGCAGGCCATATTTGCGGCAGAAATCGAGGTCGCGCTGGTCATGCGCCGGGCAGGCAAAGATCGCGCCAGTGCCGTAATCCATCAGGATGAAGTTGGCGATCCAGACAGGAAGTTCCCAATTCGGGTCCAGCGGGTGTTTGACGCGAATGCCAGTGTCATAACCCAGCTTCTCGGCGGTCTCAATCGCCTCTTCGGTCGTGCCGCCTTTGCGGCATTCGGCAACAAATTCAGCAACTTCGGAACTTTCTGCCTCAAGCTGCTTGGCAATCGGGTGATCCGGCGAGATACCAACAAAGGACGCGCCCAGCAGCGTGTCGGGCCGGGTCGTATAGACGGTGATCGGCTCGCCGCCATCTGTGCGTTCAAAGCCGAATTGCAGGCCGCGCGACTTGCCAATCCAGTTTTCCTGCATCAGGCGTACCTTGGCGGGCCAGTTATCCAGAGTGTCCAGCGCGTCGAGCAGTTCCTCGGAATAGTCCGAAATTTTGAAGAACCACTGGGTCAGTTCGCGACGTTCCACCAGCGCTCCGGACCGCCAACCGCGCCCGTTTTCCACCTGTTCGTTGGCCAGCACGGTCATGTCGACCGGATCCCAGTTCACCACGGCGTTTTTGCGATACACCAGCCCGGCTTCGAGCATGTCCAGGAACAAGGCCTGCTGCTGGCCGTAATATTCGGGGTCACAGGTAGCGAACTCGCGAGACCAGTCGATCGACAGGCCCAGCGGTTTCATCTGCCCGCGCATGTCGGCGATGTTTCCGTAAGTCCAGTCTTTCGGGTGGCCACCAATCGCCATCGCGGCGTTTTCCGCTGGCATCCCGAACGCATCCCAGCCCATCGGGTGCAGCACGTTGTGGCCGGTCGCCAGTTTATGCCGCGCGATCACGTCGCCCATCGTGTAGTTGCGCACATGCCCCATATGGATTCGGCCGGACGGGTAGGGGAACATCTCAAGCACGTAATATTTCGGCTTGTCCGCCTTGTGGTCGGCGGTGAAGATCCCGGCCCTGTCCCAGGCCTCCTGCCATTTTGCTTCGATTTCGTTGGCCGAGTAGCGCGACATGGTGCGGTCCTTCGTGAATGAAAACGCCGGGCATGAACCCGGCGTGGTAATATTGCGATTTGCGGCGGGTGGCTAGAACTTGTTGTCCGCAATGCGTAGCTGGCGTGCGCGGGACAGGATTGCATCCTCGACCGCGCGGGTGGTTGCGGCACTGACCGGAGCGCCGCCACTGGTTTGCAGCGAGACAGTCAACGAGCGCGCCGCCAGCGCCGGGTCACTGATATGGACCGTCGCCCGGTACGAGCGCCCGCCACCCGGTGGCTTGCCATAGCCGGTCACGATCACACCGGTAAACGGGTCAACTTCCTGTACTGGAAGGAAATTCAGCACATCCAGCGAAGCGCGCCACAAATAGCGGTTCACATTTGTGACCTGCTCGGAGTTGTTCGGTCCGAAGACATCCCAGATCGTTGTACGGCCCGGATCGCTGAGTTCGCGTTCGTCTGTCGAAGAGCCATCGACAGTCAACGAGCGTGCATCCCCCGGCAATGGCTGGCTGCGCCCGCAGGCGGCGACAGCGGCGGTCAGTATTATCAAACCCAGAATCGTTTTCAGGCGCATCGTCGACAGGTCCTGCTTCATTGGTTTTGCGTTGTTGGTTGATACTCCTAGACAAGGCGCAGTGCAGCAACAAGCCTATTCTTTTCTTATATTGGCGCAGAATGCGGGTTCCGGGGGTGGAAATCGACTGTGGCATCCTTGCACCAATCCGGGGCCAATGCAGGCGACGCAATTAAGGTAAGCTTGCGCGAAGGGGGCAAAAAGAGCGAAACGGTGTCCGTGCTGAGACATGTGCTGAGGCATATGTCGAGTAGAAAAACTTTTGAAACCGAGGGAAACAAGATGAAAAAAGTTCTCTTCGCATCGACCGCTCTGATTGCAACCGCAAGCGTTGCAGCGGCTGATGTTCGCTTCAGCGGTTACGGCCGTTTTGGTATCGGCTACCAGGAAGACCGTAGCTTCTCGACCTCCGCCGTTGTCCGCTCCGTGACAACCGGTGGTGCTGTCACCACCACAACCCTGACTGCATCGGTTCAGGGCTCGGACACCATCCTGGTATCGCGCTTCCGTCTGAACATCGACGCAAACGTTGAAACCGACGGTGGCGTAGAGTTCTCGGGTCGTGTTCGTCTGCAGGCTGACGAAAACGCGGCAACCGGCGAAGCCAACTCGGCTGGCCTGAACGGCGCACGTTTCTCGGTCATCTACGGTGGTCTGCGTGTTGACGCCGGCAACGTATCGGGTTCGTTCGACAACTTGGCAAACTACTACGGTAACGAGCCTGGCCTGGAATCGTTCATCGGTCAGTACTCGGGCGTTGACTACAGCTTCCTGTCGTACTCCTCGACCGGTTCGGGCGCAAACGCTGTGTTCTTCCAGTACGCAGTTGGTGATTTCGCCTTCGGCGCGTCGTACGACCAGGTTGACACTGTGACCACCACAATCGGTACCGTCGCAGGTGGCCCGGCTCTGACAACCGTTTCCGGTTCTGGCGACCGTTGGGACGTCAGCGCGACCTACAGCTTCGGCAACATCACTGCCGCTGTTGCTTACGGTCAGACCGACGTTTCGGGCGGTGGCAGCAAGCCTAGCCTGGCTGTTCTGACCCTGGGTGGCGAATGGGGCGACTTCTCGGGCACCCTGTTTGTTGCTGACGATAAAACCCGCGTAAGCGGCACCGACGGCACCGCATACGGTCTGTCGCTGGCGTTCAACGTTGGCGCAGCAACCACCCTGACCGCAGCATACGGTGACGGTTCGGCAAGCAACGACACCCGTCAGTATGGTATCGGCGCTATCTACGACCTGGGCGGCGGTGCATCGCTGCGCGGTGGTGTAGGCAGCTCGAAGCCGGGCGGCGGAAGCAGCACCATCCGTGCTGACTTCGGTGCTCAGTTCAACTTCTAAGTTGATCTGAAACCGCAAGGTTTGAGGGCAGGTCGAAAGACCTGCCCTTTTCTTTTGTGCCGACTTGGTGTTTGTCTGCGCAGGTAGGCAGATTGAGGAACCCCATGTCGCTGCAGGAAATCACTGACCGTATCGCCAAGGCGGAAATTGCCAATGGACGGCCCGCTGGCGCGGTAAAGCTGATCGCCGTTTCCAAGGTTCAGCCCGATGAACGGGTTCAGGCGGTGCTGGATCAGGGCCATCGGTGTTTCGGTGAAAACCGGGTGCAGGAAGCAGCAGGAAAATGGCCCGCCTTCAAAGAGCGGTACGACGGCATTGACCTGCATCTGATCGGCCCGCTGCAAACCAACAAAGCACGTCTGGCGATGGAACTGTGCAACGCGATCCACTCGGTTGACCGCCCCAAACTTGCCAAGACACTGGCGCGTCTGGCGCAGGAACAGGGCCATTGCCCTGACCTTTTCATTCAGGTGAATACCGGGGAAGAGGAGCAGAAGGCCGGAATCATGCCTTCAGATTCGGATGCGTTTGTTGCCGAATGCCGTGACCTCGACCTGCCAATTCAGGGATTGATGTGCATTCCCCCGATAGAGGAGGAGCCTTCGCTGCACTTCGCCCTGCTGGCAAAGATCGCAGCACGAAACGGCTTGTCCGGGTTGTCCATGGGCATGAGCGGGGATTTCGAGAAAGCCATCGCGCTGGGTGCAACGCATGTTCGCGTCGGTTCGGCAATTTTTGGCGAGCGGGTCAGGCCGCAGGGATAATCAATCGCGTGCCTTGGGCGACACGCCTGGCAATCCATTTCAGATGGTCCCGGCGAAAGGCCACGCAGCCTTCGGTGGGAAACCCCTGTCGCCGCCATTGATGAATAAAGATGGCCGAGCCGCGCCCTGGAATCGCGTCAGGCCAGTTCCAGTCAACGACGAGCACAAGATCGTACAAAGGGTCTGATCTGCGCAGTTTCTCGTGGCTGTGGGCGTAAGGCGCCCGTACCAGATGGTTATAACCCGCATCCTGGATGTCGTCAGACCAAAGATCCCCCGGACCGATCGGAAGCGCCCATGGCACGGGCCGACAGATGCGGTCCGGCCGGTACAGCATGGCCACAATCCGGTGCGTTCCAACCGGTGTTGCGCCGTCGCCTTCGCGCTTGTCCGCGCTGATCCCGCCTTTGCCGATGGCGCAGGGGAAGACCCGACCCAGAAACCGGACACCGCGCGGCGTCAGCACAAGATCATTTGGTGTCACAGCAGATGGCCCGACTTTGCCGCCTTTGTCGCCAGATACCCCCGATTATGCGCCGTTTCGCCAACTTGCAGCGGCACCCGTTCGGTTACGGCGATTCCTGTTTTCTCCATCATCGCAATCTTTGCCGGGTTGTTGGTCAGCAGGCGGACTGCATTAAAACCAAGGGATTTCAGGATATCCGACCCCAGGCGAAAATCCCTCTCGTCATCTTCAAAGCCCAGGCGGTGATTGGCCTCGACCGTGTCAAATCCTTGATCCTGCAGGAAATAAGCACGCATCTTGTTGGCCAGCCCGATGCCGCGACCCTCCTGATTGAGATACAGCAGGACGCCGGCACCTTCCGTGCCCATCTGGGCCAGGGCCCCGCGAAGCTGCGGGCCGCAGTCGCATTTCAGGCTGCCCATCAGATCGCCTGTAAAACACGCCGAGTGCAATCTGGCCAGAACCGGCTTGCTCCGATCCGGGCGTCCGATCTCGATGGCATAATGCTCTTCTCCACCATCTTCGGGACGGAAAATGTGCAAACGGCCTGCCTCGGACACTTCCATGGGCAGGCGCGCCGCAACGACTTCGTGCAAGGCGCTGCGGTCAGCCAGATGAGGTGCCGCGCGCGTATGATCAATGCAGGTCAGTCCATGTGCCGCCGCAAAGGCGCGGCCGTCTTCGATTGCGGTGACAACAGCGGAAGGTAACAAACGCGCGGATTTCGTCAGCGCAATCGCGATCCGATGCAGATTGGCATGTCCCTGACGCTCGGACATCAGGGGGCCTTTCATCGGTGCGTTCAGATCGTCTGACGGATCGGCGACGGCCTGCACCCATCCAATATCCGCATCCGCCGGAAGGATCACGCGCGCCAGATCGCCGTCATAGGCCCGCGCCTTGAGCGTTTCCGCCCGCCGTCCGGTGATCGTGACAACCGGGTCGCTGCCAAGACCCCTGAGATCGGCAAGCCTTTGCGCGCTGAGTGTTTCGGATGCTACGGCCAACACGCTAAGCCCGCTGTCATCTGTCAGGACTACAGGCAGGCCCATGCGCAGATCAGCCCGCGCCCGTGCCAGCAATTCCGAGATGTCTGGAATGAGACTCATTCGCGTTATCCTATAACGTTTCGTCCATCAGGTAGCCTGATCCGCGGAAAATGTGAAACATTTCCTATACGTCAGACACGAGGTCGTGAGACAGTTGCAGCAAATCTTGTTGATTGCATATTCCACACGCAAGTGATGCAAAAGGCATAGGAGGACGGGAACATGGCTCAGCTCAAGAAAATTCTGCTTGTGGATGATGACGAGGATCTGCGCGAAGCTCTGAGTGAGCAGCTTGTGATGACCGAGGATTTTGATGTCTTCGAAGCATCCGACGGGTCGTCAGCCATGGAGCGCGCCCGCGAGGCGATCTACGATCTGGTGATTCTTGATGTTGGCCTTCCTGACACCGACGGGCGCGAACTATGCCGCCTGATGCGTAAACAAGGTGTAAAAAGCCCGATTCTGATGCTGACTGGCCATGACAGCGACGCCGACACCATCCTGGGTCTGGACGCCGGCGCAAATGATTACGTCTCGAAACCGTTCAAATTTCCGGTTCTTCTGGCTCGCATCCGTGCCCAGCTGCGCCAGCACGAGCAATCTGAAGATGCGGTGTTCGTCCTGGGCCCCTACACTTTCAAACCGGCGATGAAGATGCTGATCACCGAAGAGGATCGCAAAATTCGCCTGACCGAGAAAGAAACCAATATTCTCAAGTTCCTGTACCGGTCCACCGACGGCGTTGTTGCCCGCGATGTCCTGCTGCACGAGGTCTGGGGCTACAATGCAGGTGTCACAACCCACACGCTGGAAACTCATATCTATCGCCTGCGCCAGAAGATCGAGCCCGACCCGTCCAATGCGCGCCTTTTGGTCACAGAATCGGGTGGCTATAGACTCGTTTCGTAACTGGGTGTGGATTGAGGTGGATCAAAGTGATACTCTGTAAACATATTTAAGGTGATCGTATCCCGCGCATGTCCGGGTCATGACATGTACCTCCCTGTTGGACTGCCGGGCCTCCGGGCCCGGCTTTTTTATTGCAACCGAAGGTTTACGTGTGAATTTCGGCGCTCCGGCCGTGTGGTTGCGCGCTGGCATTATGTAAGTCAGTTGTCTTTCCAGCGGTCTTCATACTCTCCGAGCAATCTGGACATTGTCAGCAGTGATGCGAAAAGCCGGGCGTAAACGTCCCGTGACAACATCGGTTTGTTGTCGTCCAGCAACTGCACGAGATCGCTCACACCTTCGGCAAAGGCATCGCACACCTGGTGGTCTGCGATCGTGGGGTCCAGCGTCCAGATGCCGTTCTGATCGTAGTACGCTGCAGGCTGCGGTTCGTGTTCAATCATGGTGTGGCCTCATTCATCCGATGCACACCTGTGACCGCGACATGCAGCGGGCAAGCCTGTTGGCAGGAAGTCACAAGAAAATGGCGAACTCGACAAAGCGATGAAGAAAACGAGCGCCTCACATCAAATTCCATGCGGGTTCTTTTTCTCATGGCACCCTGACCACCGGGGCGTTAGGTTGCACCAACCGCGATACAGGAGACCTTCTGCATGCCCTTCACAATTGCCACATGGAACATCAACTCGGTCCGGCTGCGCGAACCTATCGTGTTGAAATTGCTGCGGGAAGAGGCCCCCGACGTTCTGTGTCTGCAAGAGTGCAAGTCACCGGTCGAAAAAATCCCGACCGAAGGGTTCGCCGAGTTGGGCTATACCCATCTGATCGCGCGGGGTCAGAAAGGGTATAACGGCGTGGCCATCCTGTCGCGTCTTCCGCTGGAGGAGGTGGGCGATAAGGATTTCGCCGGGCTGGGTCATGCCCGCCATATCGCCGGGCGGCTGGAAAACGGCGTGGTGATTCACAACTTCTATGTCCCGGCAGGCGGCGATGTGCCGGACCGTGAGGTGAACGAGAAATTCGGTCAGAAACTGGATTACCTGACGGATATGCGGGACTGGTTCCATTCGGAGAAACCCGAAAAATCCATCCTGGTCGGTGATCTGAACATCGCCCCGCGCGAAGATGATGTCTGGTCGCACAAACAACTGCTCAAGGTGGTGTCGCACACGCCCATCGAGGTCGAGCAACTGGCCGAAACGCAGGATGCGGGCGGTTGGGTCGATGTCACACGCAAGGACATCCCCGAAGGCCAGCTTTTCAGTTGGTGGTCCTATCGGGCGCGGGATTGGGATGCCGCGGACAAGGGGCGGCGGCTGGATCATGTCTGGGCGACGCCCGATATATCGAACGCGGGTCATTCCAGCCGCGTTCTGCGCGAAGCGCGCGGTTGGGAGAAACCCAGCGACCATGCGCCTGTCTTTGCGACTTTCGACCTTTGAACCCGCAACTCTACTATTGGTTTCTGCCCTTTGTGGTTGCATATAGAGGCCAAGTTCGAACGAGAGAGTGTAAGCCATGGAACTTCTGAACGCCGCAGCCGGCGCTGATGTCACCGATCTGATCAAGGACGGAACCGAGGCCACGTTCATGGCCGATGTTGTTGAAGCGTCGCAGGAAACTCCGGTCATCGTCGATTTCTGGGCACCGTGGTGCGGGCCGTGCAAGACGCTAGGACCCCAGTTGGAAGAGGCCGTGACCGCCGCCAAGGGCGCGGTGAAGATGGTCAAGATCAATGTGGACGAGGCCCAGATGATCGCCTCGCAGATGCGCGTTCAGTCGATCCCGACCGTCTATGCGTTTTTCCAGGGCCAGCCCGTTGACGGGTTTCAGGGCGCGGTGCCAGGTTCCGAGGTCAAGGCGTTTGTGGACCGCGTGATCGAAGCGGCCGGCGGCCAAAGCCCGGGCGGACAGTTGGATGATGCCGTTCAGGCCGCCGAAGAAATGCTGGCTGAAGGGGCCGCCGTCGATGCGGCGCAGACCTTTGCCGCCATTCTGGGCGAAGATCCGAACCATGCCGGAGCCTATGGTGGTTTGGTGCGTGCGCATATCGCGTCTGGCGATCTGGAACAGGCCGAAGCCATCCTGAACGGGGCACCGGCCGAAATCTCCGGCACAGCCGAGCTTGAGGCCGCGCATGCCCAGCTGGAACTGGCCAAACAGGCAGCCGATGCAGGCCCGGTGGCCGAGCTGAGCGCCGCCGTCGAAGCCGAACCCGGCAACCATCAGGCCCGGTTCGATCTGGCGCAGGCCCTGCATGCCAATGGTGATGTCGAGGACGCGGTGGCGCAATTGTTGGAACTGTTCCGCCGGGACCGCGAATGGAACGACGGAGCCGCCAAAATCCAGCTGTTCACGATTTTCGACGCGCTCAAGCCAAATGACCCTGTGGTTCTGAACGGGCGGCGCAAGCTCAGCTCGATGATATTTGCCTAATTCCGGATCAGGGCTACACTCGGATACATGATGCATCCCGCCGATCTGCCGGAAACGGTATCCGTTTTTCCATTGCCCGGGGCGCTGCTGTTGCCCCGTTCGCGCCTGCCGCTGCACATTTTTGAGCCGCGTTATCTTCAGATGCTGGACGACGCGCTCAAGACTCAGGAACGGCTGATAGCCATGGTTCAGCCGAATCCGTGCCAAAGCGATGAAAGCAAGCTGCACCAGATCGGATGTGCCGGGCGGGTGACACAGTTTTCCGAAACGGAAGATGGCCGATATCTGATCACACTGACCGGGATTTCGCGGTTTCGGGTCAAATCCGAACTGGATGCATTTACGCCCTATCGACGGTGCTCGGTCTCGTGGGATGGGTTTGACCGCGATCTGGGCAAGGCGGAACGGGATGACGGGTTCAATCGCACAAGGTTGCTGAACCTGCTGGAGCGATTCTTTTCCTCACGCCATCTGTCGACGGATTGGGACACGTTGAAGGACGCAGATGATGAGTTGCTGGTCAACTCTCTGTCGATGCTGCTGGATTTCGACCCCGAGGACAAACAGGCTCTGCTCGAGGCGCCCTGTCTACGCACCCGACGTGAAACGCTTGTGACGCTGATCGAATTCGCCCTGCGCGGCGGCTCTAACGAGGAAAAACTGCAATGAGCGAACCCGACACCACTTTTGATCGCCGCATGCTCGAGGCGCTGATCTGCCCGCAAACCCATACGACGCTGCATTATGATGCCGAAAAGCAGGAGCTTGTGTCGAAAGCCGCGAATCTCGCCTTTCCGATCCGCAACGGCATCCCGGTGATGCTCGTGGATGAAGCACGAGAACTCGACTGATCGTCTCAGGGTGCCCGGCGGCGTTTTAGATCGCGCGCCCCTGCAGCAGTTTTGGCAGGTCTCCGGTCAGCCCGGCGGCCTCGCGCACAAAGCCCCGGCGCAACCCGGGCATAGAGCCGACGATGCCCATGCCGATGTCGCGACCGATCCGCAGCAGCGGGTTGTCGTTGGAAAACAGCTTATTGAACACATCCGTCGCCATGGCCAATGCGGCTGTATCGAACCGCCGCCACTCCTGATAGCGTTCCAGCACCAGAGCCGAGCTGAAATCCTCGCCCCGCCGTCCGGCCAGCGTCAGCACCTCGGCCAGCGCGCCGACATCACGCAATCCGGCGTTTAATCCTTGCCCCGCGATCGGGTGCATGCCGTGCGCGGCATCCCCAACGAGCGCCAACCGCTCGCCGATGAAGGAATTGGCGATGGTCAGGTTCAGCGGGTAGGTGAACCGGTCGCCCTGCAAACGGATGTCGCCCAGGAAATCCCCGAACCGGGGGCGCAGGACCTGCAGATAGTCGGCTTCTGACAGGGCGTTGATGCGCCGGGCCGTGTCGGTCCGTTCACTCCAGACAATGGAGCTGCGATTGCCGGTCAGCGGCAGAATAGCCAGTGGACCTGGCGGCATGAAGAACTGGTGGGCAATGCTGTGATGGGGCAGGTCATGTTCGATGGCGCAGACCAGCGCCGTCTGCCCATAATCCCAGCCGGTGCGCCTGATGCCCGCCCGCGCGGCAGTGCCGCTTCGGCGCCCGTCGCATCCGACAAGCAGGCCGCCGGTCAGAACAGAGCCATCGTCAAGTGTCAGTGACACGCCCGTTGCATCGCATTCCTGCGCTACGACTGTTTTCCCGCTCAGTTGCGTTATGCCCTTTTCCTCGGCCATCGCCTCAAGAAAGGCGCGACGCAGATGGCGGTCTTCGACCATGTAGCCCATCGGGCCTTCTTCGATCTCGGCATGGTCGAAATGCATGAAGAAGGGCGACGGGCCGGCCCCGGCATGCCCGTCGGTGACCTTGATCTCGAGCATCGGTTGCGCATGCCCGGCAACCCTGCTCCAGACGCCGGTCGCCGCCAGCAATCTTTGCGAAGCAAGCGCAAGTGCGTAGGCCCGGCCGTCAAATGCGGCGTCCTTGCGCACGGTCTCGGCCAGCGCGTCGATTACCGTTACAGAATGCCCGGTCTGCGCCAGTGCCAGTGCCAGTGCGGGGCCGTTCAGGCCGCCGCCAACGATCAGGATATCCGAAACCTTAGTCATGCCCCGCAATATGCGCGCCCTTTCGGGATTGTCCATGTGCGGTCGTGTCGCTACCGTCCCCTCATCGTAGATAAATGGAGGTGAGGGATGCAGGAGTGGCTGACCATGACCGCGTGCGATCTGGGGCGCGGCATCGGAATGGGGCAGATCGACCCTGTGGATCTGACCGAAACCTATCTGGCGGCCATCGACGCGCATCCGCATCGTGATCGTATTTATGCCCGCGTTACCCATGACCGCGCCCGGGCCGAAGCCAAGGCCGCAAAGGAACGAGCCGGCTTGGGGCTGCGCCGATCCTTGCTGGACGGTGTGCCAATCAGCTGGAAAGACCTGTTTGACACGGCAGGCATCGCAACCGAGGCAGGCACGGCCCTGCTTAAAGGTCGCGTTCCGGATGCCGATGCCGTGGTCGTGCGCAACGCCACCGCCATGGGAACGGTGTGTCTGGGCAAGACACATATGAGCGAGCTGGCCTTTTCCGGCCTAGGACTGAATCCCATCACCGGTACGCCGCCCTGTATTGACGATGAAGAGGCGGTGCCCGGCGGCTCATCCTCGGGCGCGGCGGCTTCGGTAGCATGGGGGCTGGCGGCTTGCGGGATCGGATCGGATACCGGCGGGTCGGTACGCATCCCGTCGGCCTGGAACAATCTGGTGGGCCTGAAAACAACAGCCGGACGCGTCAGTCTTGAGGGCACTGTGCCATTGTGCCTGCGGTTTGACACGGTTGGGCCGCTGGCCCGTTCGGTCGAGGATGCTGCGCACGTGCTGGCGTTGTTGGAAGGTGGCACTCCCGCCGACTTGCGGGGGGCCAGCCTGAAAGGGCGGCGGTTTGCCGATCTGCAGAATGTTGCCAGGGATGATTTGCGGGACGGCCCGCGCAAGGCGCTTGAGGAAGCCCTGAACCGACTGCGGGAGGCCGGCGCGCAAATCGTACCGCTGGATGTTCCTGAACTGAACGACGCCATGGGTCTGACCAGTGTAGTCTATACGACAGAAGCGTATGGGCTGTGGCGTGACGTGATCGAAGCGAACCCCGATGCCATGTATCCGGAAATTCTGGAACGATTCCGCATCGGCAAGGCGCATTCCGGCCCGGACTACGTAGCGGCCTGGTCCAGGCTCAAGGCCTGCCGCAGCGCATGGGACGCCGCAACCACCGGGTTTGACGCGGTTCTGGCCCCGACGGCACCCATTCTGCCGCCGAATCTGGACCGTCTGATGACCGACCATGACTACTACGTCACTGAAAATCTGCTGGCCCTGCGCAACACACGCATCGGCAATTTGATGGGTTTGGCTTCTCTGACTTTGCCTACCGGAACACCCGGTTGCGGATTGATGATGCTAGGCTATCCGGGTTCGGAAGAAGCGCTGTTACGGCTGGGATCTGCGGCCGAATCCGCGTTGGCCTGAATGCCACAATCCCCTGATTCGGCACCTCTTTGTCTGGACGAGGCGGGGTGCGACCTGTAATCTGCCAAAAAATCGGGACAAAAACGATCCCGGCATTGAGGCAGTTGTTATGAATTTCCCCGAGCGGTTTTCGGACCTACCGGCATATGCATTCCCGCGTCTGCGCGCCCTGTTGGATCACCATCAGCCGGGCGGTGAGGTCATTCATATGACTATCGGCACGCCAATGCATGATTTCCCGGCGTGGGTGACGGATATCATCGCCGAAAACGCTGCTGATTTTCAGGGATATCCGCCGAACGAAGGTTCGCCCGCGCTGCGGTGTGCGATCACCGATTGGATCGAACGTCGTTATGGTGTTTCGCTTGATCCCGATACCAACGTGATGGCCCTGAATGGCACGCGCGAAGGTCTGTATAACGCAGCTATGGCGCTGTGCCCGGAGCAGAAGAACGGCCAGCAGCCGATCGTTCTATGCCCGAACCCGTTTTATCAGGTCTACATGGTCGCCTCGATCTCGGTCGGGGCGCAGCCGGTTTTTGTTCCGGCCACGGCCGCCACTGGTCACTTGCCGGACTATGCCGGTCTGCCCGAGGACGTGCTGAACCGAACTGCGGTGGCCTATATCTGCTCGCCCGCCAACCCGCAGGGCGCGGTTGCGTCGCGGGACTATTGGGCTGAACTGATCCGTCTGGCCGAGAGATACGATTTCCGCATCTTCGCCGACGAATGTTATTCCGAGATTTACCGCGACGAAGCTCCGACAGGTATTCTGACCGTGGCGCAGGAACTGGGAGCGGATCCTGAGCGGATCGTCCTGTTCAATTCGCTGTCCAAACGATCCAATCTGGCCGGGCTGCGTTCGGGACTGATTGCAGGCGGCCCTGAGACGATCAAAAGGGTCAAGCAGCTGCGGGCCTATTCCGGCGCGCCTCTGCCCGCGCCGTTGCAGGCTGCGGCTGCAAAAGTCTGGGCGGATGAGGCGCATGTGGCCGAGAACCGTGCACTCTATCAGGATAAATACGCCATTGCGGATGAGGTGTTCGCTGGCGTGCAGGGCTATATGCCGCCTGAGGGCGGGTTCTTCCTGTGGCTGCCGGTCGAAAACGGCGAGGAAACAGCGTTGAAGCTGTGGCAGGAGACAGGGGTGCGTGTCCTGCCAGGCGCATATCTTTCTCAAGGCGATCCGGGACAGAACCCGGGCGAGCAATTTATCCGGGTCGCCATGGTGGCCCCAAAAACAGAGTTGCAGCGCGGGCTGATCACGCTTCGCGACTGCATCTATTCGTGAGGTACGAGGGCAAAATGGCATCATTGAACGCGCGCAACCGCGATCCTTTACTGGACAGCACAACGCAGGCCGCGATTGAGCGGCGCAGCAAGGAATTGATCGGGATCGCCCTGATCCTGCTGGGTTTTGCGGCAGCGACAATGATCTGGTCCTACACGCCGGATGATCCGAACTGGATGGTATCGACAGACGCGCCGGTGCAGAACTGGATGGGCCGTATCGGGGCCTCGATCGCTGCGCCTCTGTTCATGATCGTGGGCTGGGGAAGCTGGAGCATCGCTTTGGTGTTGATCGGCTGGGGCATCCGCTTTGCCGGTCACTTCGGCGAAGATCGCGCCGTTGCGCGCCTGATCTTTGCGCCGATCTGGATCGCGGTTGTATCGGTTTATGCAGCGACTCTGGTGCCGGGCGACGCATGGCGCGCCACCCACAGCTATGGTCTGGGCGGTTTGTTTGGCGATACCGTGATGGGTGCGTTGCTGACATTGTTGCCGATTTCCTCGCATTTCATGGTCAAGCTGATGTCGCTGGCGATGGCGGTGGGGATGCTGGCGCTGGGCGTTTTTGTTCTTGGGTTTACCAAAGACGACGTCCGGCGCGGGTTCCGGGCTTTCCTGCTTGGTCTTGTTCTGTCCTACGACATGCTGATGAAGGGTCTTGGCCGCAGCGCATCTGCCACGGCCCAGGCCGCGCGTGACCGCCGCGCGCGGTGGGAAGATCGCAAGGCCGCCCGGATCGAGGCTGATGACCTCGTGTTCCAGGACGATATGGATTTTGCCGATCCGGTATTCGAAGAGCTTGAATTCGAGCCCGGGCCGCAGAAAACCGGCCTGCTGGCGCGGATGCCCGCGTTGATCCGGCGACCTGAACCGATGCCGGAACCCGAACTTGTCGACCCTGAACCGGTTGCAGGTTTCGACGAAATGCCGGGTGAGGATCGTATCCGTTCAAAAATTTCGGCAGCCGTCCGCAGCCGCCGGGTCGCCACCGGTGAGATGACGCCCGAACCCGATCCGAACCTTCCGCTGACCAAGGGCCGCGGCAGAGGGCCCGACCCGCTGATCCTGAACACAGCGCGGGCCGGAGAATTGCCGCCTGAGCCACCCATTACTGCGGGCGGGTTGCCACCCGAACCGCCGTTGACTTCAGGGGCGGCGCCCGAATGGCAGGCGCGTGAGCCGAACGCGTACGTGCCTGAACCCGATCACATGCAGGGCTTTCAGCCGGAACCCGATTTTGACGGCGACGACGTGTTTGAGGACGCACCCGAACTCGTGCCAGAGCCGCGCACGGCGATGAAAATCCCGGTGGCCGAGCCTCGCAAACCGGTCGTGGCACAGCCTGTGCGCCGCAGCCCGCCTCCGTCGCGTCGTGCTCAGGCCGAAGCGCAGCCGACCTTGTCGTTCGAGGAACGGCATTCGGATTTCGAATTGCCGCCGCTGGGTCTGCTGTCCAATCCGGCCAGCATTCAGCGCCATCATCTGAGCGATGAGGCGCTGGAGGAAAACGCGCGGATGTTGGAAAACGTTCTGGACGATTATGGCGTCAAGGGTGAGATCGTCAGCGTCCGCCCCGGCCCTGTGGTGACCATGTACGAACTTGAACCGGCTCCGGGCCTGAAAGCAAGCCGTGTGATCGGTCTGGCGGACGATATCGCGCGGTCCATGTCCGCCTTGTCGGCGCGGGTTTCGACCCTGCCGGGGCGTTCTGTGATCGGTATCGAACTGCCCAACGAAAATCGCGAGATGGTCGTGCTGCGCGAAATCCTCGCCAGCCGGGACTTTGGCGATGGCAACCACGCGCTGCCTTTGGCACTGGGCAAGGATATCGGCGGGGAATCCGTTGTCGCGAACCTGGCCAAGATGCCTCACCTGCTGATCGCGGGTACCACGGGCTCCGGTAAGTCAGTGGCGATCAACACCATGATCCTGTCGCTGCTGTATAAGCTGACGCCGGATGAATGTCGCCTGATCATGATCGACCCCAAGATGCTGGAGCTGTCCGTTTATGACGGCATCCCGCATCTGCTGTCCCCGGTTGTGACCGACCCAAAGAAGGCGGTTGTGGCTCTGAAATGGGTCGTGGGCGAGATGGAGGACCGCTATCGTAAGATGTCCAAAATGGGCGTGCGCAATATCGCGGGCTACAACGGCCGCGTGAAGGACGCGCTGGCCAAGGGCGAACTGTTCAGCCGCACGGTTCAGACCGGGTTTGACGATGACACCGGCGAACCCACATTCGAGACCGAAGAATTCGCACCTGAGGCGATGCCCTACATCGTCGTCATCGTCGACGAAATGGCCGATTTGATGATGGTCGCGGGCAAGGAAATCGAAGCCTGCATTCAGCGTCTGGCACAGATGGCGCGGGCTTCGGGTATTCACCTGATTATGGCAACGCAGCGTCCGTCGGTCGACGTGATCACCGGTACGATCAAGGCGAACTTCCCGACGCGGATTTCATTCCAGGTGACCTCGAAAGTCGACAGCCGTACCATCCTAGGTGAAATGGGGGCTGAGCAACTGTTGGGGCAGGGCGACATGCTCTACATGGCGGGTGGGGCCAAGATTACCCGCTGCCACGGTCCGTTCGTTTCGGACGAAGAGGTCGAGGAAATCGTCAACCACCTGAAACAGTTCGGTCCACCGGACTACATGAGTGGGGTAGTCGATGGCCCGACCGAGGAAACCGCTGACAATATCGATGCTGTTCTGGGCCTGAATACCGGTGGAAACACCAACGGTGAGGACGCCCTGTACGATCAGGCAGTCGGGATTGTAATCAAGGATCGCAAATGCTCGACCTCGTACATTCAGCGAAAACTTGCCATTGGCTACAACAAGGCCGCGCGGCTTGTTGAGCAGATGGAAGACGAAGGCGTTGTTTCGTCAGCAAATCACGTCGGCAAACGCGAAATCCTCGTCCCCGAGCAGTAGGATATTTAATAACAAGAGCAAAGCGCTTATCTGGTGTCTCATGAAACAGATAGCCTTTGCCCTTGCTTTGACACTGGCCGCGCCTGCGGCCTGGGCGGCAGACAAACTGCCATTGTCGCAGATTTCAAAATACCTGAACGATATGAAAACCGTTCAGACGTCGTTCACTCAGGTCAACGATGACGGATCGCTAAGTACCGGAAAGCTTTGGATTCAACGCCCCGGCAAGATGCGGTTCGAATATGACCCCCCCAATGATGCCGTCGTTCTGGCGCGCTCCGGATCCGTGATGATCTTTGATCCGAAATCAAACCAGCCGCCCGAGCAATACCCGCTGAACCGGACACCGTTGTCACTGGTGCTGAAGCGAAATGTAAATCTGGGTGAGGCGAATATGGTGGTGGGGCACGAGTTTGACGGAACGGCCACGATCGTTACTGTGCAGGACCCCAAAAACCCCGACGCAGGCCGGATCGAGCTGATGTTTACAGGCGATCCCATTGAGCTGCGTAAATGGGTGATTCACGACAATGCCGGGGGGCAGACCACGGTCCTGCTGGGCGCATTGGAAACAGACGGACGCTTGAACCAGAGTCTGTTCTCACGCCCAAATTAGGACAGGCCGGGTAACTTTCGGCCTGCGCAATGGTGTCAGATTCGGCAGGACGCCAGCTGGGCCTGATAAAGACGCGCCCGCGCATCGACATCATCGGCCACGTTGAGCAACCAGGATTTGCCGTTGTAGGTGCCACGCGCAAAGCCGGCGTGACCTTCGTGATAGGCCAGGTACTGGTTGCGTGTGTCGCTGGGGTGGATGCCATTGCGTTCGTAGCTTTTGTTCATGTACCAGCCGATGAAGTCGGACGCGTCGCGAATGCGATCCCGCTTGGCGCGCCGTTTTCCGGTTTCGCGCTGATATTGCTCCCACGTGCCATCAAGGGCCTGGCTGAAGCCGTAGGCGCTGCTCTGACGGCCTAGCGGGATCACTCCCAGTGCGTATTTGTGCGGGGTTCGTGCATCGTGACGATAGCGGCTTTCCTGATAGATCGTCGCCATCTGAACGTGAATGGGCACCCCCCATTTCCGTTCGGTGGATTTGAACGCCTTGATGTAGTCAGGTCTTTCGCGCGCAATACTGCACGCGTCATTCAATCTGCTGGGCGGTTGCTTGGAACCGCCCCCACAGGATGCCAAAAGCAGCACCCCAAGGAGTACAACTAGAATTCTGCTCATGTGCCTCGTGCCTTTTTTGTTCATTCTAGCGCAGATTGTAGTTTGAGGAAATCACTTTCGTTACAGAACAATAGCCAGAATGACAGGTAATGCCCCCACGGAAAGAAGAGTCGAGACCATGACCATTCCGGCAACCGCGTCTGAATCGGCCTTGAACCGCTCGGCCAGAAGGTACGATGTGACTGCCACCGGGGTGCACATTTGCAAGACCAGCACACCGAATGCCACGGCCCCAAGATCGAACGTCACTGCAACGGTCCAGCCCAAAACAAAGCAAACGCCAAGCTTCAGAACAGACAGCCAGATTGCCTGCCCCAGCTTGTCCGTGGTCAGACGTGCAATCGCGACGCCGAGCGTGATCAGCATCATGGGCACCGCCATCTGCCCCAGCAACTCAAGCGTATTGGTTAGAAACAAGGGCGTTTCCCAGCCTTGCCACAAAAACAGCGCGCCAAGCAGCGTGGCCCAGACCATTGGCTCGCGTATGACTTTGCCAAACGCGCCTTTTCCGGCCACCAGATAGATTCCGTAAGTGAATGAAAACAGGGCCGTGACCGCAAGAAAGATCACCGCATAGCCCAGTCCCGCCTGCCCGAATGCAAAAATACACAGAGGCAGCCCAAGATTTCCGGTATTCCCAAAAATGAGCGGCGACAGATACGTGCGCTGCTCCAGTTTTAAAAGATGCACGGTCACTTTGAAGACCACGGCAAGTGCCAGATTCCCGGCAATGGTGGCCAGCGTGAACCGTGACAGATCCCCGCCCGGAATTTCGGTCTGCATCAAGGCGACGAAGATCAGACTTGGCACGGCCAGTGTCATCGCAAACCGTGTCACGAACTGCAAACGGTACTCGAATCCCAGCCTGACCCAGGTAAACCCAATCCCTGAAAGCAGAAATACCGGAGCGACGATTTCGAACACTGTCAGTAGTAGGTTCACAGACTGTTTCCCTGAATTTCAGATCAATGATTGGCATTTTGGCTCGGAAAGAGGTAGTAAGACCTCCGGGGGCTGAAACAATGCTGAAGACAAATGCCAAATACGGCTTGGGCCAGGTGGTCCGCCATAAGAAACATCCCTTTCGAGGGGTGATTTTTGACGTGGATCCGGAGTTCTCAAATACGGAAGAATGGTATCAGGCGATTCCTGAAGACAGTCGGCCGATAAAGGATCAGCCGTTTTATCACCTGCTGGCTGAAAACGACCAATCCTTCTATGTTGCTTATGTTTCAGAACAAAATCTGGTTGCCGACCAGTCCGGAGAGCCGGTTGAGCACCCCGATATTCCCGACATGTTCGGCCCGTTCGAGGATGGCGCGTATCCGCTGCACTTTCATCTGAATTGATGACCGCATAGCTGCCGCCTTCCGGTCGCCGAAACTTAATACCCAAGCGCACATCCGTCTTTTCTGGGGTCACTTGCGCCCTCAAGAACACCGCTTTCACAGATTCGGATCGCCTGTGCACCGCCGAGGGGTGTGTCAGGAATTGAAACAGTGTGGCCAATGTCAGACAATTGTTGCGCTACTGCTTGCGGATATCCGCGTTCCAGTTTCAGTACCCCACCATCGGCAAAGGCGCGCGGCGCATCGATGCTGCCCTGAAGACTCAAATCAAAATCGACAAGATTGGACAGGAATCTGGCGTGTCCGGTCGGCTGGTAGGCCCCGCCCATGACGCCGAATGGCATCACTACCCGGCCGCCCTGTTGCAGCATCCCGGGAATGATCGTGTGCATCGGGCGTTTTCCACCGCCCAGCTCATTGGGGTGCCCGGCTTGCAGCGTAAAGCCCGCCCCGCGGTTCTGCAGCAGAATGCCATATTTTTCAGACGCGATCCCTGATCCGAAGCTGTGGAAGATCGAGTAGATGAGAGATACGGACATCCGGTCCCGGTCGACCACCGTGATATAGACGGTATCCTTGTGAACGGACTCGGTCAGCGGTGCGGCGGCGGCCATAGTGCTTTTGGGGTCGATAAGTGCAGCCAGCCTGTCTGCAATGTCCTGATCTGTAAACCGTTCGGCCCTGGCCATATGATCGGGGTCCGCAATGAATCGATTGCGGGCATCGTAGGCCAATTTGGTGGCCTCGGCCTCGATATGAACCCTTTGCGCACCAAAAGGGTCCATCCCGGCCAGATCAAAGTTCTTCATAATATTGAGCAACAGGATCGCAGTCGCCCCTTGCCCATTTGGCGGGTGTTCGACAAGGTCCGTGCCTTTGTAGTGCCCGCTCATTGGGTTGGTTTGCGTCCATCTGGTGGCTTGAAAGTCATCCGATGTGTGGACCCCACCCAATGTGTTCAGGGCGGAAATCATGTCTTGCACGATGTCACCGGTGTAGAATGCTTCGCGCCCGTGACGAGCAATTTGGCGCAGAACTTCCGCCTGACCCGGAGCGCGAAAGACCTGACCTGTTTCCGGGGGCTTGCCATCGACCAGATAGTGGTCGCGGGCCGCACCCTGCAAAACAGCCGCGCCGGATTTCCAGTCGAAGGCCACTCGTGCGGCCACCGGAACACCGGTCTCGGCGTAGTCGATGGACGGTTGCAAAATCGCCTCAAGCCCCAGCCGTCCTTCCGTTTCCGCCAGGTGGCAAAACGCATCAACAGCACCCGGAACTGTCACCGCATCCGGGGTGTTCAGGGGCACGGTCTTCAGGTCCTTTGCGCGCAACGCCTCTGCATTTGCTGCTTGGGGCGCGCGGCCTGAACCGTTCAGCGCGCGAATTTCGTTCTCGCCTGCGCGATTGAACAGGACAAAACAATCGCCACCCAGACCGGTCATTTGTGGTTCGCAAATGCCCAGCAGAACCGCACCGGCGATGGCGGCGTCCATCGCGTTTCCGCCCTGCGCCAGTATGTCCAGCGCCACCTTGGCCGCCAAAGGGTGAGACGTCGCACACATGCCTTCGGTCGCCAGCACTTCGGAACGTCCGGGTTTGTGCAGATCGCGCATGACGGGGCTCTCCTCATTGAACGCGCAGACCGTATCGCGCGGCAGAGGAATGTCCAGTCAACTTGAGGGGAGGTTCCTCGGCGCCGGTCACTGGGTGGGGGCTGTGATGCTGGGCGCCGAGGGAAGCTATCTGAGCTACAAGACCCTTTTGCCAATTATTTGCGGCGCGACAATGTTTCGATCTGGGCCTTATTGTGGCCATTTCGGGTCAATTCGCCTCATCCGGGAAATCGAAGCGCAAAGACAACCTATTGCACCCTTCGCGCCGCTCATAGTGGATGGCGCTGGTCAATTGGTGAATCAGGAACCATCCGAATCCCCCTTCGGGCAGACTCTGTCTGGTTGTGTTGACGTCCGCCGGAATTCCATCGGGCACTCGACACCCCGGCAAAGGGTTGCCGGTATCCGTAATGACAATGACAAGCCAATCTCTGTGAAGGCGGCACCTGACTAGAACACGGGCTGGGGCGATGCCTGCGTAGGCATGTTCGACCACGTTGTTTATCGCCTCGGCCAGCGCGATTTTTACGTCGCTTGCCTGTGGCGCGGGCAATCCGCGCTCGGCGAGGCTGGCGCTTAGACGGGCGATACCCGTGCTCGCCTCAGCTTCGGTTGCGGCAAAGCTCAGTTCCAGAAAATCATGATCATGAACAGAGGCCACGCGAATGGTTTCCTGTGCAACTTTAATCCGCAGCCGGCGTCAGGGCGTCTTCCAGCGTCGCAAACAACCGGAAAACTGTATCCATGCGGGTCAGCCGAAACACTTTCTCGACAAACGGATGCAGTCCCGCCAGATCCAGGCTGCGGTCATCACCAAGCTGTTTCATGGATGCGACGATGGCACCCAGTCCGCTGGAATCGATGAATTCGACATCCGACAGGTCCAGCACCACCCGGCCCGCACCGCCGTCGGTCTGATTACGCATATCTTCCTTGAACTGTATCGCAATGGCGGCGTCGATCCGGTCGGCCTGAACCGTGATCACCTGCGTCTCACCGGTTGTCGTGCTGATCAGACCCATGTCCAGTTGCCCTCCAGAATGAAAAAACCTCGTAGAAATACGCTAGACGGCAATTCTTACCATTCGGTATTCAGAACCTGGAAAACCAGAAGGAGAATCCGGATGAAGCAGGTCGTGATCGCGGGTGCAGCCCGCACCCCAATGGGCGGGTTTCAGGGCATGTTCGATGGGGTTGCGGCGGCCGATCTGGGTGGCACGGCCATTCGAGCGGCCATGCAGGGGGCCGGAGTACAGACCGTGGACGAGGTTCTGATGGGCTGCGTTCTGCCCGCCGGTCAGGGGCAGGCTCCGGCGCGGCAGGCCGGTTTTGCCGCCGGTTTGGGCGAAGACGTGCCCGCAACGACCCTGAACAAGATGTGCGGGTCCGGGATGAAGGCGGCGATGATGGCGTTTGACCAGATTGCGCTGGGTCATGCCGACACCATGGTCGCGGGCGGTATGGAAAGCATGACAAACGCCCCCTACTTGCTGCCCAAAATGCGCGGCGGGGCGCGCATCGGTCACGGTCAGGTGGTGGACCATATGTTTCTGGACGGGCTTGAGGACGCGTATGACAAGGGCCGCCTGATGGGCACCTTCGCCGAAGACTGCGCCGAGGCCTATCAATTCACGCGTGAGGCACAGGACGAATACGCGCTGCAGTCTCTGTCCAACGCGCTGGCCGCTCAGGAAAACGGGGCGTTTGACGGCGAAATTGCGCCGCACGTCGTGCGGACCCGCAAAGGTGAAGTCACACAAGATATTGACGAACAGCCAAAATCGGCGCGGCCGGAAAAGATTCCGACCCTGAAACCCGCGTTTCGCAAGGACGGAACCGTAACGGCCGCCAACTCCTCATCGATCTCCGATGGTGCGGCGGCGCTGGTTCTTGCCTCCGCCGAAGTGGCCGAGGCGCAGAGCCTGAACGTTCGTGCGCGCATCCTCGGGCATGCCAGCCACGCGCAGGCTCCGGGCCTCTTTACGACCGCTCCGGTTCCGGCGGCGCAAAAGCTGCTGTCCCGCATCGGATGGAGCAAGGATGACGTCGATCTGTGGGAGGTGAACGAAGCCTTCGCCGTCGTTCCCATGGCGTTCATGCGCGAAATGGGTTTGCCGCGTGAAAAAGTGAATGTGAATGGCGGCGCCTGCGCCCTGGGTCATCCGATCGGCGCATCAGGTGCCCGAATCATGGTGACGCTGCTCAATGCTCTGGAAAAACGAAACCTCAAGCGGGGTGTGGCAGCCATCTGCATCGGCGGCGGCGAAGGCACCGCAATTGCAATCGAGCGGGTTTGACCCTTCATCTTTTTCCAAATACTCCGGGGGTGAATTGAGCCAACGGCTCAAGAGGGGGCAGCGCCCCCTTACCCACCACAGACGGGATTTCCACCATGACTGCAGACTACACCATGCTGGCCAGAACCATCGCCGCTCTGACCGAAGGCGAAAGTGACGAGGTTGCACTGATGGCCACCGTCGCCTGCGAGGTGCATCATTCCGACGACCGGTTCAACTGGACCGGGTTTTATCGGGTGACCGAACCGGGGTTGCTGAAAGTCGGCCCTTACCAGGGGGGGCATGGCTGTCTGGTCATTCCCTTCGACCGGGGTGTTTGTGGTGCGGCTGCGCGCACAGGGCAGGTGCAGCTTGTTCCGGATGTCGACGCGTTCCCGGGGCATATCGCCTGCGCGTCCTCAACCCGATCCGAACTGGTCCTGCCTGTTCACAATGCCGCAGGTGAGGTAATTGCGGTTTTCGACATCGACAGCGATCTGCCCGATGCGTTTTCGGAGGATGACGCCGAATACCTGACGGAGATATTGTCCCAAACTTTCGCGCGAGCCTGATGGAAACGCAGGGGGCGAAAGGCCCACTCTCGGACTTCGAGATTTTGCTTCACGCAAAGACCCGCTAAACTCTGAAGGCCTCGAAACCTGGCGGGTCCGGCATGATTCCACACCAATTCTCTACTCAACGGCTTTCGGTCAGCCACTGGAAAGACCATCTTGCCCAACCGCACTTGCGGCGCAAGCTAGCTGACGATCTTGCCGCGCTTCTGATCCCTGCGGTCCTGAAAAACCTGCCGCCGCCCATGCAGTTGCGGGACCGGAACATCTCAGCCTGGATCGAGGCCCGTCACGCCGAAAGCGACATTCTGCTGGTGCGTCAAGGCACCGACAATGAGCTGATCGGACTGATGTTGCTGGCCGTCGATACGGAGAGTGATCCGCCTCCGAGTGTCCATACCGGCTATCTGATTGCAGAAACTGCCTGGGGAAACGGCTACGCCTCCGAACTGTTAAAGGGGCTTCAGACCGCAGTGCTGTCAGGCCCTGCCATGCGACTCGTTGCCGGTGTCGATCGCGACAATCCAGCCTCTGCCCGCGTGCTTCAGAAAGCGGGTTTTAAACTTTGGACGGAACGCTGTTCCGCCACCACCGAGATGTATGTCTGCGACGTCGGCTGATTGACGGTGCAGTCAGGTCTTGTCACTGTATAAGGGTCGGCAGGCCGTTGGTCATGACAAGATACAGGGCCAAGACCTGCAACGTGGCAACTCCGAACAGCCAGGCCGAGAATCCGCGTTTTCGGGTTTTGTGTCGAAACACCCATCGTCCCAGCAACGCGCCGGGGCTGCCGCCGAGGGCCGCAAGCCACAACAACCGGCGTTCTGGAATTCTACGCTTGCGCCGCTGCGCCCGGACCTTGTCCCAGCCGAAACACAGCAGGGTCAGACCGTTAACCGCCCAAAGATAGATCACTGCAATCCACATCAGTGGGACATAGCCAATCGGACAGGTCGACCCAAGTGAAAAAATGCTTGGAATTTTCACGGAATCGCGTCATCGTGAAAAACGAGGAGAAAATTTCACGAGAATCGGAGTGGCCCCCGTGAACAGCCAGGCCCCGCAAAGCGCGACACTCGGAGCGGACATCCGCGCCCTGCGCAAGGCGCGTGGGCTGACGCTCACCGATATCGCGACACGGCTGGACCGGTCCGTCGGCTGGCTCAGCCAGGTTGAGCGCGACAAATCCGAACCATCGATCTCGGATCTGCGCCAAATTGCCGAGTGTCTTTGCGTTCCGATGTCGATGCTGTTTGCGCATTCCGCGGCGCCTGCCGCCGAACAGGGCTATGTCGTCCGGGCCGGATCACGGCGACCGATGGGGTCTGGCGAAGAAGGGCTGATCGAAGAACTGCTGTCTCCTGATCTGACCGACGATTTCGAGATGGTGCATTCTACCTTTCAACCCCAGTCCCGCATGCAAACCCCTGCAAATCGCCCGACGCAAGAGGTCGGTTACATGGTTTCCGGGCGGCTTGATCTCAAAATTGGCGATCGTGAATACACGGTGGGTCCGGGCGACAGTTTTCGGATCAAGCACGAGCCCTATCAATGGTCCAACCCCTATGACGAGCCCGCAGTTGCGGTCTGGGTCATCGCCCCGCCGGTATACTGATGAGCTTTGAGGCCTGGACCATATTCGCACTTTTCTGGGTGGTATTCGTTACCACACCGGGGCCGAACGCGGTCAATTGTATCTCGAACGGGATGAACCTGCCATTTGCCAAGGCGATGCTGGGTGTTCTGGCCATTGTGACTCAGGCCAGCGCGTTTCTGATCCTGTCGGCACTGGGCGTGACCGCATTGATCGCGGCGTCCCCAACCGGGTTTTTCATCGCCAAACTGATCGGGGCAGGGTTCCTGATCTGGATGGGCGTGCGCGGCTGGATGAACGCGGCAAAGCCGGCACCTGCCACGGAACGTCCAGCGCGGCATGTCTATCTACATGCACTGGCCATCGCCACGATCAATCCCAAAAGCGTCGCAGGATACCTGGCCGCGTTTTCGCAATTCGTGCAGCCCGATGTGCCGATCTGGCAGCAAATGTCGGTCATCATGCCAACAGCGCTGGTCATTACGACACTCAGCTATACCGGCTTCACACTTCTGGGCGCGCTCATGGGCAAGGCGGCACTGGGCGCGGTGTTCAACATCTGGGTGCGCCGGATGATGGCTGCATGTTTCATCATTTACGGTGTGCTGCTGGGAACCAGCACCACGCCGACAGCAAGGGGGTAATAGAATGCAGACAGGTTCTTGTTTGTGCGGCTCGGTTGCCTTCGCGGTCGACGGTGAGCTTTCACCGCCATCGGCCTGCCATTGCGGTCAATGCCGCAGGCAGTCGGGTCATATCTGGGCGTCCGCCTCGACGCATCAGGACAATCTCAGTTTTTCCGCCAGTGACACGCTCAGCTGGTTTCGTGCCTCGGATATCGCCCGACGCGGCTTCTGCAGCGCCTGCGGTTCGTTCCTTTTCTGGCAACACAATGACGAGGACACGATTTCGATTTCCATGGGGGCGCTTGACGAACCCACGGGCCTCACGCTCGCCCGCCACATCTTCGTGGCCGACAAGGGCGATTACTACGACATCACGGACGATCTGCCTCAAGAGGCACAGTAACAGGGATCAAACAACATGAATGATTTTCCGACAAAAGCCCGAGTGGTTGTTATCGGTGGCGGTGTGGTGGGGGCTTCCTCGCTGTACCATCTGGCCAAGAAGGGCTGGACCGACTGCGTTCTTCTGGAAAAGAACGAGCTGACCGCAGGTTCGACCTGGCACGCGGCGGGTAACGTGCCGACGTTTTCGACCTCGTGGGCGATCATGAACATGCAGCGCTATTCGACCGAGCTGTATGCACGGCTGGGCGAAGAAGTCGCCTATCCGATGAACTACCACCAGTCCGGCTCGATCCGTCTGGCGCACAGCAAGGAGCGGATGCAGGAATTTGAGCGGGCGATGTCGATGGGTCGTTACCAGGGCATCCCGATGGAGATGTGGACCCCGGAAGAGGCCAAGGAACGCTATCCCTTCCTTGAAACGCATGATCTTGAGGGGGTTCTGTATGATCCGACCGATGGCGACATCGACCCCGCGCAGCTGACGCAAGCGCTGGCCAAGGGGGCCCGCGACATGGGCCAGAAGATCATCCGTTTCTGCCCGGCAACCGGCGTGACCCAGCATGACGACGGGACCTGGACCGTACACACGGACAAGGGCGATATCGCCTGTGATTATGTGGTCAACGCCGCCGGTTACTACGCGCAGCGTGTGGGAGAGTGGTTCAAACCTTATGGCGGCCGAACCGTTCCCGCGATGGTCATGAGCCACCAGTATCTGCTGACCGACGAAATCCCCGAAATCCAAGCATGGTCCAAGGAAAACGGGGGCAAGAAGCTGCCGCTACTGCGCGACGTGGATATCTCATACTACCTGCGTCAGGAGAAGAACGGCTTCAACCTCGGCCCGTATGAGCCCAATTGCAAGGGCCACTGGATGACCGAAGATGACCCGATGCCCGAGGACTTCAGCTTCCAGCTGTGGAATGACGATCTGGACCGGATCGAGGACATCGTGACCGACGCGATGGAGCGGGTGCCGCTGATGGCGACCTCGGGCGTGGGCCGCGTGATCAATGGCCCGATCCCCTATGCACCGGATGGTCTGCCGCTGATCGGCCCGATGCCGGGTGTGAAGAACGCGTTCGAGGCGCACACATTTACCTTCGGTATCGCGCAGGGCGGGGGGGCAGGCAAAGTGCTGGCCGAATGGATCGTCGATGGCGCGACCGAGTGGGATATGTGGGCTGTCGATCCGCGCCGCTACACCGACTACACCGATCAGGACTACTGCAACCAGAAAGGTCTGGAGGTTTATGGCAACGAATACGCCATGCACTTCCCCCAGCACGAATGGCCTGCGGCGCGCGACAAGAAACTGTCGCCGGTTCATGCCAAGGTGAAAGAGCTGGGCGGTGTCATGGGGGCCTATAACGGCTGGGAACGGGCCAACTGGTTCGCGCAGCCCGGCGACGACACGTCGCTTGAAGCCACCCACACATGGGGTCGCTCGGGTCCGTGGGAGCAGCGCGTCAAGGAGGAATGCGAGGCCGTGCGCGACCATTGTGGTGTACTGGATCTGCCGGGATTCTCGCGCTTCATGGTCAAGGGCGAAGGTGCTGCCGAGGCGCTGCGTGGTCTGGTCACAGGTGGCCTGCCCAAGACGGGTCGCATGAACCTTGTCTATATCTCTGATGATCGTGGTCGCATCCTGACCGAGATGTCCTGTATCCGGATGGGCGAGGACGAGTTCGTCATGATCACGGCCGCAACCGCCCAGTGGCATGACCGCGACATTCTGCTGAACGCTATGCCCGAAGACGTTTCGGTCGAGGATGTGACCACCACCCGCGATACACTGATCGTCACGGGGCCGAAGTCGCGAGAGATCCTGTCGGGCATGACCGATGCGGACCTGTCGACCGGATGGCTGACCCACCAGTCGGCAACCGTCGCCGGGCAACCCGCTTACCTCATCCGTGTTTCCTTCGCAGGTGAGCTGGGTTGGGAGGTTCATGCCCTGAACGAACACATGCCAGCGATCTATGGCGCCATCATTGACGCGGGTGCCAAGCCCTTCGGGATGTATGCGCTCAATTCCCTGCGTGTCGAAAAGGGTTATCGTGCGTGGAAAGGCGACCTGTCGACCGACTACTCGCTTCTGGAAGGCGGTTTGGAGCGGTTCGTGAAACTGGACAAACCACAGGACTTCCCCGGCAAGGCTGCGATCCAGAATGAAAAGCAGCAGGGCGTGAAAAAGCAGTTCGTCACCATGCTGGTCGAGGCCGGAGATTGCGACGCACCGTACATGTCGTGCCTCTGGCATGATGGCCAGATCGTGGGTGAAACCACATCCGGTGCATGGGGGTATCGCATCAATGCGTCGGTCGCACTGGGCATGGTGCGTCCTGATCTGGCTGCTCCGGGCACCGAGCTGGAGGTCGAAATCTACGGTCAGAAATGCCGAGCTGTCGTACAGCAGGATCAGCCGCTCTGGGATCCGGAAAACGCACGGTTGCGCGCCTGATCCATCAGAAAAACTGCGGGTCGGCCAAAAGTCAGGCGGACCCGCAATTTGATGCAACACCGCTGTCGGGCATAATGCATCCGCAAAACCTGCAACGGGGAGAGATGGCAATGACCCAACCGGAGACAATGTCCGGTGTTTACCTGACACGCCATGGCGGGCCGGAGGCACTGGAATGGCGTCAGGATATTCCCCTACCCACCCCCGGACCCGGGCAGGTTCTGGTCCGGGTGGCTGCGGCAGGCGTCAATAATACCGATATCAACACGCGTGTTGGCTGGTATTCACCGGATGTCACGGATGCAACGGACGCGGTCGATCAGGATGTCGATGCCGGCGGTTGGGGCGGCGCTCTGCAGTTTCCCAGAATACAGGGCGGTGATTTGTGCGGCATCGTTGAGCGGACAGGGTCCGGCACCGGTTTCCAGCCAGGTCAACGTGTCACCTGTCCGATCAACTTGCCGCGCCCACGTCCCGGTCAACCCAGCGGTTTCATTGCATTGGGTTCTGAGATTGACGGCGCTTTCGCGCAATACTGCCTGGTCGAGGCAAGCGACCTCTACGACGTGTCCGCGTCACCTCTGTCGGACACCGAGATTGCGGCAATACCCTGCGCTTTCGGCACGGCAGAAAACCTGCTGACCCGCGCAGGTGTAACGGCCGGACAAAAGGTTCTTATAACTGGGGCATCCGGTGGGGTCGGGCTGGCTGCCGTCCAACTTGCAACATTGCGGGGGGCTTCGGTCTGGGGTGTCACCAGCGCTGCCAAAGCAGATGTGGTCAAGGGACAGGGTGCGATAGATACCTTTGATCGCGACGCGGCCTTGCCGCCAGACATGTTCGATGTGGCGGTCGACGTCGTCGGCGGACCGGCATTTCTGGGGTTGATTCTGGCGCTGAAGCCGGGCGGGCAATACGCCGTTTCCGGCGCCATAGCAGGCCCGATTGTACAAGCGGATCTGCGCGATATCTACCTGAGGGACATCACCATTCATGGCTGTACGCACCAGGCATTCGACGTTTTCGGACGGCTTGTCGAACTTATCAATGCAGGGCGGATCAGGCCGCTGATCTCGAAGACGTATCCTCTGAAAGACATTGCCCGGGCGCAGGAAGATTTCCAATCCAAAGCGTTTCCGGGGAAACTGGTCCTGATTCCGTAACGAGGTAAGACATGGCAGACATCACCCTTCTGGACGGCTCCATCGGGCAGGAACTGGTCAAACGCAGTGGCGACCGGGCAACGCCGCTTTGGTCAACGCGGGTGATGATGGATCACCCGGAACTGGTGGGCGACGTTCACGCTGATTATTTTCGCCGCGGCGCTACGATCGCGACCACCAATACCTATGCTGTTCACCGTTCGCGCCTGGAACGTGTGGGATTGGAAGACCAGATCGGAGCGCTGACGGACACCGCCCTTTCTCAGGCAGAACGCGCACGCGCGGGAACCAAAGGGCGCATTGCAGGCTCGCTGGGTCCGCTGCTGGCCACCTACAGGCCCGACCTGCGGCCCGACCCTGAGGACGCCGCTTCGAAATACGCCGAACTTGTCGAACTGATGGCAGGCAGGGTCGACCTGTTCCTGATTGAAACCGTTTCGTCGGTACAGGAAGCAGAAGGTGCGTTGCGCGGCACAGTCGATGGCGGGCGTCCCGTCTGGCTGGCCCTGACCGTGGATGACACAGACGGCACACGTTTGCGGTCTGGTGAACACCTGTCGGAAATCACACCTTTGATCGACCGCTTTGCGCCAGAGGCCGTGCTCGTCAATTGCTCGCCGCCCGAGGCCATGCCTGCGGCTTTGCAAATCATCGCGAACATGGGAAGACCGTTTGGCGCCTATGCGAATGGATTCACCGAAATTTCCGAGGGATTTCTGAAGGACGCCCCGACCGTCGACGCGCTTGAACAGCGCAGCGATCTGGGGCCTCAGGTCTACGCCGAACACGCCATGCGCTGGGTGGAACAGGGGGCCACCATCGTAGGCGGTTGTTGCGAGGTCGGTCCGGACCATATCGAGGCACTGGCCGAACAGTTGCGCTCAGCCGGGCACAGGATTGTCTGAGGGCACGAGAATGCAAAAGCGGACAGGACCCGAACCGCAAGGATCCGGCAAACAGCATCAGTTCGATATCATGGTTGCGCCGGGATACGTTTTGCTGGAGCTCGCGTCATTGGTCGATGTCCTGCGGATTGCCAACCGCGTTTGCCCGAATCCTCCGTTCCGGTACACCTATCGGTCGCTAAGAGGCGGCCCTGTCGAAAGCAGCAGCGGTGCGACCGTTTCAACCGAACCGGTTTCTGCACAACCTGATGCCGACTATCTGTTCGTGATCGGCAATTCCGACCCGGACCTGCCGGACCTGTCACTTGGGCGGGTGGTTTCGGACTATACCTACCGCGGCGCACAGGTGTTTTTGCTGGCCGAGGCCGCCAGCCGCTATATTGACGAGCAAGGCACGGATGACATGGCCACCCACTGGGAGAACGCATCTTTCCTGCGCGAAAGGGGCGCCCGGTTCGAAGCCAAGATGTCCATCGCAACCCAGCAGGGTTCGGTCGTCACCTGCGCCGGAATGGAGGCGACCACCGATGTCGCGCTGGCCGTTATCGGGCGCCATGTTTCGGGCCCTGCCAGGATGACGGTTGCTGACATCATGCTGCACGAAAACATCCGGGACTTTTCCTCGCAGCAGCCGTTTTCCGGGGTTCGGACCACGGCGACCGGGGATGCAAAACTGGACCAGTGCATCAAGCTGATGCAGGCCAATATCGAAGACCCTTTGCCGATCCAGAACATCGTCAAACTGCTGGGGCTGTCGAATCGGTCGCTCGAACGCAAGTTCCGGTCGATCTTCGGAACCACACCAAACGGATTTTACCGCGAAATGCGGCTGGCGCGCGCGAACAATCTGCTTCTGAACACCACCATGAGCGTGCGCGAGATCGGCCTGGCATGCGGATTTCCCAACGGATTCTCGTCGATTTACAAGAGCTTTTATGGAATCACGCCGTTTGTTCTGCGGCGGGAAAAGCGGGCATCTTCGCAAAGGTGATTTTTGCAGAGGACCTGACGATTTTGATGCATTTGTTGTCGCACATCCGTGGCATTTTATCCCAAACCTGACACAGCGGAGACATCAGGATGGTTGATCTTCCCACCAAGGCCCGAGTGGTCATCATCGGCGGCGGCGTTATCGGATGCTCGGTCGCGTATCATCTGACCAAGAAGGGTTGGACAGATGTCGTGCTGCTGGAACGCAAGCAACTGACCAGCGGCACCACCTGGCACGCCGCGGGTCTGATCGCGCAGCTGCGCGCGACTGCCAACATGACCAAACTGGCGAAGTACAGTCAGGAACTCTATGGCTCGCTTGAGGAGGAAACCGGCGTCGCGACCGGGTTCAAGCGCTGCGGATCGATCACCGTGGCCCTGACCGAAGAGCGCAAGGAAGAAATTTATCGCCAGGCCGCCATGGCGCGGGCATTCGGGGTCGAGGTCGAAGAAATCACGAACGAGCGCGTGGCGGAGCTTTATCCGCATCTGAACCTCGAAGACGTCAAGGGTGCGGTTTACCTGCCGCTGGACGGACAGGGCGATCCTGCCAATATCGCGCTGGCGCTTGCCAAGGGCGCACGGCAGCGCGGCGGCATTGTCAAAGAACGCGTGAAAGTCACCGAGATCGTCAAACAGGGCCGCAAGGTGACAGGTGTGGACTGGGTTGCCGATGACGGCAGCGCCTCGGGCCACATCGAATGCGACATGGTGGTGAACTGTGCAGGCATGTGGGGGCACGAGGTTGGCCGGATGGCGGGCGTCAACGTCCCGCTGCACGCCTGCGAGCATTTCTACATCGTTACCGAGAACATCGATGGTCTGACGCAGCTGCCCGTGCTGCGGGTGCCGGATGAATGCGCCTATTACAAGGAAGACGCGGGCAAAATCCTGCTGGGCGCGTTCGAGCCGAACGCCAAGCCATGGGCCATGGACGGTATCCCGGATACCTTCGAATTCGACCAGTTGCCCGAGGATTTCGACCATTTCGAACCGATCCTCGAAGATGCCTGCAACCGGATGCCCATGCTGGCCGAGGCCGGAATCCATACCTTCTTCAACGGCCCCGAGAGCTTTACCCCCGACGATGCCTACCACCTTGGCCTTGCGCCCGAGATGGACAATTTCTGGGTCGCAGCCGGGTTCAACTCGATCGGCATTCAGTCCGCCGGTGGCGCGGGGATGGCACTGGCCGAATGGATGGATACGGGTGAGAAACCGTTTGACCTTGGCGATGTGGATATCAGCCGGATGCAGCCGTTCCAGGGAAACAAACAGTACCTGTTCGAACGCTCGAAAGAGACGCTGGGCCTGCTCTATGCCGATCACTACCCCTATCGTCAAAAGGCGACCGCGCGCGGTGTGCGGCGGACGCCGTTCCACCACCACCTGAAGGAACAGGGCGCGGTATTTGGTGAACTGGCCGGATGGGAACGCGCCAACTGGTACGCCAGTGAAGGGCAGGAGCGTGAGTATCAGTACAGTTGGAAGCGCCAGAACTGGTTCGAGAATTCGGCCGCCGAGCACCGCGCCGTGCGCGAGAATGTCGGCATGTACGACATGTCGTCGTTCGGCAAGATCCGGGTGGAAGGTCCGGATGCCGAGGCGTTCATGAACTATATCGGCGGCGGTGACTACTCAGTGCCCAATGGCAAAATCGTCTATACCCAGTTCCTGAACCGCAGCGGCGGCATTGAAGCGGACGTGACGGTCACCCGCCTGACTGAAACGTCCTATCTGGTGGTCACTCCGGCGGCGACCCGTCTGGCGGATCAGACCTGGATGCAACGCAATGCCGGCAATTTCAACGTGGTCATCACTGACGTCACCGCGGGCGAAGGGGTGCTGGCCGTGATGGGCCCGAACGCCCGCGCGCTGCTTGAAAAGGTCTCGCCCAACGACTTCACCAACGCAACCAATCCATTTGGTACCGCACAGCAGATCGAGATCGGCATGGGGCTCGCCCGCGCGCATCGCGTGACCTATGTGGGTGAACTTGGTTGGGAAATCTGTGTCTCGTCTGACATGGCGGGTCATGTGTTCGAAACACTGCACGAGGCTGGTCAGGACATGGGGCTGAAGTTGTGTGGGATGCACATGATGGACAGCTGCCGGATCGAAAAGGGCTTCCGCCATTTCGGCCACGATATCACTTGCGAAGACCATGTTGTCGACGCCGGACTCGGGTTCGCTGTCAAGGTCGACAAGGGCAGTGATTTCATCGGCCGCGAGGCGGTAATCGCGCGCAAGGAAAGCGGGCCAAAGAGTCGCCTGGTGCAGTTCAAGCTGACCGAAGCTGAGCCGCTGCTGTTCCACAATGAACCGATCATTCGCGATGGTGAGTATGTCGGCTATCTCAGCTCAGGCAACTATGGCCACACGCTGGGCGGTGCCGTTGGTATGGGATACGTGCCATGCGAGGGCGAGAAGGCGGCTGATGTATTGGCATCGAGCTATGAGATCGACGTGTGCGGTGTGAAGGTTAGGGCAGAGGCATCGCTGAAGCCGATGTATGACCCTAAATCCGAGCGCGTCAAAGTCTGAACCGGTGCGTTGGGGGCGCTGCCCCCGCCGCAGCAAGCTGCGCCTCCCCCGGGATATTTGCGGCCAGACGAATGAAGGATCCCTTGTTCATCTGGCCAAAAATATCCCGGAGCGCGATGCAGAGCCTCGCAAATAGTGAAAAGCCAGCTGAAAGCCCAAGGCGCGATCCTATCAAGGTTCGTGATACGAGCCTTCACAGAATTCACAGTTCCCAACCCGGCCTGAACTGCCGTAAAGACGAACGGTATCAGCCGGAGACCTGACATGGCGGACATCGCTGCTCCAACTCAGAACGTCGACACGCCGCGCGGTCTGGCGCTGGCTGTAACCGCCTATGTACTGTGGGGGTTTCTGCCGCTGTACATGAAGGCGATGGCGCATATCGGTCCGGTCGAGGTTGTGGCTCATCGGGTGATCTGGTCCGTGCCGGTCGCCGGTCTGTTGCTGATCGCGCTGGGGCGTACAGGCGATCTGAAGGCAGCCCTGCGAAACCCAAAAATGCTGGGCATGGCCTGCCTGACGGCCGCTTTGATTTCAGTGAACTGGGCGATCTATGTCTGGGCTATTGCCACCGGGCGGGCGCTGGACGCGGCCTTGGGGTACTATATCAACCCCTTGTTCAGCATTGCGCTGGGCGCAGTTTTGCTGCGCGAACCTTTGAACCGAACGCAGATAGTAGCGGTTGGGCTGGCAGCGTTGGGCGTCATCATACTTGTGCTCGAAGCCGGAGCACTGCCTTGGGCCGCCCTGGGCATGATGTTTACTTGGGGCTTTTACGCGTTCTTCAAACGCTCCCTTCCTATCGGACCAAACCAGGGGTTCCTTCTCGAGGTTCTGGTTCTTCTGATCCCGGCGCTGGCCTATGTGACCTGGCTGGGTGTGCAAGGCAGCGGACATTTTGGGTTGGCCGGGGCGGATACGATGCTGCTGGCGGGTGCCGGTGTGGTGACGGCGGTGCCTTTGCTGGTTTACGCCAACGGCGCCAAGTTGGTGCGGTTGTCCACCATGGGCATTCTGCAATACATCGCTCCAACCATGATCTTCATCACCGCGATTACCCTGTTCGGAGAACAAATCGATCGTGGTCGCATGATCGCCTTTCCGCTGATCTGGGCGGCTTTGGTTGTCTATTCGGTTCCGATGATCCGGCAGATTCGGGCTCAGTCCTGACGCAGCGCGCGGGCAACTTCATCCGCCCAGATCGCGTAGGTTTTCGGACTGGGGTGATACCCGTCTGGCGCGGCAAGCGCCGGGTCATCCGGCAAATCCAGCACGAGGTGCCGGCACTGAGGGCGCTCTGCGACCACCTTCTGCAGCGCCTGATCCAGCCGTCGCGCCTGCCGGTCCAGAACCCAGGCCAAAGGTTGGGGTAAGGCCGGAAAACGGCCCATTTGCGGGACTGCAGTAACAATCACGCGCCGCGCGCCCATGGCGCCTGTCAGCAGGGACATCAGGCGGGCTTGTCGTTCGGCAAACCGGCGTTGCGTCACGGCGCGGGTGACGTCATTCACACCCAGCGCCGTCACCACGGCATCGAACTGAGTATTCAGTGCGCCGAGACGGTCTATCGTATCCTGCGTTGTATGGCCGGTCGTAGCCTCCAGCCGCCATTCAACACAAAAGTGCCGCGCCAGCCGCTGGACGAGTTGCCCGGACAAGGCCTGTTTCTGCGTGCCTGCGCCTACGCCGGCAGCCGAACTGTCACCCGTGATCAGCAACCGCAGCCGGGGCCCGCGGCCTTCGCGGCCTTCGCGCGGCCCTGATGGCTCGGGCAGCATCTGGGCATTGCGCCGGACAGACAGACCCTGCATCGCCAGAACCGGCAGCAGCGGAAGGCGCAGAAGCTGATCAGGGGCGACAGGAGCACGCATGGTCAGCTCAGCGCCTTGCGAAATTCCAGAAAGCGGGCGTCGCTCATCACCTGCGCCATCATCGCCTCGCGCAGGGCGCCGACGGTTTTGTGCGGGCGCATGACCACTTCGAATTTCTGGATCAGGCCATCGTCATTCAGCGTGATCAAATCCACACCCACGGCATCCAGTTCACCGACCTTGCATTGGAACTCCAAAGCCCAGTCGCAACCTTCGCCCATGACGCGGCGATAGCGAAACTCGGAAAACACCTGGCTGACATGCCCAAGCACCACCGCAACCGGTGCACGCCCGGTCCATGTGCTGTAATAAGTCGGCGGCAGGAACTGCACATTCTCGGCCAGCAGATCCGGTATCCGGGCCTCGTCACCTTTTGCAACCGCGTCCTGCATGCGCTCGATTGTCGGATGCATCTCTGTTCCTCCTCAACTTGGTCCGAGAGTTGCCGAACGATGGGTCGCAGGCAAGGACGAAGTTGCGGGAGGTCGCGCGCTGCGATAGGAAAGCCCGCATGAGCGAGACCTACACCCCCCCGAACACGCCACTGGATGTGCTGCATGAAGACGCGCAGCTGATCGTGGTGAACAAACCGCCGGGCCTGCTTTCGGTACCCGGCCGGGGGGAGCATCTGTCGGATTGCCTTCTGACCCGGGTTCAGGCGGCTTTTCCTCAGGCCCTGCTTGTTCACCGGTTGGACCGGGACACGTCAGGTGTGATGGTGTTTGCACAAACACCGCATGCGCAACGCCATCTGGGTCAGCAGTTCGAACAGCGCCAGACGCGCAAAACCTATGTTGCGCGTGTGTGGGGCCAGGTTGAACCCAAATCCGGAACGGTTGATCTGCCTCTGATCGTCGACTGGCCAAACCGGCCGCGCCAGATGGTGTGTCACGAGACGGGCAAACCTGCGGTGACGGACTGGCGGGTCGTCCGACATGAGGACCGCAGCACGCGCATCCGGTTGTTTCCCAAAACGGGCCGGTCGCATCAGCTGCGGGTTCACATGCAGGCATTGGGGCACCCGATTCTGGGCGATCCGTTCTATGCGACGGGTGCGGCGCGGGATTACCCGCGCCTGATGCTGCATTCCGAAGAGCTTCGCCTGAAGAACCCCGAAGGCGGAGTTGCGATGAAATTCAGGGCCAAGCCCGATTTCTGAAGCTAAAGCACCCAGCCCCATATCATCTTGAGGTTGCCCAGAGAAAATCGTCTGACACGCCTTCGCTGTTGCATGGACCGACAGTGGCGTTCGGCCATGATCTGCCGTTCAATCTCAAACCCGCGCAAGGTGTGATCCTGAGACCATCTTCCGAGTTTCAGCGTCATCATGACGTGGTTGTCGCGGCTTGGCATTATTGCTCTCCATTTTTTCGTGATGTGCCAAGCATTGCAGCCCTCTCCTGACACCACCCT
Source organism: Ruegeria sp. AB8 (assembly GCF_056542605.1). Classification (NCBI taxonomy): domain Bacteria; kingdom Pseudomonadati; phylum Pseudomonadota; class Alphaproteobacteria; order Rhodobacterales; family Roseobacteraceae; genus Ruegeria; species Ruegeria sp. AB8. Next base: position 165,256 of record NZ_JBQGAB010000002.1, read on the forward strand.
GTCAGTGGGGTGTGCTACTGTGTCAGCAGACCGTCAGGAGGATGCGATGGGCCGATCTACCCGTCTGTTTGAAATTATCCAGATCCTGCGCATGTCCGATGCACCGGTGACAGCGGATGCGCTGGCAGAGCAACTGGAAGTATCTGTTCGCACCGTGTACCGCGATATCGCGGCGCTGCAGGCGCAGCGGACGCCGATCGAAGGTGAGGCGGGCGTGGGCTACGTGATGCGCCGGGGGTATGATCTGCCGCCGCTGAACTTTGATGCGGAAGAGATTGAGGCGCTGTGGGTTGGGCTGTCAATGCTGGCCCGCACGGGTGACAGCACGCTGCAACAGGCCGCAGATCGCGTTTGCCGGAAAATCGAAGCGCTGCAGGTGCCAGCAGACTGGTTGCAGGTGGCGCCGTGGGGGGCGCCTCGGGACGATCCTGACAAAGGGTGTGTTCCGGTTGCCAGCTACCGCGAGGCAATCCGGGCGGAACAGAAACTCAAGCTGGTTTACGTCAATTCCGAAGACGAGCGTACGGAACGTGTCGTACGCCCGGTTGCGCTGATCTATCACATCGAATGCACGATGCTGGCGGCATGGTGCGAGTTGCGAAACGGCTTTCGACACTTTCGCACGGACCGTATCTGGGCGTGTGACGTTCTGGACGCGCATTTCTGCGGTCAGGGCCAGCCGCTGCGCGCCATCTGGCAGGAGAACAACAATTGGGATGCGTCATCAGCCCCTGTTTGACCGGCAGGTAATTGCCGATTTCACCGGAATGTTGCTTGAGGCTTCAACGGCCTGCCGTGATATACTGGCCCAAACAAATCAAACCCGATGAACGGGTTCATGAGCAGAGGGTAAATCCATGACGATTTCCAAGTTTGTTATTTCTGCCGGGCTGTGTTCGGCCCTTGTTCTTGGCGCATGTACCGACCCGGGTACGCTTTCAGTGCAAAGCGACCCCAATCAGAATGCAAAGCAGGGTGCCTTACTGGGCGGTTTGATCGGTGCAGGCGTCGGCGCTATTGCCAATGACTCGGATCCGCTTTTGGGTGCGCTGGCCGGTGGTGCCATTGGTGCCGCAGGTGGCGGCGTCATCGGCAATCAGCTTGATCGCCAGGCGGCGGAGCTGCGTCAGCAACTGGCCAATGACGGGATCACCATCGTCAATACAGGCGACCGCCTGATCGTCACCGTCCCCAATGACATCACCTTTGATACCGACAGCTCGACCGTGCGTCCAGGGCTGCGGTCCGATCTGGTGAAGGTGGGGCAGAATCTGGTCAACTACCCGAATTCGAATGTTCAGATTATCGGCCATACCGACAGCGACGGCGACGCCACCTATAATCAGGGCCTGTCCGAGCGGCGGGCCAATGCCGTGGCCGATGTCCTGCAGGCCAATGGCGTTAGCTATTCGCGCATCACTACAATCGGTCAGGGTGAAAACAATCCGGTCGCTTCGAACCTGACGCCGGATGGCAAAGCGCAGAACCGTCGGGTCGAGATTGTCGTCCTGCCCAGCGGCAACGCCTGATCGGATCCAACAACCGTGGACAGGGCACATGCTGTTGCCCTGTCCATGCGCACTGACTGTGCGTCAACAGGGCTATGGTCCCGGTCCATCCCCGTATAAGTTCCCGAAAACAACAAAGCGGAGTTCCCGATAATGTCCGAACCGACCCTTCTGGGCCTGTCTGGTTCGTTGCGCCAGAACGCGACAAACCGAAAGTTGCTGTGCGAGGCCGCGCGGTTGTTCGAGTCCGGCGCTTTCATCGAGGCCGACCTCAACCTGCCTCTGTATGACGGTGATCTGGAGGCGGGTGAGGGCATTCCCGCGTCGGTTCAGGTGCTGGCTGACCAGATTGCGCAGGCCCATGCGGTGATCATTTCGACCCCGGAATACAACAAGGGGCCGTCCGGCGTGCTGAAAAACGCGCTGGACTGGGTCAGCCGAACCAGTGGCAAACCATGGGCGGACAAGCCCGTTGCGGTGATGTCCGCCGCCGCTGGCCGGGCTGGCGGCGAACGCGCGCAGATGATGTTGCGCGCCTATATGGTGCCGTTTCAAACACGCATCCTGCAAGGTCCTGAAATCCATCTTGCCGACAGCTCGAACGCATTTGACGATCAGGGGCGGCTGATTAGCGAGCGCTATGAGAACCCGCTGCGGACGCTGATGCAGAAGCTGAAAGCCGAGGCCGGTTTCTGAGGTCAAGGCGCGGTACTTGTTCCGCAATGCCCTGGCGCGTAACGTGCGGGCATGTCAGATGAAACTCGGGCCGAAACACAGCAGGACATGATGGATCCCGCGCGCGCCGCTGCCTTGCAGGTGGCGCTCGGACAACCAGTTTCCGTTGCGGCGGGCGCACCGCTTCCGCCGTTTTTTCACCAGTTGTATTTCTGGTCACCGCTTCCGCCCGATGAGCTTGGCCGGGATGGGCACCCCAGGGTGGGCGGCGGCCTGATCCCGGATCTGGGCCTGCCACGCCGCATGTGGGCCGGAGGCCGGTTGCGGTTCCGCGCGCCCCTGGTCGCGGGCAAGCCAGCCCAGCGCCGGTCCTTTCTGGAAAGCGCCACGTCAAAAACTGGCCGGACCGGGCCACTGGGTTTTGTCACCTTGCGGCACGAGATCTGGCAGCGGGAAGATCTGTGTCTGACGGAATGGCAGGATCTTGTTTACCGTGAAGACCCTTCGGCTAATGCAATCAAGCCGAAGCCGCCAGTGGCCAGAACCGACCAAACGGATCGCCGAGAGGTTGGGTTTTCCTCAACTTTGTTGTTTCGGTATTCGGCACTGACATTCAATGGCCACCGGATCCACTATGATCTGGACTATGCGCGCGACGTTGAAGGCTATGAGGGGCTTGTTGTTCATGGACCGTTGCTGGCGCAGCATCTGATGCTGTTTGCTACCGATCTGATGGGGCCGCTGTCCGAGTTTTCGTTCCGCGCGTCCTCCCCACTCATGCACTTCGAAACGGCGGCCCTGTGCCGGAACGGTTGCGAGCTGTGGGTCGCGGGGCCGGACGGCCGGCAATGTATGCAGGCGGTTGCCACTCCGGTGTCAGAGTGAGGCTTCGGGTCTGAATCCCTCCGGTATCTGATCGCGGTTTTCCAGTATCAGATCGGCCATGACATCGGCCACTTTGGGGGCCATGCCGAATCCGATCTTGAAGCCGCCATTGGCAATGTACTGACCCCTGTGCATCGGATGTTCGCCCAGCATTGGTGCGCGGCTTTTGCTGCGGGGGCGGACCCCGGCCCAGCGTTCAATCACTTCGGTGCCGTGCAGAACGGGAACGGCGCGCGCGGCGCGGTCGATCACGTCATCTAGGGCGCTGTCGGTGCTGGAAGGGTCTTCATAGTCCCGCTCGGATGTCGATCCGATGGCCAGAGTGCCGTCCGCATGGGGCACGATGTGAATTGCATCAACAAAAAGCTGAGGCACCGTCCCTGCATCGAACCTAAGCAGGGCAGCCTGGCCCTTGACCCCATTGCCAACAGTTTTGCCATAGTGGCAGTTCAGTTCCTGCAGGCCCGCCAATCCGGTGGCGTGTACGACCCGACCCCGGTCGGGCGAGTCTGTGGCAATTTCGACCCCCATCACGGACAGGGCCGCAACCAGCGCGGCACAGGCCCGTCTGGGATGCATGCGCGCACTCAGCGTGTCGTGGATGACGTATCCCGTCGGGCTGGGTGGGCACCAGGCGCCAGCCTTGGCGGTTTCAACAACGCGCCATTCTGCCTGTCCCTGCCACAGTTCGAGGGCCGTTTTAGCGCGCTGATGCGCAAGATCCAGATTGCGCTGGTCAGCGATGGGTTGCAAGCGACCCAGACACGCATAACCGGGTGACACGCCACCTGTCACCTCGACCTGATTCCAGAACGCTTGGGCCATGATCAGGCTGTCGAACTGAAATGCCTTTTTGGCATTCCAGTTTTCCGGCACATGAGGTGCCAGTGCACCGACCAGACCACCGCTGGAGCCCGAGCCGGGACCAAAAGGATCGACTACCTGCACCTTTGCGCCGCGCCGCGCGCAGGTCCAGGCAATGGACAGGCCGAAAATACCCGCGCCACGCACTGTCACATCGACCATTGCCAATCCCCTTTTCCTTGTTCAGTGTCGCGCCGCCTAGCTACAGGATTCCCCGATGGCAGACCAGCGCGCCGCACTGACCTGGACGGACGAGCAGATCCCGATTTCGGACCGTTTCGACGATCCATATTACTCGCTCCAGAACGGGCTGGAAGAGACACGGCATGTGTTTCTGACGGGCAACGATCTGCCCGGTCGCTTCGCGCCGGGTTTCCGAATCGCCGAGCTTGGATTCGGAACCGGCCTGAACATGCTGACGGTCTGGTCCGCGTGGGAGGCATCGGGCCAAACGACGCCTCTGAGCTTCACCAGTTTCGAAGCCTTTCCGATGGATCCTGCAGACATGGCACGCGCACTGGCATGTTTCCCGGAGCTTCAACCCTGGAGCAGCCGGTTTCTGGCGCATTGGCAAGGTGGCGAATGCGATCTTGGCACACTGCACCTGAAAGTGATCGAAGGCGACGCGCGTGAAACCCTGCCCGCTTGGTCGGACATTGCGGACGCCTGGTTTCTGGACGGGTTTTCCCCGGCCAAGAACCCGGAGTTGTGGCAGTCGGACCTGATAAAGCAGGTCGCCGGTCACACTGTGGCTGGCGGAACAGTCGCGACATATACTGCGGCCGGTTTCGTGCGGCGTGCGTTGACCGAGGCCGGGTTTTCAGTCACGCGTTCGCCCGGATACGGGCGCAAACGGCACATGACACGGGCGATCAAAGAATGAGTCAGCAGAACAACGTGCGGGCCGGGATCGCCCTGATGGTCGCGGCCACAATCGTCTTTGCGTTGCAGGACGGGATTTCGCGTCATCTGGCCGGAACCTACAACACCTACATGGTCGTGATGATCCGGTATTGGTTCTTCGCGGCATTTGTCATCACCATCGCGGCCCGTGCACCCGGCGGGCTGAAGGCGGCAACACAAACCAGCCAGCTTGGGCTTCAGGTCATCCGGGGCGTGTTGCTGGCGGCCGAGATCTGTGTGGCCGTTTTCGGATTCACGGTTCTGGGGCTGATCGACAGCATGGCCGTTTTCATCTGTTATCCCCTGCTAGTGGCCGCGCTCAGCGGGCCGGTTCTGGGTGAAAAGGTGGGCTGGCGGCGCTGGTCTGCGATCGGGGTAGGATGCATCGGAGTCCTGATCATTCTCGAACCGGGTGTTGGCGTCTTCAACCCCTGGGCGGTCATTCCTTTGATTTCGGCCCTGATGTTTGCGGTCTATGGATTGCTGACCCGATACGTTGCCCGTCGCGACAGCACGGCCACCAGCTTTTTCTGGACGGGTGTCGTCGGGGCGGTGGCCATGACGCTGGTTGGCATGTGGTTCTGGGAACCGATGGCCCAGGCGGACTGGTTGTGGATGGCACTATTGTGCGTCAGCGGCGTGACAGGGCATTGGTTGCTGATCAAATGCTATGAAATGGCGGAAGCCAGCGCAGTTCAGCCCTTTGCCTATTTCCATCTGGTCTGGAGCGCATTGTTGGGCATTTCGATATTTGGCGAAACGCTGCGCCCAGCTGTTGTCGTGGGCGCGGCGCTTGTCGTGGCGGCAGGTCTGTTCACCCTATGGCGCGAAAGACGCCAGGGTTGAGCCGGTAAGTTCCTGCGAAAACGGAATGGGCAGGGCCGGCTTGCCCAGACGCGCGCGATAGACGGGCATGCTTTCCGCGACGCGCATGACATAGTTGCGCGTTTCGCTGAACGGGATGGTTTCGATCCAGTCGATGACGTCGACCTCTCCGGCGCGGGGATCGCCAAAGCGTTCCATCCACGAAATCGGACGCTTGGGTCCCGCGTTGTACCCGGCCGCCATCATGACCACGTTGCCGTTGAACTCGGCGGCCAGCCCGGACAGGTAGTTCGCCCCCAACTTGGCGTTGTATTGCCAGTCCGATGTGAGGCGTCCGGTCTGATGGCCGCTGAGGATACCCATCTCCTGCGCGACCAGCTTGGCGGTGGCTGGCATGACCTGCATCAAACCACGTGCGCCGGCTCCGCTGACCACGACCGGGTCAAACTCGCTTTCCCTGCGGGCAATGGCCAGGGTCATTTCCTTCGCCATGGGCAGGCCCATATCGGCCACCGGATGGACAGGGTAGTAGGCCGCAGGCAGAACCGATCCTGTTCTGGCGGCGCGCTTGGCGATCATGACTGCCAGATGTGGCTCCTTGAGTTCCAGCACCAGATCACCCAGTTGACCGGCCTCAACCGGATCGAGACCTTCCACCAGATGGGTCAGAAACTGTTCTGTCAGATTGTCTTCGCCGGCTCGCAGCAGCAGAAGCCCAGCTTCCAATACACTGGAATTCGCAAACCCGGCCTGTTTCCAATGCGGTGCACGGCGCGGGTTGGCAAGCTCGCTGTCAAACGGGCGCCCGATGCGCTCGGCAGCCAGCAGGCCATAGAAGGAAGTCTGGTAATCCGCGCCGATTGCGTAGGCGTCATAGGCCTTGTCCGCATCGCCCTGCGCCGCATGAGCCCGGCCCAGCCAATAGCCGCCGCGCCCTTTGGAAATTGGCGACTGAACTGCGGCCGAGAAATTCTGGAAATGGCGCACGGCCGTGTCCGGATCGTTCAGTTTGCGCAGCGCGAGGAACCCGGCGAGCCATTCCAGATCAGCGTAACCATAGCCCATTTCGGGTGTCATGTGATGGTTGGCCGCAACGTCATAAGCGCGTGCGATATTTCCGTTGCGCATCTCCAGCCGCGCCAGCCTGCGCCGACCTTCGGCCCATTTGTCCGGCTCGCCCAACGCCTGTGGGCTGGTCGAGCGTTCCAGCATCAAATCGATGGCGCTGTCGTCAAGTTCCTTGCCGTCCCGCCATACGAATCGGTCGAAGGCCAACCCGGCTGACGACGCCAGCGAGTCCGGCACTGCCGAAATCTTGGCATCCACACCGGGCTGACGTTTTTGCAGCGCGATTCTGGCTTCGGCCAATTTCCGTTCATCCGCACTGACCAGCGGCAACATCTGATCAGCGCTGACCAGATGCCCGTCCCAGAGCATACGGTCCAGCCGGGCCGCGTGATGCGGTTTCAGCAATTTGTCGAAGTTTTCCAGATAGTCCTTCTGCAAACCCGACCCCATGGGCATCGTGCGCCAGGCCATCACGATATCCGCCTCGGCATCGCCCCTGCGACCCTTGGCCATTAGGGCAACCGCGAAATTCAAGGCACCCTCGGCGGTTTGCGGCGGTGAGCCGTCGTAGAACTTCAAAACCCGGTCCGGGTCGGCCCCGGTGAACGAAGGTTCGCTTTTGCGGCGCAGCCACCCCAGTCCGGGCCAGTCCGACCGGCGGTCGAGAAACACAAGTACATCGCCCGAACTGCCAAAGCCGCTGCGCAACCAGTGCCAGACGATGATGTCACGAGACACCGACCCGCGCGTTCCTGCGACGCGCAGGGCCTCGTTCCAGTCGCCTTTGCGCATCTCGTTCAGCGCGGCGCGCAGGTCCGCGGCGGCATCCGCGCGCGCCTGAGCCGTCGAACAAAGAATCACGGTGATCAATACCGCCAGAAAACGTGTCATCCCTTGCATTTCCCAACCAACCAAGGATACAGCCATTCAGGATAAACCTTGCGCCGCCGGGATCAACTCACAAACCGAAGATTGTGATAAAGGGTGGCGCGTTCACAGCAAACTGTACGCTAAGGAGCGTTCCATGTTCAAAGGCTCGATGCCAGCACTCGTCACCCCGTTCCGAAACGGTGAGTTGGACCTGGACACGCTCAAACATCTGGTGGAATGGCAGATCCAGGAAGGTTCGACCGGGCTGGTGCCGGTGGGAACCACGGGCGAAAGCCCAACGCTCAGCCATGAAGAACACGAAGTGGTGGTGGAAGAGGTCGTCAAGGCCGCTGCCGGCCGCGTACCGGTCATCGCGGGTGCCGGATCCAACAACACCGTCGAAGCGATCCGGTTCGTACAGTTCGCCGAGAAGGTCGGCGCGGCTGCGGCTCTGGTTGTCACGCCGTATTACAACAAGCCGACCCAAAAGGGTCTGATTGCCCATTTCAGGGCGTTGCATGATTGCGCGGATATTCCGATTGTCATTTACAACATCCCGGGCCGCTCGGTGATCGACATGACACCGGTGACAATGGGCCAACTGGCACAGCTGCCGCGCATTGTCGGGGTGAAGGATGCAACCGGCGATCTGGCGCGGGTCAGCCAGCAGCGGGCAAGCTGCGGTACCGATTTCTGCCAATTGTCCGGGGAAGATGCGACCGCTCTTGGCTTCAACGCTCATGGCGGGGTCGGATGCATCTCGGTGACGGCAAACGTGGCCCCGCGCCTGTGCGCCGAATTCCAGCAGGCGACCCTTGCCGGTGACTACGCCAAGGCGCTGGCCTATCAGGACCGTCTAATGCCCCTGCACGAAGCGATCTTCATCGAACCCGGCCTTGTCGGCGCAAAATACGCGCTCAGCAAACTGAACCGTTGCAGTGAGGACGTGCGCTCGCCCCTGACCGGGCTGGACGGCAGCACAAAATCCGCCATCGACGCGGCAATGGCACACGCCGGACTTCTCTGAACGCGCTCGACACGAAAAAAGGGCGGCATTCACCGGGTGAAGCCGCCCTGTTTCTTTTCGGTAACCGGACTTCTTTTGTTCGAAAATCCCCCGGTGGTGGACTGAGCCTAAGGTTCAGGAGGGGGCTGGCCCCCTCGTTTCAACGCTTGCCGTAATACAGTCCGACCACATGCTCGGCCTGAGCGAAGAACAGCCAGCGTGATACGGCAACGCCAGCCAGGTGCGACAGCACGGCCAACAGCACAAAGAAATGGCTGAACGGCAATACCAGCAACACAACGGGGACAAGGAAGGCCAGCGTGAACGAAATGATCCGCAGCTTCTCGGCGTGTTTGCGTCCGACCACATACACGAATTCGCGCAACAGGTAGTTGGTCCCGGTATGCGGTGGTTCAAACGCCCGGACAGACCCTCTCGACCCAAGCCCGGTTGCGGTGCCCAGATCGGTCCCTGAAGCCGCAAGGGCTTTGTCGCCCCGCACCCAGTACAGAATCTGAACCAACCCGGCAATCATCAGCAGGGGACGGGCCAATCCCGTCTGTCCGGCCAGCAAGGCACCGCCGGCCAGGCTGAAGGTAAGAAACATGAGCGGGGTCAGTTTCATGTTCCAGCGTGGAATGGTCTTCAGCTGGGTATAGATCATCGAGGTGGTAAACACGGTCGCCAGTGAAAACAGCGCCCCCAATGCGCCCAGAACGCTCCAGCTCTGGCCCAGAAAGACCGCGCCAAAGGCATAGAGGCCCATAAGAACCAATGCGATGACCGCGCACCAGCCCTCACGCGACAGCCAGCTTGATCGCCACTGCGAAAAGGCTTTGAGCGCGCGTTCGGGGTGGCCCAGATGGAAGGTCGACGCCATCAGGCCGCCAACGGCCAGACCGTAAGCGATTGCGTAGAAAACAAAAGCCACCCAGCCGGTGACGTCCGGGCTGCCAAGGCCAAGAAAGAACAGCAGGCCAAAACCAAGGCCGGACAGCGTGGTGAAGATGATAACAGAAGGTGCCGGATGCATCAGAGCTTCTCCAGTGTTTTGTCGAGCCAGCCCAGAAAGCCCTTAGGTTCTTCGGCGACGGGTGCCAGAAGTGGTGCAAGGATGTCGATCTGGTCTTCGACGGTGTCCTTCGGGCGCGGCGGCAGGTATTTGTTGACGGGCTTGGTGCCCATTTCCGGCATCAGATCCATGCCATCCCGTTCGGCGACCAGTTTTGATACATCGCTGTTCGGGTCGCCCAGATCGCCGAAATGCCGGGCCCCGGCGGGGCAGGTACGCACACATGACGGGATGCGATCCACCTCGGGCAGGTTGTCGTTGTAAATCCGGTCGACGCAGAGGGTGCATTTTTTCATCACCCCTTCGGCCTGATCCAGTTCGCGGGCGCCGTAAGGGCAGGACCATGCACACAGGCCGCAACCGATGCAGTCGCTTTCATTGACCAGTACGATTCCATCCTCGACCCGTTTGTAGCTGGCTCCGGTCGGGCAGACGGTGACACAAGGCGCGTCTTCGCAGTGCAGGCAGGATTTGGGGAAGTGGATCAGTTGGGCGTGACCTTCGGCGGGCTGCACCTCATACGAGTGTACCCGGTTCAGGAAAGTCCCCGACGGGTTGCCGCCATAGGCATCCTGATCCGACAAAGGCGCGCCATAGTTTTCGGTGTTCCAGCCTTTGCAGGAAATCACGCAGGCGTGGCAGCCGACACAGGTGTCCAGGTCGATCACCAGACCCATCTTGCGCTCGGTTGACTGAGGGAGTTGGGTCATGTCATTGGATCTCCGCTGCCGGGGAGGGGGCCAGCCCCCTCTTGAGCCTGCGGCTCAATTCACCCCCGGGATATTTCTGGCCAGATGAAGTTTGGATCCCGGTCATTTGCCCACCTTCCATGCCAGATCGGTCGGTCCGGTTCCGACAGGTGACTTGATCGGTGGGAAGGCCGGCTGGCTTTCCGTCATTTCCTGCGGCGCGGCTGCTTTTTCGATTTTGACTTTCAGATCGAACCATGCGGCCTGCCCGGTGATTGGATCGGAGTTTGCCCAACGCAACCCGTCACCTTTCGGGGGCAAAAGCTCGTGGATCAGATGGTTCAGCAGGAAGCCCTTGGTGGCCTCGGGGGCGTCCTCCTGCAGGGCCCACGCGCCTTTGCGTTTGCCAATGGCGTTCCAGGTCCAGACAGTATTGTCGTTCAGCGCCGCCATTTCCATCACCGGCACGGTGATCTCACCGTGCGGAGACGTGACTTTGGCCCAGTCGCCGTCCGACAGGTTGTGTTCCCGCATCAGTTTGGTCGGAACATAGAGCGGGTTGCGTCCGTGCAACTGGCGCAGCCACGCATTCTGGGTACCCCAGCTGTGATACATTGCCATGGGCCGCTGGGTCAGGGCGTTGACGGTGAACCCCTCGTTCCCGGTCTGATCGGTTTCGTACCAGATCGGCAAAGGATCCATCGTGTCCTTGATGCGCTGGCGTAGATGATCGGGCGGTTGGCGCTCGCCATGCCCTTCGGCTGCCAGTTGGAATTTCCGCATCGGCTCGGAGTAGAGCTGGAACAGGTATGGTTGTGGACTGTCATAGAGACCCAGATTGACGGCCCAGTTCTGATAGGCGCTGTTCCAGGGTTTGTAGTACAGCGCCTCATTCGGGACATGTTCGATGTAGAACCCGCCATTTTCAATGTAGCGGTCCAACTGATCCGGGTTCACCTCGCCGCGCCCGGCCTGATCGCCGTTCTCGCCGCGGAAGCCGGCCAGCGGGCCGATGCCCGGCTTGCGCTGATGGTTGACCATATAGTCGGCGTAATCGGTGTACTTGGCGCCGCCGTCTTCGTCGGTAAAACCAGGCAGGCCCAGCTTGTTGGCAAGCTGGATCAGAACCGTCTGGAACCCGCGCACATCCCTGTCAGGCTCGATCACCGGCCAGCGGATGGCGTCTGCGGCGCCGTCCGCCTCGCAGATCGGGCGGTCAAGCAGCGAAATGCAATCGTGCCGCTCCAGATAGGTGGTGTCGGGCAGGATAAGGTCGGCATAGGCGACCATTTCCGAGGAATAGGCGTCGGAATAGATGATATGCGGGATCACATAGTCGCCGTTTTCATCCTTGTCAGTCAGCATGTCCATAACACCCTTGGTGTTCATGGTCGAGTTCCAGGACATGTTGGCCATGTACATGAACAGCGTGTCGATCTTGTAGGGATCGCCGGCATGTGCGTTTGAGATCACCATATGCATCAGTCCATGGCTGGACATCGGGTTTTCCCAGGTGAATGCCTTGTCGATCCGTGCCGCGCTGCCGTCGGCCTTCAGCGCCAGATCATCCGGACCGCGTACAAAGCCCAGATGCGGGCCGTCCAGCGGTGAGTTCGGTGTGACCTTGCAGTGTGGCGTCGGGTGTGCCTCGACCGGTTTGGGGTAGGGCGGTTTGAACCGGAAGCCGCCGGGCACCTCGACCGTGCCCAGAATGATCTGCAGCACATGCAGCGCCCGGCAGGTCTGGAATCCGTTGGCATGGGCCGAGACGCCGCGCATCGAGTGCATGGCGACGGGGCGGCCAATCATCTTGTCATGTTTCTCGCCCCGGAAATCGGTCCATTCCTGATCGATCTCGAAGGCCTCGTCAAAGGCGACGCGGGCGAGTTCCGCTGCAATGGCGCGGATACGCTTGGCGGGGATGCCGCACTTTTCGGCGATGGCTTCGGGGGCGTATTCCTCGCTGAGGTATTTCTCGGCCATCAGGTGGAAGACCGGGCGGTGGGTGACGCCGTCTTTTTCGTATGTGGCCGACAGGTCTGGGCGCACGCCGGGTTTGTCAAAGGCGGTAAGTTCGCCGGTTGCACGATCAATGACCAGCGGTTTGCCGTCTGTATCGCGCAGGAACAGACCCTGTTCCGGTCCGTCCGAGGCGTTTACCAGCACAGGCGCGTTGGTGTAGCGGCTGAGATAGTCCAGATCGATCTTGCCGGCCTTCATGAGCACATGGATCATCGACAGGATGAACAGGCCATCGGTGCCGGGCGTGATCCCGACCCAGTCGTCGGCAACAGCGTTATAGCCCGACCGGATCGGGTTCACGCCGATCACCCGCGCGCCGCGCGCCTTGATTTTGCCGATGCCCATCTTGATCGGGTTGCTGTCATGGTCTTCGGCCACGCCGAACAGCATGAACAGCTTGGTGTGATCCCAGTCGGGCTGTCCGAATTCCCAGAATGCGCCGCCCATCGTGTAGATGCCGCCAGCCGCCATGTTGACCGAGCAGAACCCGCCATGGGCTGCATAGTTACAGGTGCCGAAATTCTGCGCCCAGAAGCTGGTGAAGGATTGAGACTGGTCGCGGCCTGTGAAAAAGGCCAGCTTCTCGGGGTTGTCTTCGCGCAGGGGCTTCAGCCAGCCGACGGCGATGTCCAGCGCTTCGTCCCAACTGATTTCTTCGAATTCGCCCGAGCCGCGTGGCCCAACCCGTTTCAACGGTGCGCGCAGCCGTGACGGCGCGTTGACTTGCATGATCCCGGCACTGCCCTTGGCGCACAGAACGCCCTTGTTCACCGGGTGATCGCGGTTGCCTTCGATATAGGCGACCTTGCCGTCTTTCATGTGCACATTGATGCCGCAACGGCAGGCGCACATATAGCAGGTGGTCCGCCTGATCTCGTCCGAGACCTTGGGAGAAGTGTCTAGGATCGGCTGCTGATGCGTCATTGGCGGGTCCTGTCGGTTGTGTCGGGATGAACTTGTCACTTTCATTCCGAATTGAGAACACCGTTCTGTGAACGGCGCAAATATAAGTTCTATGTTCCGTCGGCCTGCAGGGCGGTCACGGCGATCATCTGGGTCACATCCTCGGCGCTGCAGCCGCGTGACAGGTCATTGGCCGGTTGGGCCAGCCCCTGCAAAACCGGGCCGATGGCAGAATACCCGCCAAGGCGCTGAGTGATCTTGTAGCTGATATTGCCCGCGTCGAGATTGGGGAAGATCATGACGTTGGCCTGACCGGCCACAGACGATCCGGGGGATTTGCGATCTCCGACTGATGGTACGAAGGCCGCATCGAACTGTAATTCGCCGTCGACCTCAAGATCTGGTGCCGTCTGCCGCAGGGTTTCGGTGGCTTCGATGACCTTGTCCACAGCGGCGTGTTTCGCACTGCCCTTGGTTGAAAAGCTGAGCATGGCGATTTTGGGATCAACACACAGCAATGCCCGTGCGGAGTTGGATGATGCGAGTGCGATCCTACTCAGCTCTGAAGCGCTGGGGTCGATCACAAGGCCGCAATCGGAATACAGCATCGCCCGTGCGCCCGGCATTGCGTTTTCTGGCGGGTACATCAGGAAGAATGAGGACACCATTCCCGCGTCCGGCGCCATGCCGATCACCTGAATGGCCGTCCGCACGATATCACTGGTGGTATGGACGGCGCCGCCGACCGTTCCGGTGGCGCGCCCGCTGCGAACCAGCATGGCGGCATAAACCAGAGGAGATTCGGCGGCTTTTCGGGCTTTGGCCTGATCCACGCCCTTGTGCTGGCGCAGTTCGAAATAGGTTTGGGCAAACTCTTCGGTCAGATCCGAAGTTGCAGGGTCGTGTATAGTCACACCATCTGATTCGGACGCGCCCAGGTCTTTCAGAGTGGCCTCGATGTCGGCGTGTACGCCGACCAGAATGACATCGGCCAGTTCAGCCGCATGGGCGGCAAGCGCCCCCGCAACAATGCGGGGATCACTGCCTTCGCATAAGGAAATTACAGGTCGGGTTGCCGGGGCGCGCTGACGCAACAGCTCGATGGGTGTCAGGGTCATGCGCTCCGGCTCCGTCCTGCAATTACACGATCTGTTCGCGCATGTCGTCCGCGGACACACCGGCAACGGCGACGGGTTTCTTCATCGCGTCACGGCGGAACGGTTCGCCCAGTTCCTGGTTGATCAAGGCTTCGATCAGGGTGGTGATGCCGTTCTTCTGATCTTCGATCGCCTGGTTCAGTGCTGCGGTCAGCTCGTCCTGGGTACGGGCAACGACGCCTTTCAGACCACAGGCCTGCGCGATTCCGGCGTAGGAGACCTTGGTGTCCAGTTCGGTGCCGACGAAGTTGTCGTCGAACCACAGGGTCGAGTTCCGCTTTTCCGCACCCCACTGGTAGTTGCGGAAGACGATCTGGGTCACGGCGGGCCATTCGTCACGACCGATGGCGGTCAGTTCGGTCACGGCAATGCCGAAGGCACCGTCGCCCGAGAAGCCAACGACCGGAGTGTCCGGGCAGCCGATTTTGGCGCCAATCACCGATGGCAGGCCATAGCCGCAGGGGCCGAACAGGCCGGGGGCCAGGTATTTGCGGCCTGCCTCAAACGACGGGTAGGCGTTGCCGATGGCGCAGTTGTTGCCGATGTCGGACGAGATGATCGCCTCTTTCGGCAGTGCGGCCTGAATGGCGCGCCACGCCATGCGCGGGCTCATCCAGTCGGGCTTGGCAGCACGGGCGCGTTCGTTCCAGGTGGTGCCCGGATCGTCCTGCTCGTGATCCATCGAGGTCAGTTCCTGCGCCCAGCGCGACTTGGTTTCCGCGATTTTCGCCTTGCGCGCGTCGCGTCCTTCGTCGCCTGCTGTGTCCGAAAGCTGCGCCAGAATATTGGTTGCAACGGTGGCCGCATCGCCCACGATGCCAACCGAGACCTTCTTGGTCAGGCCAATACGGTCGGGGTTGATGTCAACCTGGATGATCTTGGCGTTTGTGGGCCAGTATTCCATTCCATAGCCGGGCAGGGTCGAGAACGGGTTCAGACGGGTGCCAAGGCACAGAACAACGTCTGCTTCCTTGATCAGTTCCATACCCGCTTTCGAACCGTTGTAGCCCAGCGGGCCGGCAAACAGCGGATGCGATCCGGGGAAAGCGTCATTGTGCTGGTATCCAACGCAAACCGGCGCGTCCAGACGCTCGGCCAATGCCTTGGATGCCTCGATTCCGCCCTTGGACAGAACAGTACCGGCGCCGTTCAGGATGACCGGGTTCTTGGCTTCCGACAGCAGCGCGGCGGCTTCGGTGACTGCGGATGCGCCGCCCGACGGCAGTTCGAATTCGACGACGGCGGGCAGGTCGATATCAACAACCTGGGTGAAGAAGTCGCGCGGTACGTTGATCTGTGCCGGTGCCGAGGCGCGCTTGGCTTTGGTGATCACGCGGCTCAGGACTTCGGCCATCCGCGAGGGGTCGCGCACTTCTTCCTGATAGCAGACGCAGTCCGCGAACATGCGCATCTGTTCCATTTCCTGGAAGCCGCCCTGACCCATGGTCTTGTTCGCGGCCTGCGGGGTGACCAGCAGCAGCGGGGTGTGGTTCCAGTAGGCGGTTTTGACGGCGGTGACAAAGTTGGTGATGCCGGGGCCGTTCTGCGCGATCATCATCGACATCTTGCCGGTGGCGCGGGTATAGCCGTCGGCCATCATGCCGCCCGAGCCTTCGTGTGCGCAATCCCAGAAAGTGATGCCAGCTTTTCCAAAAATGTCGGAGATCGGCATCATAGCCGACCCGATGATCCCGAACGCGTGTTCGATTCCGTGCATTTGCAGGACCTTAACAAAGGCCTCTTCCGTGGTCATTTTCATGTGTGCGCTCTCCAAGCAAAGGTGGAACGGGCCAGGCACCTTGCCTTGCCTTTGCATATGGTTTTGGCGCAAGGGTGGCAGCTGCGTTAGGGCCAGAACGCGCGGCGGAATATGTCCAGAGTCGGGCCGGATCGCTCGCCAAAAAAAGGTACCGCCGGTCCCCTGTCGCGCCGTTGGCGTCCTTGGGGCGTTGGAGATACAGGGGGATTCTGTTTGAAAGCCGGGCGTCCTAATACGCGCGGATTGCGTCGGCAATCAACTTGATGCCCGGGGCTATGCGATCCGAAGTGATTGACGAATATCCGAGGCGGTAAAAGTTCCGCGGGCGGTCCGGTCCGGAAAAGAATGGTTCGCCCGGTTCGATATGCACGCTCTGGCTTTGGAGGTTGCGCGAAAGCTGTGTCGCATCCAAATGGTCGGGTGCCGACATCCATATCGATGATCCGCCCAACATACCGCGACCGGCGACCGTCAGGCCGTATTGTTCAACGGCTTTCTCAAGGGCATCCCGCCTTTGGGCAAGCGCGTTCGACATGCGTCGGATCTGCGCGTCGTAGTGGCCGAGCGACAAGAAATAGGCGGCCGTGCGTTGGATATGGCCGGGCGGGTGGCGCAGAACCAGGGATCTCAGGGCGCGGGCTTCGCGAATGAAGGGCTCGGACCCGACCATGTAGCCCAGGCGCAAACCGGGAAACAAAGATTTCGAGAAGCTGCCGACATAGATCACACGCCCGTCCCGGTCCATGGATTTCAAAGCGGGTGAAGGTGCGCCCAGAAAGGACATCTCGAATTCGTAATCGTCTTCGACGATCATCGCGTTTAATTGGCGCGCCCTGTTCAGCAGTTCGCCCCTTCGGGACACCGGCATGGTCGCGGTGGTCGGGCTTTGGTGACTTGGCGTGGTGAAGATGACGTCCGTATCGTCGGGGATGATGTCCGGCGAAAGGCCGTCCCGGTCGACCTTCAGCGGTGTGAGCTGACACTCGGAGTGGCTCAACAGTTCGCGGAGGGCGTAATAGCAGGGGTCCTCGATCGCCGCCTTGCGTGTTTTGTTCAGCAGTATACGCGAGGCCAGCCAAAGCGCGTTCTGGGCACCCAGCGTGATCAGAATCTCTTCTGGGCGCGCCGCGATTCCCCGGCGCGGCAAGGTATGACGGGCGATGAACTCGATAAGCAGGGGATCATCCTGATCCACATAGTCGCCGGTCAGCGAGGCAAAATCCTTGTGACCCAGCGCCCGCACGGCGCACAGACGCCAGTTTGCATGATCGAAAAGGGTTCGGTCTGCCTGGCCGTAGATGAATGGATACCGGTAGTCGCGCCAGTCGCTGGGCTTGGGAAGGACATC
This sequence comes from Ruegeria sp. AB8, assembly GCF_056542605.1. Lineage (NCBI taxonomy): Bacteria > Pseudomonadati > Pseudomonadota > Alphaproteobacteria > Rhodobacterales > Roseobacteraceae > Ruegeria > Ruegeria sp. AB8. The sequence goes on from NZ_JBQGAB010000002.1 coordinate 182,810, forward strand.
GCCTTCGGAGAACCGGCGTGCCAGCGCGGTATTCCAGTCAACGTTTTCAGCCCCACGCTGAACCGGAGTGTATTTTGGCGGCACCGGCGCGTTGTTTGAGACGTAATACCCGGACCGCCCTTTTGCAGTCAGGTAGTCATTTGCCAGAAGCTCGGTGTAGGCCAAAGTCACCGTGATCCGGCTGACACCCAGATGCGCGGCCAGTTTGCGGGAAGAGGGCAGTTTTTCCCCGACGTGAAACCGCCCTGACAAGATGCCTTCGGCAATCATCTGCTGGATTTGCGCCTGCAGCGTGCCCTGTCCGTTCAGCTCAAGAAAGAATGTGTCGACCGATATCCCCATAGGGCCTTATAGAGTGGACTTAATCGCGGGGCAATCTGGACTTAACCTCTATTGGTACGATTAGGCAAAAATCTGTTGACACGAAGAAACTATAAACCTAAATAACTAGAAAATTAGTTTAATAGAGGTGATGAAAATGTGGGAAACCGCTGCTGCAGGGTTTTCAGCCATGGGGTCCGAGGCCCGGCTGAAAGTTCTTAAGACCCTGGTCCGCGCCGGGCAGGCGGGCCTGACCGTGGGCGAAATCCAAAGTCGCACGGGCATTGCGCCATCGACGTTGGCCCATCATCTGCGGTTCCTTGCCGCTGGTGGTGTCGTGGAACAGGAAAAGATCGGGCGCACCACGATTAACCGCGCCTGTTTCGATGAGCTTCGGGATCTTGCCCAGTTCATTCTGAGTGAGTGCTGCATGGACGAAGTGGGAAAGGCCGCGAACGATGGCTGAGCTGACACAAAATCCGAAGGTACCGGCCAGATCCGTCGCCGATCTGATTAAAACGCCCTGGACAGTGATCGTGGCGCTTCTTGCAGCCGTCGCTTTTCTGGATCCCGGAAACTGGACCGAGGTGGTGACGTTTGCCGGCAAGGCGCTGGCCCATACCGGTCAATACATCCTGTTTGCCGTGTTGCTGCTGTCCTATCTCAAGGCAACAGGGGCCGAGGTCATGGTGGCACGGGCCTTTGAGGGGCGCGAGACACGAATGATCTTTCTGGCCGCCTTGTTTGGTGGCCTGGCTCCGTTCTGCTCCTGCGAGGTCATCCCGTTTATCGCCGGACTTCTGGCCCTGGGCGCGCCTTTGTCGGCCGTTATGGCCTTCTGGCTCAGCTCACCCCTGATCGATCCGCCAACGCTGTTGATCACGGCCGGGGCACTGGGGTGGCCGTTTGCCGTAGGCAAAGCCGTTGCGGCAGTGGCGCTTGGGCTGTTCGGCGGGTTCGTGGTGCGTGCCCTGATGCGCAACGGCGCCTTCTCGCAGCCTCTGCGTGAATACAAACCCGCCGGTTGCTGCGGCTGCGGCCCGAAGAAGGACGACAAACCGGTCTGGCGTTTCTGGCAGGATCCCGATCGCCGCGTGCGCTTCCGGTCCGAGTTTGTGCACAATGGTGTTTTCCTGCTCAAATGGCTTGCGCTGGCCTATGTGCTCGAGGCGCTTCTGGTCAGCTACGTACCTGCTGACATGATCGCCCGGGTTGTCGGCGGGGACGGTGTTCTGCCGATCGTGATCGCGGCGCTGGTTGGTATGCCTGCCTATCTGAATTCCTACGTCGCACCGCCGTTGCTGGCTGGCCTGACCGAGCAGGGGATGAGCGCGGGTGCCGCCATGTCCTTCATGATCGCAGGCGCGGTCAGTTCGATCCCGGCGATGGCAGCGGTTTGGTCGCTGGTCAAACCCCGTGTCTTCGCAACCTATCTGGGTCTGGGGATCAGCGGTGCAATCATCGCCGGAATACTGTTCCAGATGATCTGAAAATGAAAAACCGCCCGGCTTTCAGGCCGGGCGGTTTCAATTAGGTCGAGGCGGCTCAGCCAGCCTCGCAATATCGCGGCAGTTTGAACCGGTACCGCGCCTCGCCGCTCTCCACGTAAACCCGTTTTTCGACGCAGGCGCTGGTGCCCACGGATTGTGCAATCGGAGCTTCGGTCGACGTTATCGATGCCGCTGAACCATCCGGCAGGCGCACCGACGCCACCACGCCATTCTTCAGGTCGCCATTGATCGGCGAAGCGGTCAAAACATCGGCGACAAAATAAGAGTCGTGTTCGTGCACGCCGTCGTCATTCAGGATCAGCAAACTTGCCGTTACGGCGATGAGGGCCAGCACACCAGCAATGGCCAGACCCTTCGTCTGGACAAAAGCATAGATGGATACAGCGCGATGCGGGCCAAAAATGGCTGACAGTACGTTCAGCATGGTTCTTCCAAAAGCAAAACCCCGACCAGTCGGGCCGGGGTCACACGTCAATTATGGGCGAAGATCGTCTTCATCCTCTTCCTCGCCGCCACCCTTGGGCAGGTTGAAGAAGCTGTCGGCGTCCACGATCGGTTCGTTCTCTTCCTTGTCATCACCGTCATCGGACAGCGAGAAGGTCTCGAGACCCTCGATGGCAGTCGGGATCTTGGGCGCGGCGTCCATTTCCAGCGACTGCTCGGTCGACACCAACCTGCGGCGTTCGTCGTCGCTCATGACGCCGCCTTCGGCGGCTTTCTTGGCGGCGGCCTTCTGAACGATCGCGTCCAGCTCGGATTGTTTGCACAGGCCCAGCGCAACCGGGTCGATCGGCTGCATGTTGGCGATGTTCCAGTGGGTACGCTCGCGGATCGACTGGATGGTCGGCTTGGTGGTGCCGACCAGCTTGGCGATCTGACCGTCGCTGAGTTCGGGATGGAACTTGACCAGCCACAGGATCGAGTTCGGGCGGTCCTGACGCTTGGACAGCGGGGTGTAGCGCGGGCCACGGCGCTTTTCCTCGCCCGAGGCGGCCGGGTTGAACTTGAGCTTCAGCTTGTGCAGCGGATTGTTCTGCGCCGAGTCGATTTCTTCCTGGGTAAGCTGGTTGTTGGCGATGGGGTCGAACCCTTTGACGCCAGCAGCAACATCGCCATCCGCGATGCCCTGCACTTCAAGCTCGTGCATGCCTACGAAATCCGCGATCTGCTTGAAGCTGATCGTGGTGTTGTCCACCAGCCATACGGCTGTTGCCTTGGCCATAAGCGGTTTTGCCATCAGCCCATCTCCTATAAATACATCTTTCCCGTCGCCGGAATTCGGCGGCCCCTTGGTGTTGGGGCAGGTTTCCGTTGTCGGGGAACTTGGCCCGCTTATAGTCGCGGGAAGGCAAGAAGGGAAGAGGCGAATGCGCCAAGGAATTGCGGGGCTGGTTTTGTGGGTGTTCGGTTCAATGGCGGCGCTGGCCGATGGCGAAAAGGCGGGTGAGTTCGACTATTACGTACTGGCGCTCAGTTGGTCGCCCAACTGGTGCGCCCGCGAAGGCGATGCGCGCGGATCGGAGCAATGCGATGCGCGGCATGATCACGGCTGGATTTTGCATGGTCTCTGGCCGCAATACCATCAGGGCTGGCCAGCCTACTGCCGCACGCCAGAGTCACCGCCAACGCGCCGCATGACCCGGGAAATGGAAGACATTCAGGGCAGTTCTGGTCTGGCGTGGCATCAGTGGAAAAAGCACGGCACCTGTTCGGGTCTCAGCGCGACTGACTATTTCACATTGTCCCGCCAAGCCTATGAACGCGTTGAACGCCCACCGGTGTTTCGTAAACTGGATGCGTCGGTGAAACTGCCCGCCTCGGTCGTCGAGGACGCTTTTTTGAAAGCAAACCCCGGTCTTGAGCGCGATATGGTCACCGTAACCTGCAAACAGGGTTATATAGAAGAGGTCCGCTTGTGTCTGTCGCGTGATCTGAAACCAGTGCCCTGCGGACGGGATGTGATCCGCGACTGCACCGCCAAGGACGCCCTGTTCGATCCGATTCGTTAGAGCTTCTTGTTCTGGCAGTCCCGCGCATACTCCAGCGCCTTGGCCGTGCCTTTGAGGTCGATTGCCATCACACGCTCACCCGCCGGGTTGTAGACGGTCATGGTACTGTTCTGCGCAATCGCGTTTACGAAGTTGCGGTCGGTGAAAAACACCGTCCCCCCTGGCACGCGATCCTGCCTGAACCCGATGGCGGTGGCGTCAAAGCTCTTGCCGTCCAGATCGAACCGGATCGGATAGTTTTTCCCGGGTTCGATATCGCCCCATGCCTTGTTGTAGACGGTGAAGTATCCGCGATCACCCAACGCGTCATAGCCCAGCCGCACGACCGACAGATCCTGATAGATCGTCTGGATCAGGCACCCGTTGCCAAGTGCGGGGTCCATCATGATGTTCCAGCCCTCGACAAAGCCTTTGTCGACAAGTTGTTGTGACAGAGCGGAGGTTGCGGTGAAAGCTGCAAAGGTGAAGGCGAGAAGGCGGGTCATCGAGGAATGCTCCAGCTAAAATGGTAGTGTTTGGATATCCTTAGCGCAGTTTTGCGCATAACCAAAGGCTGTGATCCGAAAGCGTGCAGCAGGCACGTGTCGAATAATAATGCGGCCGCCTCTACCGAAGTATCGTTTCCGTACCGTTGGAAAGATGGAAGACACACCCTTGTGTGCGAGGCAGCTTAAGCAGGCCTTCCTGATCTAGACCCAGCCAGATCCCCCTCAGCACCAAAGAAGTTACACCGTGGGTCACAATGATTGAGGGTTCTTCTTGCTCATCCAGAAAGGATCGGACTCTTGCCGATATCTCCTCAAAGCTCTCACCGCCAGGGCTGCGAAAAAACCACAAATAGCTTTCGTAAGCGTAGTCGATCTGCGACCTGATGACGTTCTTGGTTACACCTTCCCATTGGCCAAATGCGATTTCCTGAAGGCGGTGGTCAGTTTCCTGTTGCAGCTGGGGTGCAATCGCGAGCCGAGCCGTGTGCTGCGCGCGCTCTTGCGGGCTGACGACGACCCGAGACGGTGTGTTCGGAATGCGGCTCAGAATTTGGTTTTGAGTGCGCGCCTGCGCCTTGCCCGTTTCGGTCAGCGGAGAGTCCTTGCGGCCTTGAAATTTCCCAAGAGTATTCCACTCGGTTTCGCCGTGTCGCAGTATGAATAGATCGGGATATCTGCTCATAAGTCACGCACAACTCTGGAAAATCAAAGCATGATTCAAATATGTTCTCTGGACAGGTTCTGTGACCTTACAGTTCTTTCCGCGCCCTCAGCGCAGCCGTGATCGTCCCGTCGTCCAGATAATCCAGCTCACCCCCAATTGGCACACCCTGCGCAAGTGAGGTCAGGCGAACCTGTCCCTCCAACTGGTCGGCAATGTAGTGCGCGGTGGTCTGTCCGTCGACTGTGGCGTTCAGGGCAAGGATGATCTCGGTGATGCCCTCGGCCATCACGCGGTCTTTGAGGCGGGGAATGCGTAACTCGTCCGGGCCGACACCGTCCAAGGCCGACAGTGTACCGCCCAGAACGTGATAGCGGCCTTTGAAGACACCGGCACGTTCCATCGCCCAAAGATCAGCGACATCCTCGACGACACAAAGCTCTCCGGTGGCGCGGGCCTCACTGTCGCAGATGTCACAGATGTCAGCGGTACAGACATTGCCGCAATTCAGGCATTCGCGGGCGGTGGCGGCGACCTGCTGCATTGCGTCCGACAGCGGTGTCAGCAGCAGGGCGCGTTTTCGGATCAGGTGCAGAATCGCGCGACGGGCCGAGCGCGGGCCAAGGCCCGGCAGCTTGGCCATCAGGTCGATCAGGTTGTCGATGTCGCTGTTCGAACTCACGGCCTGTCCTGTTTGGCACCGAAGGGAGCCTCCGGCGGGAGTATTTTGGAAAAGATGAAGATCAGAACGGCAGCTTGATGTCTGCCGGCAGCCCCATGCTTTCGGTCAGCTTGGCCATTTCCGCCTGAGAGCGCTCGGCGGCCTTGGTCTGCGCGTCCTTGATGGCGGCCAGGATCAGATCCTCGACCACTTCCTTGTCGTCGCCGTTGAAGATCGACGGGTCGATGTCCAGACCTTTGAGTTCGCCCTTGGCGGTGGCGGTGGCCTTGACCAGACCGGCGCCGGATTCGCCGACAACCATGAGGTTGTTCAGTTCTTCCTGCATTTCGGTCATTTTGGTCTGCAGGTCCTGCGCGGATTTCATCATCTTGGCCATATCGCCCAGACCGCCTAAACCTTTGAGCATCGGGTTTCTCCTGTAAATCGATTTGACGCCTAAATACGAAGGGTGACTGCGTGACACAAGGGGCATGGGCATCCTCCTGTCTTCCAGGCAGATGTTCAGTCCTCTTCGAACGGGTCCCATTCGTCTTCGACCTCGGGCAGAGCCTCGGTTTCGACCTTGGCGGCGCGCTGTTCCGGGGTTTCGATCCATTTGATGCGCGCCTTGGGAAACTGCATGAGTACCGCCTGAACCAGCGGGTGTTGCTCGGCCTGGGCCCTTAGCGCGAGGTCGGCCGCGTCGCGGACCTCGGCAATCGTGGCGGCTTCGCCATCTGCCACGATGGAGACGGCCCACCGATTGCCTGTCCAGCGCTGCAGCGCCGTACCCAGCCGTTGGGCAAGGTCTGTCGGGGCATGATCGGTCGGCGTAAATTCGATCCGGCCCGGTGAGTAGGCCATCAGCCGCACACCGTTTTCGACCTCGACCAGCAGCTTTACGTCCCGATTTGACCGGATCAGTTCGACCACATGTTCGAAGGTCGGATAGCGCGCCAGAGCGGTTTGGACGTCCTGTGCCAGGGCCGCAGTCGGCGCGCCGGCAGGGCCATGCGGAGCGGAAACGTAGGAAGACCTTGCCGATGCCTGAGGTTGTACCGGGGCGTGCGAGGGTACGGCCATGCCGCCACCGGGGCCTCCGTTCGGCGTGGGTGGAGGTGCGTCCTGCAAACGTTTGATCAGTTCTTCCGGGCTTGGCAGGTCGGCCACATGGGTCAGCCGAATGACGGCCATTTCCGCTGCCATCATGGCGTTTGGCGCGGCTGAGACCTCTTCGAGTGCTTTCAGCAACATCTGCCACATGCGGGTCAGAACGCGCATCGGCAGGGCTTCGGCCATTTGCTGACCGCGTGCGCGTTCGTCGGGCGAAACGGTCGGGTCCTCGGCGGCGTCCGGCGTGATTTTGACCACGGACACCCAATGGGTGATTTCGGCCAGATCGCGCAGCACGGCAAGCGGATCGGCACCCTCGGCGTACTGAGCGCTGAGCTCTGTCAGAGCCCCCGCCGCGTCGCCCCGCAGGATCATGTCCATAAGGTCCAGGACGCGGCCCCGGTCCGCCAGGCCCAACATCGCCCGGACCTGATCGGCACTGGTTTCCCCGGCCCCGTGCGAGATCGCCTGATCCAGCAGCGAAGTTGCATCACGCGCCGAACCTTCGGCCGCTCGGGTGATCAGCGCCAGTGCGTCTTCTGCGATCTGGGCGCCCTCGGCGGCGGCGATCTTGTTCAGAAGACCGATCATGTCCTCGGGTTCGATCCGGCGCAGGTCGAAGCGTTGGCAGCGCGACAGGACCGTCACCGGAACCTTGCGGATTTCCGTCGTGGCGAAGATGAATTTCACATGCTCGGGCGGTTCTTCAAGCGTCTTGAGCAACGCGTTGAACGCGCTGGTCGAAAGCATGTGAACCTCGTCGATGATATAGATCTTGTAGCGTGCGCTGGCTGCACGATAGCGGACGCTGTCGATGATTTCGCGGATGTCGTTCACGCCCGTGCGGCTGGCCGCGTCCATCTCCATCACGTCGACATGGCGGCCTTCCATGATCGCCACGCAATGTTCGCATTGGCCGCAGGGTTCGGTCGTCGGTTTGCCGTCGCCATCGGGGCCGATGCAGTTCATGCCCTTGGCGATGATCCGCGCCGTTGTCGTTTTGCCGGTGCCGCGGATGCCGGTCATGATGAAGGCCTGCGCGATCCGGTCTGCCTCGAACGCGTTTTTCAGGGTGCGCACCATGGCATCCTGACCAACCAGGTCGGCAAAGGTTTCCGGGCGGTATTTGCGGGCAAGAACCTGATAAGCGGGGCGTGGCGAGTCGGTCATTTCTGCTCTGTCGGATTCGTATCAGAAGTGCAGCGTAGAGTGCGCCGCCGCCTGCGTCCACAGCCGGTTCGCGAAATTCATTTGGGAATGCTTCGGGATGCGCGTAAAAATGAAGGCGAAAGCATTTTTGACCGGATTCTTGTGCGTAACGATTAAGGAGGGCGCGTTGCATGTCTCAGATGATTATTCATGCGCTGCAGGTCGGAGGAGGTACTCTGGCCCTGACATCAATGCCGGGGCGTGGGGGTAAATATGCCCAGGACCTGAATGCGATTTCCGACTGGAAGCCAGGTCTTGTCATTTCAATGACGACCGAAGTCGAGATGCTGCAGGACGGCGCGCGTGACTTCGGAACCGACATTCAGGCGCGCGCCTGCCGCTGGGTCCATCTGCCGGTCGAAGATTTCGGTGCACCCCCCGACGCCGTGACCGCGCGCTGGCCCGATGTAAGCGCGGCCGTCCGCCATGCCCTGTCAGGGGGCGGGCGCATTCTGGTGCATTGCCGGGGCGGCTGTGGCCGGTCCGGAATGGTGGTGTTGCGCCTGATGGTCGAATGTGGCGAGCAACCGGGTGCAGCCCTGAAACGGTTGAGGGCGGTGCGGCCCTGTGCGGTTGAAACAGATGCACAACTGGCATGGGCCACGCAATTGATTCCGGCCAGCGCGGACCCGTAGGTCAGGCCGACAAATGTCCGGCCTGGGCCGCTACTTGGCGACCTGCCAGGGCCGAAGCTTCAAGCATGGCGCAGGGCGGGTCCGACAGAATTGCGGACGGCAGCGCACGGAACTCTGCGCAGAACATCATGTCTGCATAATCCTCCAACCTGTCGCCCGGAGTTTCCTCATTCGTTCCGCAAAACACCCGGATTTTGTCTGGCCGCGCGTGGAACCGGGCCATGCACCCTTCGGGGCAATGGGCAAGCTCGCTGCTGCCTTCAATGGCGAATTGCGGGGTTGCGGCCGGGCCGGCGCTTGCCACGGCGCGCGTCAGAGCCCGCGCCATTTGCGCCAGTGCCGGACAGGGTTTGCCGGTGCGCTGGCACACAGTGGCAGAAAATTCGTGTGTCCTTGTCTTCCAGATCATAATGCGCCCTCCGCGCGCGGCGCGGGGCAAGGATCAGGTGTGACGGGGCTATGCCATCAGGACCTGCCCGGACACCCCGCCCGAGTTTCGGTTTCAGTATCGATGGCAGGTCTCCTGACTTGCGGGTCATCGCTTTGCCGACCTTCCCAGCCTTTCGGCCAGTGGTGTTTCGGCATTGCTCACCGCTTACAGTTGCGGGGGCAGTCTCGGCCTTGGTTCCTTCCGGCAATGCCAGACAGAACCGCACCGTGTTCCCTTTTCATCCCGGCCCCGGAAAGGGCGCGGAAACCATCGCCTCATCGCTAGCGGTTGCGGGGTCCCCGAGTCAAGCGCATTGCGCGGGCCGAGGCATTTGGTCCGATGCGTGGTCGGGAAAGCGGACGTTTGGTCATGTTTGCACCGGGTTGACTTGAGCGGGCGACTGGCCTGACAGATAGGTGAACTGAACTGTTCAGTTGAGAGCGGAGCATGAGATGTTGGACATACAGGAACAGGTCTTGACCGAAGACATACGATTTCCCGCCGGGACGGCTATGCTGTCGGGTCGTCTGTACCTGCCTGTTGCAGCGCCTGATATCGTAGTTGTTCTGAACAGCGCGACCGGCGTTCCCCAGGACTATTATCAGCATTTTGCCCGGTGGCTGGCGGAAGAGCAGGGCATTGCCTGTCTGACCTATGATTACCGCGATTTCGGAAAATCGCTATCGGGGCGTTTGAAGGATTCGCGTGTCACCATGTCCGATTGGGCGCTGATCGATATTCCCGCGGCCCGGGCCGAGATGCGGCGGCGATTCCCAAGTGCGCGGCAGTGGACCATTGGTCATTCGCTGGGGGGTATGCTTGGGCCATTGCAATCGGATGTGGATCAGATCGACCGGATGATTTGTGTGTGTTCCGGCCTGGTTACGTTGTCGGATCATCCCTGGCCCTACCGGGGGCTGGCCGGAATCTTCTGGTACGGGCATGCGCCTTTTGCAGTTCATATGCTGGGGTATCTGCCCGGCAAGGCCATTGGGTTTGGTTCGGACCTGCCGTCAAAGGTCTACTGGCAATGGCGAAAATGGTGCACCTCGCCGAACAGCTATCTGCCTGAAATTGGCCAAGGCCTGCCCGCAGTGACCTGGTCGCGGGCCGGTGGTCCGGTTGACCTGTTTGCGATTTCGGACGACCAGATGGTGCCTGAAAATGCGGTCCGGAGGCTGGCCGAGCTATACGGCCCGGACGCCAACCGTCATGTGCTTGAACCAAAGGATTTCGGGCTGAAATCCATTGGCCACATTGGTGTTTTTGCGCGCAAAAACAAAGCGGTCTGGCCGAGGCTGATCGAGTCTGCGGAGCAGCAAGTCCGTTCCGACCGGAAAGATGTGACGATTGCGGGATGAAGTGAGAGGTTGGACATCGACCCAAGCGGGGCTCGTTGTGGCTGCTTCCTTCCGGACCTGACCAGGTTGGCGAGGCGCTCGCCCGCGCCAACCTCTCAATCGTCGATATAGGGAAGTTGCGCCAGGAAGACAACCCGTCAGAGTGACAGTCTGATCCGCAGAAAGCCTTCCGGGTCATGCCCCAGCACATGCGGATCGTATGCGTCCAGTTCGGAGAGATGCGCCCTTGCTCCCGGCCCGGTTTTCAGAATCGAAGCGTGGCCGGGAAGCCGGACAAGGCTGAAGGGGAAGGGCGCAGATTGCATCGGGTCGCCCGGTAATCCCCCCGAAAGATAGTCGCGCAGGACGTCCCTGATGGGTAAGGTCGGCAGATCGATCTGCCGGGCCTGATGCGCAACTGGGAAGTGTCCGCCGCCGCTGGCCCGGTAACTGTTCAGGGCCACAACGAATTTCTGGGTGGGTTCAATAGGGATTCCACCGCAGCAAATCTCGCAGACACGGTTTGCGGTGGGATCGACCAGCATTCCGTGAGAATCAAAACGCGCCGGCTGAGAAAGATCGATCCGATAGGTCAGGCCGAACAGCACATCGAAGTTATGCCCGGCCCGTGTTTCATCGGTCAGAGTGCGGACAGCTCCTGCATCAACCTGATTGAAAATGCCCGCCGACATTTCAAGCCAGTCACGGACCATGTCGCCGGTGACAAGCACGGCGCGCAGTTCATTCGGGAAAGAATGAAGATCCGAAACATTGCGCAAACGAACCTTTCCGGGCGGTACTTCCGTGTAGGAGCGCGGTCCCGCGCGGCCTCCGAACTTGCAGGGCGAAACAGCGGACAACAGTGGAAGCCCCCGTAGGTCTTCGTCCAGATGGAGGTTCAATGCCGCTGCCTGGGCGCTGGCGACCAAAGCGAGGCCCCGATCCGGTGCGCAAAAGCTGAAATAGCTTTGCAGGCTTTGATTGTTGTGGCCCACGGGTCTTGAGGCCAGTGCACGGGTTTCTTTGTGGCCGTAACTGAACAGATGCCGCATTCCGGGGTCTTCGGATACCGCTCCGTTCCCGTGCCGGGAAAGAACAGGAGGCAGCTGAACCTGCTGCCCGACAACCTTCCATGGCCCGGCAGAGGTTTTCTGCACATGCAGGTCGATGATGCCAAGATGCGTCCCGGCGACGCTAGGCATGACAACCGGTTTGCCATGTACATGCCCCCGGGTTGCGTCCGTATGATCCAGCCCTTCGTGATCCTTGCCGGGAAGTGTGAGATGCGTATGGCCTGCAACAATGGCGTCGATCCCGTCGATCGCGGCCAACGGTATGACGGCGTTCTCCAATCCGCGCGCGGGTTCCGAAGGTCCAAGGCCCGAATGCGCCAGCGCGACAATCACATCGCTGCCGTCCGTGCGCAGGGCCTCGACCGTCTTTTGCGCGGCCTCCAGAATATCTTCGAACACGACCACATCCTGAACCCTGTGCGCATTCCATTGCTCCGTCTGCGGCGGCAGGATCGACAAAAGACCCAGACGAAACGGGGTTTCGACGCCGTCGATCAGAAGAGAGCGTTCTAGTATTGCGCGGTCATTCCATTTGGCCCCGGTGGTCAATTGCCGGGCATTGCTGCAAATCACCGGGCACGGTGCGCCGTCCAGAATACGATTCAGCGTCGGCAGGCCAAAGTCGAAATCATGGTTGCCCAGTCCGATTGCGTCATAGCCAAGTTCCCGGAAGGCCTGAATCAACACGTGGTTGTCATCAGTCTGCTCTGCCGCCCAATCGCCAAACGGCGTTCCCTGAAGGGCATCTCCGTTGTCGAACAGGAATACCAGTGCTCCGTCTTTCTGCGCTTCTTCTCTGGCAGCGCGGATCAGGCTGGCCGTTCGGGTGAAGCCCCGCGCCGGATCCGGTTCATCCGCGTGATAGTCGAACCCTGTCAGATTCATATGCAGATCGGTCGTGGCCAAAATCCGAATGCGACCGGCTGAAGTGTGTTGGCGCTGAGACGAAACAGTGGTCGGGTGCAATTTTCTACTTTGGGCAATTCAATCTAAGCCATGTTCACCAAAAGAATGAGTAAGTGCAAATAACTTGGCGCCGGTGGGACCATTCAGCGGCATTGCCACGTCCAGGTGTTCATGAATTGGCATTGCAACAACTCGGCAGTCGTGGCAGCCCTGTGCGCAACACACTGAGGATATTAAATGAAAAACGCGGAGACAGTGACATTTGGCGGCTCGGTCCTGGATCGCGCAGCGCATCTCCGGGGAGATTCGGACAGGCTGGAACAGATGAAAACTGATCCACGCGCCGAATGCCTGCTGGTCTGGCGTGGCAAGATATTGGTGCAGGGCGAAGGTCTGGACCGGCTTGGATTGGTCGCGATGGCACATAGCCTGGTGCGCGAAGGTCCCGGAGGGGTTGTGGAAGCCCCGGTATTTCTGGGCCTTCGTGAAGACGATGCACCGATTTTTGCGGCGGATATATCGGACTGGTCGGCGGATGGGCAGGATTTGTCGGATATCGGTGCTTTTGTAGACCGGTCCGAGCAGCAGCATCCGGACCTGCCGGACGGGTACGTGTTTGCCGAATTGCGCCGGATCATGACGCGGCTGAGCGCCCGCGATGCCGAGCTTGCGGCAGCGGCCAAGGCCGTGATCGGCTGGCATGAAACGCACCGGTTCTGTGCGCGTTGCGGGGCTGCCAGTGAAATTGCACAGGCGGGGTGGCAGCGCAGCTGCCCCACTTGTGGCGGGCAGCATTTTCCGCGTACCGACCCTGTGGTGATCATGCTGATTACCCATGGAAACTCGGTCCTGATGGGGCGGTCTCCGGGTTGGCCCGAAGGCATGTACTCGCTGCTTGCGGGATTTGTCGAACCGGGTGAAACGCTGGAAGCCGCTGTGCGGCGCGAAGTAATGGAAGAGGCAGGCGTGCCAGTTGGTGCCGTTCACTATCTGGCCAGCCAGCCGTGGCCGTTTCCGGCCTCGTTGATGTTCGGCTGCGCGGGTGAGGCCCTGTCCCGCGAACTCAGGATTGATCCGGTCGAGATCGAAGACGCGATGTGGGTCAGCAAATCGGAAATGATGCGCGCTTTTTCCGGAGAGCATCCGGTCTTGTTGCCGGCCCGAAAAGGCGCCATTGCGCATTTCTTGCTGCAAAACTGGCTTGCAGACACTCTGGACTGACGAGACACTGAACGAAGGCAAAGGCACCGAGGGCGGACATGCAGTTTTCAGCGCGCGAAGATATCGAGGCCCCGATTGACGCGGTTTTCGACATGGTCGCGGATTTTGAGCGGTTCGAGCGGATGGCCATGCGCCGGGGTGTCGAAGTACGGCGACTGAACGAACAGGCCCCGATAACAACTGGTGCCACTTGGCTGACGGATTTCAATCTGCGGGGAAAACCGCGTCGGGTCGAAATACAGATGACCGATTGCGATACCCCGTCCCGCATGTGCTTTGAGATGTCCAGCAAGGGTATGAAAGGGGTGACATCGGTTGACTTTCTTGCCCTGTCCCAACGCAAAACCCGGCTGAGTGTCGAAATGTCGCTTGCTGCGAAGTCACTACCGGCTCGCCTGTTGCTTCAGTCCCTGAAGCTGGGACAATCGCGGTTCCGCCGACAGTTTCAGATTCGCCTGAGCGAATTTGCCCGTGAATTGGAAGAGCGGCATGCACACGGTGTATGACGGAAAACTTGCAGGCATAGATTGAGCAGCTATTCCATTCGCCCCGCCGTTGCGGACGATGCCGAGGGGTTGGCCGTCGTTCTGAAGGCCCTTGTTCTTGCCGGACAACGCAGCAAACCATCGGATGCGGCTTTTGCGCTGTCGCATTATCTTTGCCACCCTCAGCAGATCCGGTGTTCGGTCGCCATCGACCCCCGGGGAGCAGCATTGGGGTTCCAGTCTTTGAAGCTTGCAACTGCAGGCAATCCGTACAAGGTCGCTGAGGGGCTGGGCATTATTGGCACGCATATCAACCCGTCATCGGCCCGGCAGGGAATCGGACGGGCCTTGTTCAGATCCACCTTGCAGGCTGCGCAGAAAGTCGGCTTGCCTGCGATAGATGCCACCATTGGGGAAACCAATGTCGGGGGGTTGTCCTATTATGGTGCAATGGGCTTCACCGAATACCGCAGGTTGCCCGGCGCGATTTCGAAGTCGTTCACTCTGTCAGACTGTCAGTCGTTGAACTGACTTTTTCTGATCGTATTAGCTGGTGAGGATCGCAAAACAAAATGGGCCGCTGTCAGGCTATGACAGCGGCCCTTACCGATCAGAGTTCGGGGATCGGTTTCGCCCCCTCGAAAACCACTTAAAACACCAGCAACCAGAAAATCTTTCGATACTTTCGAAACTGACCCGCCTTGCTGATCGGTATGTCACTGTAATGCCGATAAACTTCGAGGCTCACAGTGAAGCAGTTCACATTGTTAAAACTTTTTTCATTTTTTCCAGTCGAAGAAGCCCGGTCCGGCCTGTTGCAGCAGTCTCGCTGCCATCTGGCGACCCATTTCCGCGCCGTCTGCAACATCTCCGGTCACATCCTCGGCGATTGATTCTGACCCGTCTGGGCGCAGGACTTCTCCGCGCAGCCGAAGTTGTCCATTCAGAATTTCGGCTAGGCCGGCGATCGGTGTCTCGCAGGAACCGTCAAGCGCCGCCAGCAGCGTGCGTTCCGCCGACATGCGCTGTCCGGTCTCGGCATGGTGGATGGCTTCGAGCATTTCAGCCGAACGGGTGTCGGACGCCCGGCGTTCAATGCTGATAGTGCCCTGCGCGATGGCGGGCAGCATGTCCTCGGGCGCAATGGCCGTGGCGGGGACGTCGTCCATCTGCAGTCGGCGCAGTCCGGCCATGGCCAGAAAGGTGCAGTCCGCCACCCCGTCGCCCAGCTTTTTCAGCCGGGTCTGAACGTTGCCCCGGAACTCGACAACCTTCAGGTCAGGCCGCCGGTTCAGCAATTGCGCCTTGCGGCGCAGCGACGACGTGCCGACCACGGCGCCATCGGGCAGGTCATGGATGGAACTCAGGTCCGGCGAGATGAAAGCGTCGCGAACATCCTCACGCGGCAGGAACGTGTCCAGTACCAGTCCCGCGGGCTGTTCGACCGGCATGTCCTTGGTCGAATGCACGGCGATGTCGATATCGCTGCGCAGCATTGCCTCTTCGATTTCCTTGGTGAACAGGCCCTTGTTGCCGATCTCCTTCAGCGGGCGGTCCGCGTCGATCATGGCGCGATTGTCGCCGGTGGTCTTGATGACCACGATCTCGAACGCCTCTTGGGGCAGATCAAACGCATCGCGCAGTCTTTGACGGGTTTCGTAGGCCTGCGCCAGCGCCAGTGGCGAGCCACGGGTTCCAATCTTCAGCGGCGATGCGGGGGTCGGCAGAGTCAATGTCATGCGCACAGCTTTAGTCGCGTCACATTGCCCTGACAATGGGGGCAGAGCTTGACAAATTGCCGCCGAAGGCAGACCCGTTGCGGCAAACCGGACGATTGGGGACAAATATGGCCGAGACAAAGAAACTGCTGCGGGCGCTGGCGGGCGAGGTGCAGGACGTGCCGCCGATCTGGATGATGCGTCAGGCGGGGCGGTATCTGCCGGAGTATCGCGCGACACGGGCGCAAGCAGGGGATTTCCTGTCCTTGTGCTACAACCCCGAACTGGCCGCCGAGGTCACTTTGCAGCCGATCCGCCGCTACGGGTTCGACGCAGCCATTCTGTTTGCCGATATCCTGCTGGTGCCACAGGCGCTGGGTGCCGACCTGTGGTTCGTCACGGGTGAAGGGCCGCGCCTGTCGACCATCACACGGCAGTCCGATTTTGACGCTCTGAAGCCGGTAGAGGACATCCACGAAACCTTGTCTCCGGTCTACGAAACGGTTCGGATTCTGGCGCGGGAACTGCCCTCCGAAACCACGCTGATCGGATTTGCTGGCGCGCCCTGGACCGTGGCAACGTACATGATTGCCGGGCGCGGCACGCCGGATCAGGGCCCAGCCCATGCGCTGCGCGAAGGTGACACTGCCTTGTTCGAAGCATTGATGGACCGGATCACCCTGGCCACGATCGAATACCTTTCCGCCCAGATCGAAGCCGGGGCCGAGGTGGTCAAGATTTTCGATAGCTGGGCCGGGTCGCTGAAGGGTGAAGCGTTCCGCAAATACGCCCTTGAGCCCTGTCGGGTTATCACGAAGGCCATCAAGGAACGTCACCCGGGCATCCCTATCATTGGTTTTCCGCGTGAGGCAGGGGACGGCTATGTCGGTTTTGCCAAGGCCACCGGTGTGGATTGTGTCGCGTTGGACAATTCCGTGTCGCCCGAGTGGGCTGCAGAACATGTGCAGGCCGATGGATGTGTTCAGGGAAATCTGGCGTCGTCGCATATGGTGACAGGTGGGCAGGCGCTGGTCGATGAGACGCGGCGAATTGTCGAGGCATTCTCGAATGGGCCGCACATTTTCAATCTTGGGCATGGGATCACGCCGGACGCGAACCCGGACAACGTGCAATTGATGATCGATACGGTGCGCGGTCGTTAACGACGGGCAAGGGGGCCAGCCCCCTTCTTGGCCTTCGGCCAATTCATCCCCCGGGATATTTCCGGCCAGATGAGGGGCGGATCAGCGCAGGTTGTCGAGTTCGGCCAGGATTTCCCCAGTGTGCTCACCGCGAGCAGGGCTGACGCCGGGTTGCCAATTGGCGTCTGAAAACCGCGGCGCGCCGGCAGCCTGCAAGGTTCCGTCAACCTCCCGCCAGGTTTGGCGGGCGAGGTTCATCTCGTGGTTCTGCGCCTCTTGCGGGCTGAGGACCGGGGCGACACAGGCGTCGGTGCCATTGAACAGGTCTGCCCAGTGATCGCGGGGCTTGTCGGCAAATATGGCGCTCAGCCGCCGCGTCTGGTCGTGCCAGAGCTGTGGCTTGAACTGTTCCTTGAAAGCCGGATCCCCGGACAGATTCAGAACGCTCAGGAAAACAGCGTAGAATTTCGGTTCGAGGCATTGAACCGAGACAAAGCCACCATCGGCGCAGCGATAGGTGCGGCTCCAGTGCGGACCGTCCAGCAGGCTTTGACCGCGGGTGTCTGACAGGTTGCCGGTCTGGCGTAGACTCATCAGCAGGTTCATCATATGGGCGGATCCGTCGTAGATCGCCGCATCGACAACGGTGCCTCGTCCGGTTCGTTGCGCATTGATCAGTCCGGCCAGAACACCGGCGACCAGATACATCGCCCCTCCGCCAATATCGCCGACCAGCGTTGCCGGTGTTTGCGGCGGGTGATCCGGAGCAGAGGCGTACCAGAGTGCGCCCGACATGGCGATATAGTTCAGATCGTGGCCAGCGTCGCCCGACAGCGGGCTGTCCTGTCCCCATCCGGTCATGCGGCCGTAAACCAGCCTGGTGTTCCGGGCCTGGCAGATCTGCGGACCGAGGCCCAGTTTTTCCATGACACCTGGGCGAAATCCTTCGATCAGCGCATCGGCCGAGGCGATCAGGCGTTTGGCCGTTTCAAGGTCATCGGGATTTTTGAGGTCCAGATCGATTGAGCGTTTTCCACGATCCAGCAGCGAACGTTCCGGCATTCCGGGTGTCACAGCCCCGCCCTTGCGGTGAATGGTAATGACGTCCGCCCCAAGATCCGCCAGCAACATGGCCGCGAATGGGCCAGGTCCCAGCGCTTCGATTTCGATGACGCGTATTCCGTGCAGCATGACTGTCCTCCGTTGTCGCGCAAAATTTCGGGATGGCCGCAAAAATGCAAGGTCGGAGTTGCCGGGCGGGTGCGTTTCGAATCCGGCGTGCTTGCCTGCCACCACTATTCAGCGCTAGGTCTGTGAGAACCGTCAGAGAAACGACAAAGGGTCCGCGACCATGCAGATGAGTGATACCCGTGAAATCAAGGCATCGCCTGCCGAGTTGTATGCCGCGTTGCTTGACCCGGAGGTTTTGAAAGCCTGTGTCAGCGGCGCGCAAGAGGTTTCGGGCAACCCGCAGGACGGCTACGAGGCCACGGTTGTGCAGAAGGTTGGCCCGGTAAAGGCGACGTTCAAAGGCATCGTCACAATGTCGGACATGGTCGAGGCCGAACGGCTGACCATTGCTGGTGAGGGAAAGGGCGGCGCGGCGGGTTTTGCCAAGGGTCGCGCCACGGTGACATTTCAGCCAAACGCCGAGGGCGGCACAGTTCTGAGCTATGACGTCGATGCCAGTGTCGGTGGCAAACTTGCGCAACTGGGCAGCCGTCTGATCGACGGTTTTGCCAAGAAAATGGCAGATCAGTTCTTCGTAAACCTGCAGTCGCATTTCGAAGGTCCGGCAGAAGAAACTGCGGAAGACGGGGATGGGGAAAGCGGTAAAGGATGGCTGGGGCGCTTGACGGGCCGGGACTGATCCGTTTGTAAATGGTCCGTTCGGTAACGGCGCGGCACGGATGGGTCGCTGTCACCACAGGGAATATGCATGACCACCATTCTGTCCATCAGGGATCTGCGAAAATCGTATGCCGATGGTTTTGAAGCGCTGAAAGGCGTCTCTCTGGATATCGAGCAAGGTGAAATACTGGCACTGCTGGGGCCAAACGGGGCCGGAAAGACAACTCTGATTTCAACGATTTGCGGGATAACCACGCCCAGTTCCGGGTCTGTCACGGTGGGTGGTCACGATATTCAGACAGAGTTTCGCGCCGCCCGCAGGATGATCGGTCTGGTGCCGCAGGAGATTGCGCTGGAACCGTTTGAGAAGGTCTGGAACACGGTGCGGTTTTCCCGGGGTCTGTTCGGGCTGGGCCGTGACAACGCCCGGCTTGAGGAGATTCTGCGCAAGCTCTCGCTGTGGGAAAAGCGCAGAAACGCCATCCGGGAATTGTCGGGCGGCATGAAGCGGCGGGTGCTGATTGCCAAGGCGCTGGCTCATGAGCCACGCGTGCTGTTTCTGGATGAACCCACCGCCGGTGTTGATGTCGAATTGCGCAAGGACATGTGGGAGATCGTGGCCGAGTTGAAGCGGGCCGGTGTCACCATCATCCTGACCACCCACTACATCGAAGAGGCCGAGGCCATCGCCGACCGTGTAGGCGTCATCGACAAGGGTGAGTTGTTGCTGGTGCAGGACAAGGACACCCTGATGGCGCAGATGGGGAAAAAGCAGATCGAGGTCATGCTGACCGAGCCGATCCCGACCATCCCGGACAGTCTTGCCGCGCACAATCTGGTTCTGAACGGAAGCGGGGACACCTTGGTCTACACCTACGACACGCATGCCGACAGGACGGGTATCACCACGTTGCTGAACGATGTTGCACAGGCCGGTCTGGTGTTGCGTGACGTGCAGACCCGGCAGTCGAGCCTTGAGGAGATTTTCGTCAACCTGGTGTCGGGAGAACCCGCATGAACTGGTCTGCCATTGCCGCCATCTACCGGTTCGAGATGCAGCGCTTTTTCCGCACTCTGGCGCAAAGCTTTCTGTCGCCGGTGTTGTCGACCTCTTTGTATTTCGTGGTCTTCGGCACGGCCATCGGCAGCCGCATCCAGGAGGTTGAGGGCGTATCGTATGGCGCCTTCATCGTGCCGGGGCTTATCATGCTGTCGGTGGTGATGCTTTCGATCTCGAACGCATCTTTCGGCATCTATTTCCCGAAATTCCTGGGCACGATCTACGAACTCCTGTCGGCCCCGGTCAATTTCATCGAAATCGTGATCGGTTACGTTGGCGCGGCAGCGACAAAAGCGTTGTTTGTGGGCGTGGTGATTTTGATTACCGCTACCTTCTTTGTGGATCTCAGGATTGAACACCCATTGGCGATGATGGCCTTTCTGGTGCTGACTTGCCTCAGTTTTTCGTTGCTGGGCTTCATCATTGGTATCTGGGCCAGCAATTTCGAGCAGATGTCGCTGGTGCCGCAACTTGTGGTCACGCCTTTGATCTTTTTGGGCGGGACATTCTACTCGATCTCGATGCTGCCGCCGGTGTGGCAGACAATCACCCTGTTCAATCCGGTCGTCTATCTGATTTCGGGGTTCCGGTGGTCCTTCTACGGGCTTGCGGATGTGCCCATCGTGTTTAGCCTGCTGGCCATTCTGGCCTTTACCGGGATCTGTCTGGGCATCATCGGCTGGATCTTCAAAACCGGCTGGCGCATTCGCAGCTAGGGCGTTGCATTTTTGCCCATCGGATGTGTTTATTTGGTTCACGTCGCGTTTATGGCCGCGTCCGTCTCTTGTTTACCGTCAGGCAGCACTCTACATCGGCATCCATGAAACTCAGCCTTCCGTTTGTCAAAAAGCAGCCGCTTGTGGCCGTTGTGCGTTTGTCCGGCGCGATCGGGATGGCCGGTCGCGGGTCGCTGAACGACACCACGCTGGCCCCGATTCTGGAAAAGGCATTTCGCAAGGGCAAGCCTGCTGCCGTCGCGCTTGAGATCAACTCGCCCGGCGGTTCCCCGGTGCAAAGTTCCTTGATCGGCGCACGTATCCGGCGGCTGGCGGAGGAGCTTAACATCCCTGTTTTCGCCTTTGTCGAGGATGTCGCGGCCTCGGGCGGCTACTGGCTGGCGGCGTCTGCGGATGAGATCTTTGCCGATGACAGTTCCGTGCTGGGTTCGATTGGCGTGATTTCTTCGGGCTTTGGTGCGCATGTGTTCCTGAAACGCCAGGGGCTCGAACGGCGCGTACACACAGCGGGTCAGTCGAAATCCATGCTGGACCCTTTCGCGCCGGAAAAGAAAGAGGATGTGGCACGACTGCAGGGTTTGCTGGGCGCTATCCACGATAACTTCATCACCCATGTCGTCACTCGACGCGGTGACAAGCTGGATGACGCGGCGGACCTGTTCAGTGGCGAGATCTGGCTGGCCAAACGCGCGCAGGAGCTGGGGTTGATCGATGGTATTGCCCATCTCAAACCTAAGATGCAGGAGCGGTTTGGCGACAAGGTGAAATTCCGCCGCTACGGCGTCCGCAAACCGATCTGGTCCCGCTTTGGGGCCGCCGTGGCGCAGGATGCCATTGCCGGGCTGGAGGAGCGGGCGGCTTACGCGCGCTTCGGCTTGTAGCGTGATCATCAAGGCCGTCACTCTTTTTCTGATCGCCATGGGTGTATTGGCGATGTTCGGAAAGTTGCGCTTTCCGGGGCAGAAGCGGCTGCAGTCCTCACGATGTCCCCGCTGCGGGCGGTTCAGGATCGGTAAAGGCCCCTGCGCCTGCGAAAAAGGAGGGCGGACATGACGGCATGGCTGTTATCCGGCCTTGGATTGCTGATCCTTTTGCTGGCCGGAGACGCGCTGGTTCGGGGGGCGGTCAACCTGAGTCTGCGTCTGGGCGTGCCTGCTTTGATTGTCAGTCTGACGATTGTTGCCTTTGGCACATCGGCACCGGAACTGCTGATCTCCATCAGTGCCATATTGGAAAACGCGCCCGGTATCGCACTGGGGAACGTCGTCGGGTCGAACACGGCGAATATCCTGTTGGTGCTGGGCCTTCCCGCGCTGCTTGCTACGCTTCACACCAGTGAATGCGACAGCCGCAAGAACTATGTTTTCATGTTGCTTGCCTCGGTTCTGTTCATCGGGCTGGCCTTCTGCGGCACGTTCACCGTGATCAGTGGCCTCATACTTCTGGCTGCGTTGGCTCTGATGCTGTGGAACGCGTTCCGGGAAGCCCGTGCCCATCGCAAGGCCTGTGGCAAAGCCTGCGCCGACGATGAGGAGCTGGAAGGATTGGAAGAAGCCGATCCCGAAATGCCCTATTGGAAAGTGTCGATCTTTTTGGTTCTGGGTCTGGTCGGCCTGCCGATGGGTGCGCATTTGCTGGTCGAGAACGCAACAGTAATTGCGCGGCATTACGGTGTCAGTGAAACCGTGATCGGACTGACGCTGGTGGCGGTCGGAACATCTTTGCCCGAGCTGGCGACAACGGTCATGGCGGCGCTGCGCCGGCAGGCAGATGTGGCGCTGGGGAACGTCATCGGTTCGAACATGTTCAATCTGCTGGCGATTGTGGGGATCGCGACGCTGGTCGGTCCCATTCCCGTCGGTCCCGAGTTCCTGCACTTCGATCTGTGGGTCATGCTGGGCGCGTCGCTTCTGCTGATCCCGTTTGTTTTCCTCAAGCAAGACATCACACGGACCTGGGGTTTTGTCCTGTCCATCCTTTACGTGATTTATGTCATCATCCTGCTGGCGTGATCTGACGAAGAAAGGTGATCCATGACCCGAGCTCTAGTTACCGGTTCAGGCATTCGTCTTGGCCGGGCCATGGCGCTTTTTCTTGCGCGGCGGGGATATGACGTCGCGGTTCACTACGCCAGTTCGCGGGCCCCGGCAGAGGAGACCGTGGCCGAGGTTCAGGCGATGGGGCGCAAATCCGTTGCACTACAGGCCGACCTGCTGGACGAAGCCCAGGTTCAGGCGCTGCTGCCTCGCGCGGTCGAGGCGCTGGGCGGGCCGATCACCTGTCTGGTCAACAATGCTTCGGTCTTTGAGTACGACAATATCCGGACGGCCACTCGGCAAAGCTGGGACCGCCATCTCGACAGCAATCTGCGCGCGCCGTTTGTGCTGACGCAGGCAATGGCTGCGCAGGGCCTGGAGCCTGAAACGGACGACGCGGGCGAGCCCGTTGCCACCGGTCTGATCGTCAACATGGTCGACATGCGGGTGCGCAAGCTGACGCCGGAATTCATGTCCTACACCATTGCCAAGATGGGTCTTTGGGCGCTGACACGCACCGCGGCGCAGGCGCTGACGCCCGCGATCCGCGTCAATGCGATCGGGCCGGGTCCGACCATGCAGGGCCACCGGCAAAGCGAAGGGCACTTCAAAGCGCAACGCGCCAATACTGTTCTGGAACGCGGCGCGAACCCCTCCGATATCACCGCGGCGCTGGGGTATTTTCTGGATGCCCATGCCGTAACCGGGCAGTTGCTTTGCGTCGACGGCGGCCAGCACCTTGGCTGGCGGACGCCTGACGTGCTGGGACTGGAATAGGCAATTTTGCTGTAAGTTTTGCACCGCTCTCATTTGTGTTACCGGCACGTTACAAAAATGTCTTTTTTTTCATACACTTGTCACGCGTGAGAAAAAATCTCTATAAATAACAGGTGGTTAAATGATCGCCTAATTATTAGGCAAACAGGGAAATAGGCAATGAAACAAGGGAAAAACGAGGCGATACAAAAGTTATCTGCACAGTTATCCACAGAAACCGTGGACTTGTTTACTCTTGATCTGAGGTCGACAAGATTGCAGCCATGGTCAGAGAATCATATCTCAGGCCAATGACCACCCAGGACGACCCTTCATCAGACACGCAGCCCACCGGCTATGCCTGCATTCAGCGTTACGTGAAAACGTTGGACAGCTCACCCGGTGTTTATCGCATGCTGGATAGCGACAGCCGCGTTCTTTATGTGGGAAAGGCGCGGAACCTCAGGGCGCGAGTGTCGAACTATGCGCGTCCGGGGCATTCGGGGCGGATCGAGCGGATGATTGCTGGGACGTCGTCGATGATGTTCCTGACCACCCGGACCGAGACCGAAGCGCTGCTGCTGGAACAGAACCTGATCAAGCAGCTCAAGCCGAAATACAACGTGCTGCTGCGCGATGACAAAAGCTTTCCGAATATTCTTGTCGCAAAGGATCATTCTTTTCCGCAGATCAAGAAACATCGCGGGGCGAAAAAGGAAAAGGGGGCCTATTTCGGCCCATTTGCCAGTGCGGGTGCGGTGAACCGGACCCTGAACCAGCTACAAAAGGCGTTCCTGCTGCGCAACTGCTCGGATTCCATGTTCGACAGCCGCACACGACCTTGTCTGCTTTATCAGATCAAGCGCTGTTCCGGGCCGTGCGTCGGTCTGATCTCCGAGGCTGACTATGGCGCAAGCGTCAAGGATGCGGAACGGTTCCTGTCAGGGCGCTCCACTCGGGTGCAGGAAGAATTGGCTGAACAGATGATGGCCGCCTCCGAGGCGATGGAGTTCGAACGCGCCGCCGGTCTGCGTGATCGCATCCGGGCGCTGACGCAGGTGCAGACCTCGCAGGGCATCAATCCGCGAGGGGTGGCCGAGGCAGATATCATCGGTCTTTACATGGACAGCGGGCAGGCTTGCGTTCAGGTGTTTTTCATCCGCGCCAACCAGAATTGGGGCAACAAGGATTTCTATCCGCGTGTGGGGCCAGACGTCTCGGCGGCCGAGGTCATGGAAGCTTTTCTGGGTCAGTTTTACGACAACAAGGAACCGCCCCGGCAATTGATCCTGTCAGACGGGATCGAAAACGCCGATCTGATGCAGGAGGCACTGTCTGAGAAGGCTGGCCGAAAGGTCGAAATCCTTGTGCCCCAGCGCGGCGAGAAGCAGGAACTGGTGGCTGGGGCCTTGCGCAACGCACGTGAATCTCTGGCCCGGCGCATGTCGGAAAGCGCGACGCAGGCCAAGCTGTTGCGCGGCGTGGCCGAGGCGTTTGATCTGGACAGTCAGCCGAACCGGATCGAGGTTTACGACAACAGCCACATTCAGGGCACCAACGCGGTGGGCGGCATGATTGTTGCGGGCCCGGAAGGCTTCATGAAAAACGCCTATCGCAAGTTCAACATCCGGGGCGATGATCTGACCCCCGGTGATGATTTCGGCATGATGAAAGAGGTTCTGACCCGCCGGTTCACCCGTCTGCAAAAGGAGGACCCAGACCGGGACAAGGGGCTTTGGCCCGATTTGCTGTTGATCGATGGCGGCGCTGGGCAGGTGAGTGCCGTGCACGAAATTATGGTCGAACATGGCGTGGAAGACATCCCGATGGTGGGTGTCGCCAAGGGCGTTGATCGAGATCACGGCAAAGAAGAATTTCACCGCATCGGTCAGCGCCCCTTTGCGCTGAAACGTAACGACCCGGTGCTGTATTTCATTCAGCGCCTAAGGGACGAAGCGCATCGGTTTGCCATCGGAACACATCGCGCGAAACGGGCCAAGGCGGTGGGCGCGACACCTCTGGACGAAATCCCGGGGGTGGGCGCCGCGCGCAAACGGGCGTTGCTGGCGCATTTCGGCAGTGCCAAGGCCGTCAGCCGAGCCAATCTGGCAGACCTGAAGGCGGTCGAGGGGATCTCAGCCGGGCTGGCGCAGAAGGTTTACGATTACTTCCACGACAAGGGCTAGACCTTCCGCCCGCGCCACAGGATGTACAGCCCCGAGGCAACGATCAGCGCGCTGCCGGTCCACATGGTCCGGTCCAATTGCTCGCCAAACATGACGACCCCCAGTCCGATACCGAACAACAACCGGGAATAGCGGAAGGGCGTGACCGCCGAGACCTCGCCCGTGCGCATCGCCTTCATCAGCGACGCATAGGCGATTGTGCCCATCAGTGTGGCACCAACCAGGTGCAGGCTTGTGTGCAGGGTCAAAGCGGCCATCGGCACATTTTCCCAGAACCGATAGGCTAAACCGGCAACGACGATGCAAAGAAAGCCATAGAACC
Organism: Ruegeria sp. AB8; assembly: GCF_056542605.1. Lineage (NCBI taxonomy): Bacteria > Pseudomonadati > Pseudomonadota > Alphaproteobacteria > Rhodobacterales > Roseobacteraceae > Ruegeria > Ruegeria sp. AB8. The sequence continues at coordinate 208,681 of NZ_JBQGAB010000002.1, forward strand.
CCAGCACTTCGGTTCCCAGCGACGCGGGTGCGGCACGGCTGGCCAGATCGCGTCCGGCAAAGCCCAGCATTCCCAACACGGCGAGGATGGAGAGGGCCGAGAAACTGTCCCCGGTCGGCTGGATGATGATCACGACGCCGATCAGCCCGATCAGGATTGCGCTCCACCGCCGCCAGCCGACGGTTTCACCAAAGAACAGGGCCGCTCCGGCGACCACGACAAGGGGCGTGGCCTGCAGAATTACCGTGGCCGAAGACAGGGGTGTCAGCGCAATGGCCAGCACGTAGAACAAACGCCCAAGGATTTCGAAGACCACGCGCACCTTCATCGGGCGCGATAGCACGTCAGGCTGAAACAGCCGCGTGCCGCGCAGCAAGGCGGCAATTCCAAACACAAGCGCACCGCCCGCGCCGAACAGAATCAGGACCTGCCAGATCGGCAACGCGGCCGAGGCGCTTTTCAGCAGCGCGTCCTCGAGCGCAAACAGCGCCATTGCCGAGATCATCCATAAACTGCCGATCAGGTTTGACCGGGGGTCCGTTTGAATATGCGGTGTCATGCTGCTGTCGTTCCCCAACCGGTCCGCACGCCAATCTGACGGCAAAGCGCGCGCGCGCCAAGCTGTATCTGGTTGAGATGTCCGGCTTGCGACCCTTTGACCACCAGTGCCGCAACCGCCTGTGATCGGGTCAGTTTTTTGCATGGCTGTCTTTTCTGTCCCGAAGTGGCGATGTAGTGTCGATCCATGAAGTGGAACCTGCCCAATATCCTGACCGTCCTGCGCCTGTTGGCGGCACCCGGTCTGGCCGTGATGTTTCTGTATTTCACCCGCCCCTGGGCGGACTGGTTCGCTTTGATCCTGTTTCTGACGGCCGCCATCACCGACTGGTTCGATGGATATCTGGCGCGTGCGTGGAAACAGGAAACCAAGATCGGGGCCATGCTGGACCCGATTGCCGACAAGGCGATGGTTGTGATCGCCCTGATGATTCTGGTCGGCTATTCCGCCGAGCACTGGACGCCCTGGCTGGTACTGCCCGCGACCGTCATCCTGTTTCGCGAGGTTTTCGTCTCGGGCTTGCGTGAATATCTGGGTGACGTGGCCGGGACGCTGAAAGTCACGAAGCTGGCCAAATGGAAAACCACTGCGCAGATGGTGGCGATTGCCATCCTTTTTTCGCAAGGGATATTCGAGCACCATTTTGTGATGGGGTCCTTTGGCATGGATGCCGAAACTCTCGATCGGGTCCTGATGGGCGAGATCGAGGACCTGAACGGCCTGCGCTGGCATCTTGAGGGGATGTTCTGGTCCGGGCGGATCGGGCTTTGGTTGTTGTGGATCGCGGCCACTCTGACGTTGATCACGGGCTACGACTACCTACGTAAAGCCATGCCGCATCTGAAGGAGAGCTGAGCGATGGATGTGCTGTATTTCGCATGGGTGCGCGAACGCATCGGTCTGCCGAAAGAAAGGGTCGAGACCGAGGCCGCAACCGTATCCGACCTTGTGGCCGAGCTGAGCGCGCGAGAAGACCGCTATGCCGCCGCCTTTGCGGACCTGTCCGCATTGCGGGTAGCGCTGGATCAGGAACTTTCGGACTTTGACGCCTCGCTGGCCGGTGTGCGTGAAGTGGCGTTCTTTCCGCCCATGACCGGCGGCTGACGCGATGCGTATTGCCGTTCAGGAAGAAGCGTTTGACCTTGGCGCCGAAGCCAACGCTTTTGCGTCAGGAGATTCAGCCAACGGCGCCATCGTGACCTTTACCGGTATCGTGCGCGATCTGGCCACGGGTGATCTGGATGTGATGGAGATTGAGCATTACCCGGGCATGACCGAGCGCGCGCTGACCAGGATCGCCGAAGAGGCTCAGGAACGCTGGTCTTTGGGGGATGTTCTGGTAATCCACCGCCACGGGCGGCTGGCCCCGGGGGACCGGATCATGATGGTCGCCACGGCTGCGCGGCATCGCAAGGATGCATTCGAGGCGGCAGAGTACTTGATGGACTATCTGAAATCCCGCGCGCCCTTTTGGAAGAAAGAGATCACCTCGGGCGGGGCAGAGTGGGTGGCCGCGAAAGATGAAGACGAAGACGCGTTGACCCGCTGGTAATACGCGAACCGGCACCCGTCGGGCGGATGCCGGCGCGTGTCAGGGCAGATTAGCTGGATTGTTCCGCGTTGCAGGTCCGTGCTGCCTCAATGGCTTTCTTTGTTCCATCCAGGTTGACGGTGAATGCGAATTCCTTTTCCGGGAACACGATCATTTCGTTTTTGTTGATGACGTCGTCAACGAACTGAGCGTTGTTCGCCAGGATGTACCCGCCGGTATATCCATCGGCCAGGTGCTTGGTTTTCTTGTGCGCTTCGGCCTCATAAACGTTGCCGTCCAGTGACAGGAAAATCTTTTCCTTCTTACCTTTCAGGCCGATGTCATTCTTCGTGAAAACCCCCAGATAGCCCATCTCATGGTCTTTGGTCAGGCCCATTTGAACGACGTTCTGGTTTTCGTCCATGCGCTCGATCAGGCAGGACCCGCGCGTATCATCTACAAAGATGGTCCATCCGGATTCTTCCCCCAATTTGAAAACGTATCGTTTTCCGAGGGGATGACATCGCCGGAAGCCAGGGCTGAGGTTGCGGAAAATGCGCAAAGCACTGTGGCGGTTTTCAAAGTATCTTGGAAATTCATAGTACACTCCAATTTTCTGGATAGTGGACAGTGATGTGTGTAGGTAAAAACACACCAATTCGTAGTATTGAATTTGTCGTCAATATTGAAGGCGAAAGAAACAGACCGGCCAAAACACGCCGATCTTGTTTACTGTTGTCCTGAGGCAAGCTCAGGTTGTGCAGTCGACGCCAAGGTTCAGTCGGCGTTGTTTATCCGCCCGCGGAGTTCTTCCGCTTCTTGCCGCGCCGCGCGCAGGCCGTCCATCGCGGCGGCAAGTTCGGCTTCGGTCTGGGTCAGCTGGTTGGACAGTTCGGCCTCGCGCTGTTGCAGGTAGGTAATCGCCTGATCGCGGGTTTCTTCGGCTTCATGTAACTCCTGGCTCATACGGTCCAGATCAGCGACGTCGCTTTGGCGGACGCGGGACAGACGATGAGCCAGCCAGTTGGCGAACCAGCCCATGCAGAAAGCTGCAAACAGGATAACGGCAGTGGCGATGATGAATTCGGTTCTGTTCACTTTACTGATCCCCTGCATCCGCATCAGATGCGCTGTTTTCCGGTTCTTCAGGCTCGGATGGCGTTGCCTCCAGCGCATCTAACCCGGTTTCCCTGTCCGCAACCGGTTCGGGCCGGATCAGGCGAAACTCGATGCGGCGGTTTTCTTCCCGGCCTTCTTCGCTGTCGTTGTCCGCGATGGGTTGCGTTTCACCATAGCCGACGGCCGAGTAGCTTGCCGTCGGGATCCGGCGCGCGCGCAGCTCACTCAGAACGGACTGGGCGCGGGACTGGCTCAGCTGCTGGTTCATCTCTTCGCGGCCCTGACTGTCCGTGTGGCCCTGAATTTCAAGCCGGATGGGGCCACATTCCCGCAGGATCTCTGCGATCTGGTTCAGCGTATCCCGCGATTCGGTGGCAACGGTGGCCGAACCGGGTTCAAACGCGATCTTGCCTGTCGCCTGAATCTCGGCAATCCGGGATTCGCAAAGTTCCGGATCGGGCAGGGCATCTTCGGGTTCGGGCGGTTCCTGATAGGTGATCGACAGGGTGAAATCCTGCGCTTCACCCAGTTTGTCAGACAGATGCCCGGCTATGCGGGCCTTTGCATCTTCCTCATGGCTGACACCGGACAGTTCCACCACCTCGGGCGTGACCGTCAGAACACCGTTGTGCAGTTCCGACAACGCCTCAAGCCCGGCCAGCACCCGCAGCGGCCAGTCGGCGGGCAGATCGGGAACAATGCGGGTTGCCACGTGCACCTGTTCCGAGCCGAAGGCCGCGCGGGCAAAACTGTCGACCATGTCCCGCAGGGTTTCATCCCCGACACGCCCGCGCAGTTGCACCAGGCCTTCCGGGCTGCGGGTTGCGGAAAATTCGGGCGGGCCGGCCTGGTCTTGGGCATCTGGTTCGGGCAAAACGGCGTGCAGGGCAAACACTTCCGGCAATGCGTTTTCCAATTCACCCACGACCCGGTCGAATGTGGCGGGGTCCGCGCCTTGCGCCGCGATCAGCGTGATGTCGGCATCGGACATGGTCACCGAACCCTGCCCGATATCGGCCAGCGCCCCGATGCTGAGTTCGGCTGCGCGGGCCCAGCGAGGCGAGGGGACACCCAGCCCGATGGTGCAATGGTAAGGACCGGACAATCCTGCTGCTTGCGCGGCGGCCACGATTGTCTGACGGGCCTCGTCATCCTGCGCCGAACAGGCGTCGAAACGCCCCCCTTCTTCGGTGATCAGGTAGCGCAACGTAAAAGGTGTGATCACCGGGCGCGGTGCTGAAATCGACAGGCCGATCCGAAGGCTTGGCGGTGCTGCGCGCGTCAGGTCGCGCTCCAGCATCTCTTTTTCCTTCTGGCTGTCGGTGATGGCCGTGATCCGCACCAGCCCGGGGCTGGCCGAGATCTTGGCCCGGGGCAGCTTCGCCAGCGCGCTCAGCGCGTAAGTAAACGCGTCGTCCCAACCCTTCGGCTTGGGATAGTCAGCCGTTTCCAGCAGATCTGACACGGGGGTGTTTGGAACCAGTTTTTCCAACTGGCTGATCATGGCGTCACGATCCACGCTGGCCGGGATCAGACCGATGACCGAGATGCCACTGTTGTTGCGCAGGATTTCGGTCGAAAACCGCGGTGCCGCCAACGTTGTGGTGGGCGCAACTTCCATCTCATCGATGACACGCGATGTATCGACTTCGGTTCCGGCAGCGGTCAGCGCGTTGAAACGCGTTGCCTCGTCCGAAGCGGTGCCGGTCAGAACCACGCGCAGCCCGTCTGAATGCACTTCGGTCCAGTCGTGACCCTTGAGATCCAGCGCCCGCCGCACGGCAAATTCCGAAGCTTCTTCGACCTTTGTCACGGCATAACTGGCCGCCAGCAGCGACAAACCGCCCGACACGAGAAAGATCAGGACAACAGCGATGGAAAAAGGCAAACGCATGTGCGGTTTCGGGACTCCTCGGGCGATTGGTCGGGACTCTTACAGAGGCGTGGCCTGGGGTGCAATCAGAGCAGAAGCGCGACGCAGAGGAAGATCAGCGGAATCAAGCCGGTGTCGCGGTTGGCCCGGAACAGTTGCAACAGTTTGGCGTTGTCTTCGATATCCAGCCCGCGCAATTGCCAGGCCATGTGCCAGCCCATCGCCCATGGCCCGGTCAGGGCAACGACCAGTGCCATGATGGACGCCTGCTGGGCCGCGCCATCGATGATGGCAAGTCCCATAAGCGCGACGGTTGCGACCAGAAAATACTTGAGCCATTTCGCCGTATCCGTCCCGAACAGCCGCGCAGTGGATTTGATGCCGATCAGTTCGTCATCCTCGGCATCCTGATGGGCATAGATGGTGTCATAAAACAGCGTCCAGGCGATGCCTGACAGGTACAGGGTAACTGCGGGCCAGCCTACCGTGCCGCTATGGGCGGCCCAGGCCAGCAGCGCGCCCCAATTGAAGGCCAGGCCCAGAAAGACCTGAGGCCACCAAGTGAACCGCTTTGCGTAAGGGTAGATGGTCACGGGCAACAGGGACAGAACGCCCATGGCGATGGCCGCCTGATTGAAAGTCAGAAGAATCCCCAGCGCCAGCAGGCATTGCAGGCCCATCCAGACAACGGCCTGCCGAACGCTGACCTGTCCGGACGGGATCGGCCGGGACCGTGTGCGCTCCACCTGCCCGTCAAATTCGCGGTCGGTGATATCGTTCCAGGTACAGCCTGCACCACGCATAAGAAAGGCTCCGATGGCGCAGCCGATGGCGATCCACAGATCCTCCCAGCGTGGGTTTCCGTCGCTGAGAATTGCCAGCGCAAGGCCCCACCAGCAGGGAATCAGCAGCAGCCACGTGCCGATGGGCCGGTCCGCGCGGCTGAGGCGCAGGTAGGGCCGCGCAAAGGCGGGCGCATGGGTGTCGACCCAGTTGCCGCTGACGGCATCGGCGACCTGACCATCTGGTGTTGGGGCATTGCCTTGCATATGTAAGGTCTCATGAGTGCAAAAATCAGACTGTATGTAGAGCACCCTCTGGGTCGGGGGCAATCCGTTGAATTGACGCGCGAGCAGGCACATTACCTGTTCGGCGTCATGCGCCTGGCTGTCGGGGGGCACGTTGCCCTGTTCAACAGTCGGGACGGAGAGTGGCTGGCCGAGGTGGCCGAGGCAGGCAAACGCGGCGGCACGCTGGCCTGTGTCGAACAGACAAGACCGTTGCAGATGCCGCCCGACCTTTGGTTTCTGTTCGCGCCGATTAAAAAGGCACGCACCGACTTCATCGTTGAAAAGGCGGCGGAAATGGGTGCCGCTCGGATCATGCCGGTGCAGACCGAATTCACCAATTCCGAACGCATCCGGCAGGACCGTTTGCAGGCCCATGCGGTTGAGGCCGCCGAACAGTGCGGCGGAACCTTCGTACCCGAAGTTTGCGAGCTGCAGCGCCTGGAACGTGTGCTGGATGCTTGGCCCGATGGGCGGCAACTGATGTTCTGCAACGAGGCGGAAGTAGGCTCGGCTCGGCGTCTGGCCGAACAGGAAAAGGGCGGGCCTTGGGCCATTCTGATCGGTCCCGAGGGCGGGTTTTCCGAGCGTGAGCGCAACCGCCTGACCGCATTGCCTTATGCGCATGTGGTCAGTCTGGGCCCGCGCATTCTGCGCGCGGATACTGCGACTGTGGCGGCCCTGACCATGTGGCAGCAGGCGCTGGGGGATTGGTCGTGACCTGGTGTTTGGCGCAGGCGGCCGACCTGCCCGCGATCGAGGAATTTCTGCGCCGTCACCTGCAATCTTCAATGTTTCCGCTGGCCAATCTGCGGGATTTCGGACTGAACGGATCGGAACCCCGGTCCCTAAAGGTCTGGATGCTGGGCGAGCCGCCGCGCGCCGTTCTGGCCATCACGAACGAAGGAATGCTGTTGCCGCAGTGCCGGGATTGCACCGATGCCGAGCTTGAAGCGGTACTAAAGATGTTGAAAAGCCGCCCGGTCATCGGTGTGATCGGTGAGGCCGCCCAAGCCCGGCGCATTTTGCAACTGGCTGGCTGGCAAAACAGACCCGCTATCCTCAGCCGGGATGAGCCTGCCTTTTCGCTGGAACTGGAACAGCTGATTATTCCAGACCTGCCGGGAGCGCGCCTTGTCCCCTTGTCGGCAATTGACCGGGCGCTGGCCGTTCACTGGCGGCACAGCTACCATCTGGAATCCTTGGGAAAGGACTCGGATCAGGCGCAACATCAGGCCGAGCGCGACATTGACGGGTATCTGAGCCTGGACAGCCACCGGGCGTTGTTGTTGAACAACCAACCTGTCTGCATGACCGGTTTCAACGCCGTTTTGCCAGACGTGGTTCAGATCGGCGGGGTTTATACGCCGCCTGAACTGCGCCGCCGCGGCTATGCCCGAACCGCCGTCGCGCTGCATCTGGCCGAGACGCGCGCAAAGGGTGTGTCACGTGCCGTACTTTTTGCCGCTTCAGATTTTGCGGCGCGGGCCTATATCGCAGTAGGATTTGTTCGGGCAGGTCAGTTCTCGGTGAACCTGTTCAAGACGGAAAAGGAGGCCGCCGCATGAGTTTCATCCGCCCGGAAGCGAAACTGGCCCTTTGGCGCTGGCGCGAAGTGCTGGTGGCTGTCGCCGTTTTTCTGGTAGGCCTGAGTTGGATTAGCGGGCCCGGCGGGCTGCTGGGCTGGATGGGATGGATTTTGGTCGCCGTGGCGGTGGCGCTGGCGGTGATCGGGGTGCAGCGGGTGCGATTCCGCATGGGTGCGGGTGGTCCCGGTGTCGTGACAATAGATGAGGGGCAGATCACCTATCTCGGGCCTCTGGATGGCGGCATTGTCGCAGCGCGCGAAATCGAGAGGCTGGCGCTGGACCCGACCTCGGACCCGGCGCATTGGGTGCTGGACCAGCCGGGACAGCCCGCACTTCACATTCCTGTGAACGCCGAAGGCGCCGAGGCGCTGTTTGATGTGTTCTCGGCCCTGCCGGGGCTGAAAACCGAACAGATGTTGTCGGAACTCAACGGCGGATCGGCGCATCCGGTGGTAATCTGGGAACGCACGCCCTCGCGCCCTTCGCATATGCGCCTGCATTGACACTGGCCGCGTTTGCGACCACGACTGACCCAGCAACAGACACTTCAGGAGCGGAGCGCGGTTCATGTCCATTCCCCAGTCCGGCGGCGGGCCGATCGAACGCCACGAGCAACTGGCCGAATATCTGGAATCGGGCTGCAAGCCCAAGGCCGATTGGCGTATCGGTACCGAGCATGAGAAGTTCGGGTATTGCAAGGACACGCTGAAACCGCTGCCGTTTGAAGGCACCCGGTCCATCGTTGCGGTGCTTGAAGGCTTGCGCGACCGTCACGGCTGGAGCGAGGTACGCGAAGCCGGGCATCTGATCGGTCTGGAAAAGGACGGCGCGAATGTCAGCCTGGAACCGGGCGGCGCGCTGGAATTGTCGGGTGCTCCGCTGGAGACCATCCACGAAACCTGTGACGAGGTGAACACTCACCTGCGCGAGGTGAAGGATATCGCCGACGAGATTGGTGTCGGTTTCATTGGTTTGGGGGCGGCTCCGATCTGGACCCATGACCAGATGCCGCTGATGCCCAAGGGCCGTTATCGGCTGATGAACGACTATATGGAAGAAGTCGGCACCATGGGCCGCGCCATGATGCGGCGCACATGCACGGTACAGGTCAATATCGACTTCGGCTCCGAGGCCGACATGGTTCAGAAACTGCGCGTGGCACTGGCGTTGCAGCCGGTGGCAACGGCGCTGTTTGCAAACTCTCCGTTCTTTGAAGGTAAGGTCAACGGACAGAAAAGCTGGCGCAGCCACATCTGGCGGCATCTGGACGATGCCCGTACCGGGATGTTGCCCTTCGTGTTCGAGGACGGATTCGGGTTCGAGCGTTACGTTCAGTATGCGCTCGATGTGCCGATGTATTTCGTCTATCGCGACGGACAGTATATCAACGCTCTGGGCATGTCCTTCCGTGATTTCCTGCAGGGCAAACTGCCGGCGCTGCCGGGGGAAACCCCGACCCTGTCCGACTGGGCCGACCACCTGACCACCGCCTTCCCCGAAGCGCGGATCAAGAAGTTCATGGAAATGCGCGGTGCCGACGGCGGCCCGTGGCGCCGCCTGTGCGCGCTGCCTGCCTTCTGGGTCGGGCTGACCTACGATCAGGGCGCGCTGGATGCGGCGTGGGATCTGGTCAAAGGCTGGGACGCGGAAACCCGCGAGGCGCTGCGGGTTGAGGCCGCCAAAGACGGGCTGCAGGCGCGGGTTGGCAACATCAGCATGCATGATCTGGCACGCGAAGTGGTGGCCATTTCCGAGGCCGGCCTGAAATCCCGTGCCCGCCCCGGCGCCGGAGGTCTGGTCCCCGATGAGACCCATTTCCTGAATGCGCTGAAGGACAGTATCGAGACCGGTAAGATTCCGGCAGACGAGTTGCTGGATCACTTCTATGGAGACTGGAACGGCGATCTGACCCGTATTTACCCTGAATACAGCTACTGAGACCATCGGGCGCGTTAAGGCATGATTTGCCAAAACAGGCCTAATGTCTTGTACTTCTTGCGGGCCGTCAGATACTAGCACGCATTCCGTCGCGCGAGTGATCCATGGCCCGTATCAGTGAACTTCATTATTCCAACGCCTACGCCGCCAGTTCGGGCGTAAACGAATTTCTTGAAGTCGCACTGCGCCCAGATGAGATTCCGGCAGATTTCACGGTCTCGTTCTACCAGGCAAACGGGCAGGTCGGGATCGAAATTCCGCTGGATCATCCCTCAGTTCAGATGTCGGTCGATGCCGACAACAATGAGCTTGTTTTTGTCATATCGGCGGATGACTTCCCGATCCTTTTGACAGACCCCAACGGGGGCGGGCCGACCAACTACGAAACTTATGCACTGACCAATACGAACACTGGTCAGGTCATCGATTTTTACGATATCGGTGGCGGCACAACGAACATCGTCGCGCAAAACGGGCTTGCGGCGGGGCAGACTTCGGTCAACCTGCCGGTTCTGGTCGGACCGAACCAGACCACGACAACGTTGCAATTCAATCAGCCCGATCCGGATATCCTGACCTACGGGTCAGTGGCCCCCGGCGACAGTGGTGCGGCCTGTTTCACGGCGGGCACAATGGTGGAGACGCCCGACGGACGTTGCGCTGTCGAAAATCTGCGGCTGGGTGATCTGGTGCACACAATCGACGCCGGGCCGCTGCCGGTTCGCTGGGTTGGCGGGCGCACGGTCTCAGGTCGTGGCCGCTTTGCGCCGATCCGGATCCACGCGGGTACACTTGGGGCCGAGGCCGATATTCTGGTCTCTCCCCAGCATCGTATCCTGATCACCGGTTGGCAGGCCGAATTGCTGTTTGGCGAAGATGAGGTACTGGTTCCCGCGATATCTCTGGTCAACGGCACCACCGTGACACAATACCCTTGCGACATTGTCAGGTACATCCACCTGCTGTTTGACCGCCATCAGCTTGTCACCACCTCTGGCTTGATCTCCGAGAGCTTTTTTCCGGGGCAGGAGGGGCTTGCGGGTTTGGGATCGGACACTCAGGACGAGTTGCTGGCGCTATTTCCCCAGCTGCGCAATCACCCCGAGGCATATGGTCTTGCTGCGCGCCCGGTGCGGCAGGACAGAACCACCGCGCTGTTACGTTCCGCCTGAATGTGCGCGCCCTCTTGCTTTCGCGGGCTGCTGTGATAGCAGGTCCGCAACAGCATTCAGGGGCCAAAGTCAGGAAGCGTCATGGACGATCTTAAGGCAAAATATCTGGGTCAGATCGCAGACGCAGGCGACGAGAACGCGCTCGAAGCGATCCGCGTGGCCGCCGTGGGCAAAAAGGGCGAAGTCGCGCTGAAGATGCGCGAGCTGGGCAAAATGACACCCGAGGAACGCCAGGTTGCAGGCCCGGCGCTGAACGCCCTGAAGGATGAGATCAACTCGGCGCTATCCGCCAAAAAAGCCGCTCTGGCCGACGCCACGCTGGATGAGCGTCTGCGCACCGAATGGCTGGACGTCACCCTGCCGACCCGCGCCCGCCGTCAGGGCTCGATTCATCCGGTCAGCCAGGCGACCGAGGAACTGACCGCGATTTTTGCCGAACTGGGTTTCTCGGTGGCCGAAGGGCCGCGGATCGAAACCGACTGGCACAACTTCGACGCACTGAATATCCCCGGCCACCACCCCGCGCGGGCCGAAATGGATACGTTCTACATGCACCGCGCCGCAGGCGACAACCGCCCGCCGCATGTGCTGCGGACGCATACCTCGCCGGTGCAGATCCGCTCGATGGAGAAACAGGGCGCGCCGATCCGCGTGATCTGCCCGGGCGGTGTCTATCGCGCCGACTATGACCAGACCCACACGCCGATGTTCCATCAGGTCGAGGGGCTTGCCATCGACAAGGACATCTCGATGGCGAACCTGAAATGGGTTCTGGAAGAGTTCGTGAAAGCCTTCTTCGAGGTTGACGACGTCGAACTGCGCTTCCGCGCCTCGCACTTTCCCTTCACCGAGCCATCGGCCGAGGTCGATATCCGCTGTTCCTGGGATAACGGTCAGCTGAAGATCGGCGAGGGCGACGACTGGATGGAGATTCTGGGCTCGGGCATGGTCCACCCCAAAGTGATCGCCGCCGGTGGCATTGATCCGGAGGTCTATCAGGGCTTTGCCTTCGGCATCGGCATCGACCGTTTGGCGATGCTGAAATACGGCATCCCGGATTTGCGGGCGTTCTTTGATTCAGACCTTCGCTGGTTGAGGCATTATGGGTTCGCGGCGCTGGATATGCCGAATCTGCATGGTGGTTTGTCTCGGTGAGCGAAGTGTTTCCGGCGTTTTTGGCCGGGATACTGGCAACGATTATTGGTGGGTTGGTAGTCAATTGGCTTTGGCAAAGAAGTCGCAGTCGTGCCAACCTTAGATGGTTTGTTTTGTATGCAAACCAAATACCAAGACGTGAAGGCTACTTTGGTGAGATTTCTCAACTCATCGAGTCATCATATGAAGACAGCACAATTATGTCGCCAGATACTCGGCATTCTCTACGTGAGGGCTTATTTGACGGGGGAAAAGCGCTCTGTTTAGGGTTGGCAAATAGCGGAAATGCTCCCGCTAGGAACGTCACAGTTTTGCTGAACGCTGCGCCTTCAAGTCTATTGATCGAACCTAGTGTTGCTGTTGACAAGCTGCCAAGCGCAAATGGCCACGTGGAACTAAAAATCTCCTCCGTGGGTACGCAATCGCTTTCGAAGTTGACGATTTTTGGAATAGATAGCTTCGATGTTTCCGGGGTTTTCTTGGATGGTGATAGAATTGAACGCGATGCGGAAGGCGTCGTTTTCCAACACTATCTTAAAAAACCCTATTCTGGGATGACAATAGTTTTGGCTGTGCTAGCTGCATACTACGCTGGGCTGTATGTGACTGATATTGTCAATTTTATCCTTCCAAATGAGGCAGTTGTTGTAGAGGGCGAGCAGCAATCGCAAACTGCGGAAGATGTCGACAACTGAAGCGCTTTTCCCGGGGTGCTGCGAGCTTGTCGTCGTATCCGCTGAATTAAGTTCAAGGTCGACCACCTCACAGTCTGGCGACAGCGCGGCTTGTTACATGCGCCCACGGGGTTGTGACGTGACAGCGGGCGCAGGCTCGCTAGGGTTCGACGGATGATTTACCGATTGCTCTGCCTCTTCCTGCTGATCGCCACCCGAGCCACCGCCATTGAATCCTGTCACGGCGATATCGCCTGTCAGGTCGGTGATCGCTCGTATCATGTGCTGGAACCCGATGGCTGGGATGCCGAGACGCCCTTGCCGGTGTTGCTGCATTTCCATGGCTGGGCGCGGCAGGGGACGGTTGTGGTGAACCACGAGCGCATCGCCGGGGCCACGAAACTGCGCGGCGCGTTGCTGGTGGCGCCGAACGGGTTGGGCAAAAGCTGGGATTTCTGGACGTCGGACACCGATGATGTGGCTTTTGCCGACCGGGTGCTTGAGGATGTGGCCAGGCGATACCCGATCGATCCGGATCGCATCTATGTTTCGGGCTATTCCTTTGGCGGCGCGATGGCGTGGCGTTATGCCTGTCAGTCGGGGAACGATGTTGCCGCGCTGCTGGCTGTTGCGGGTTCGATCCGCCAGACCGAGGACTGCCCGCAGGCCCCGCGCGAGGTGCGCCATGTGCATGGGCTCAGCGATACGGTGATGGATTTTCCGTATGGCGCGAATGGCGATACGACCTATCCGGTGGCTTTGTGGCGGCAGAAATACGGCTGCACAGACGCGGCCCCGCGCGGGGATTGGAGTGTCGTGCCGATCCTGACCCTCAGCCGGGTGGAATGGACCGATTGCGCGCGCGGGCAGGTCACGCTGGATACCCATCCCGGCGGGCATTTCATCCCCCATGGCTGGATCGGGCGGCAGTTGGATGAGCTTTTGGGCCGCACCCCCAGCTATCCGTGACGCGCAGCGCTTGCACCCCGGCGCAATCTTTGCCATTGCCTTTGCCGACTGGATGTTTGCCAAAAAAGGCCCCGTGCAATGAAATTCACTCTGTCCTGGCTGAAAGACCACCTCGACACTGACGCTTCGGTTGATGAGATCGCCGAGGCGCTGACCGATCTCGGGCTTGAGGTCGAAGAGATCGTGAACCCGGCGGACCGGCTGAAGGACTTTAGGCTCGGCTATGTGAAACATGCCGAGAAACACCCCGACGCGGACAAGCTGCGCGTCTGCAAGGTCGAAACCGATGAGGGTGAGTTGCAGATCATCTGCGGTGCCCCGAATGCGCGTGAGGGTATCACGGTCGTTGTTTGCAAACCCGGCATGTATATCCCCGGTCTGGACCTGACGATCAGCGTGGGCAAGATCCGAGGCGTCGAAAGCTTCGGCATGATGGCGTCTGAACGCGAGCTTGAGTTGTCGGATGAACATGATGGCATCATTGAACTGCCTTCAGGCGAAGTCGGCGACAAGTTTGTCGATTGGCTGGCCGAGAATGACCCCTCGAAAGTCGATCCGATGATCGAGATTGCGATCACTCCGAACCGTCCGGACGCGCTGGGCGTCGAAGGGATCGCCCGCGATCTGGCCGCGCGTGGCATCGGCACCCTGAAACAACGTGACTACGTGCCGGTCCCGGGTGACTACGAAAGCCCGATCAAGGTGACGATTGACGAGGACACGCTGGATGGCTGTCCGCATTTCACCGGCCGTCTGATCCGGGGCGTGAAGAACGGCCCCAGCCCGCAATGGTTGCAGGATCAGCTGAAGGCAATCGGTCTGCGCCCGATTTCGGCCTTGGTGGACATCACCAACTACATGACTTTTGACCACAACCGCCCTCTGCACGTTTTCGACGCGGACAAGGTGCAGGGCAACCTGCGCGTTCACCGCGCCAAAGGCGGCGAAAAGCTGGTGGCACTAGACGAGAAGGAATACACTATCCAGCCCGGCATGATGGTGATTTCGGATGACAAGGGCCCGGAATCGATTGCGGGCATCATGGGCGGGCAGGAAACCGGCTGCACCGAAGAGACCGTTAACGTTTTCCTCGAAAGCGCCTTTTGGGATCACGTTCAGATTGCTTTGACGGGCCGGGCGCTCAGGATTAATTCCGATGCCCGTTACCGTTTTGAACGTGGCGTCGATCCGGAATACACCCGTGAAGGGCTGGAGCATGCGACGCAGATGATCCTTGATATCTGTGGCGGTGAAGTTTCGAACGTGGTCGAGGCAGGCAAGGCGCCGAACCACGCGCGCGCCTACAAGCTGGACGCGGCGCGGGTTCGGTCCCTGGTCGGCATGGACATCCCTGAAAGCGAGCAGCGCCAGACCCTGACCCGGCTGGGCTTTCGTCTGGAAGGCGAGATGGCCCATGTTCCCAGCTGGCGCCCCGATGTCATGGGTGAGGCCGATCTGGTGGAAGAAGTCGCGCGGATTGCATCCCTGACCAAGCTGCAGGGAAAGCCATTGCCGCGGGTCACAGACGGCATTCCGAAGCCGGTGATGACCCCGGCGCAGCGGCGGCAGTCGATGGCGCGACGCACCTGTGCGGCGCTCGGGTACAACGAATGCGTCAGCTACACGTTCATCGATCAGGCCTCGGCCGCGCTGTTTGGCGGGGGCGATGACACGACGAAGCTGGAAAATCCGATCTCGTCCGAGATGAGCCATATGCGCCCGGACCTTTTGCCGGGGCTGCTGCAGGCTGCGGCCCGTAATCAGGCGCGTGGGTACGCGGACGTGGCTTTGTTTGAGGTCGGTCCGGTTTTTCATGATGGCGAACCCGGCGATCAGAAGACCCAGATCACCGGCCTGCTGGTCGGTCGAAATGGCCCCAAGGATGTGCATGGCGCGTCGCGCCCGGTCGACGCGTTCGACGCCAAGGCGGATGCCGAAGCCGTTCTGGCCGCGATCGGCGCACCTGCCAAGGTTCAGGTTCTGCGTGACGGTGACACCTGGTGGCATCCGGGTCGTCACGGTAGGATTTGTCTGGGCCCGAAGAAGGTACTTGGTGTATTTGGCGAACTGCACCCGCGCGTCCTGCAGGCGATGGATATCAAGGGCCCGGCAATGGCCTTCACGATCTGGCCGGACGAGGTGCCTTTGCCCCGAAAATCCGGCGCCACCCGCGCGGCGCTGGAACTGCGTGACCTGCAGGCGGTCGAGCGCGATTTTGCCTTTGTTGTCGATGCCGGGGTCGAGGCCCTGACACTGGTCAATGCTGCGGCAGGTGCCGACAAGGCGCTGATTGAGGACGTGCGTGTGTTCGACGAGTTTATCGGTGGAAGTGTGGGTGAAGGCAAAAAGTCCCTGGCCATTACCGTGCGACTTCAGCCGACGGACAAGACACTGAAGGAAAAAGACATCGAAGCCGTCAGCGCCAAGATCGTTGAAAAGGTCGCCAAGGCCACGGGCGGTACGCTGCGGGGCTGATGGAGTCCGCCTCCGGCGGGAGTATTTTCAAAAAGATGAAGGGGCGGTTGCGCCCCTTTGTTGTCTGGAGAGGAGAAAGCCATGCTGAACGTTTATCTGTCCGGGGAAATCCATACGGACTGGCGTGAACAGATCATCGAAGGTGCCAAGGGGCTGAGCATCGGGTTCAACAGCCCGGTGACGGATCATGCGGCCAGTGACGATTGCGGCGTTGCCATTCTGGGCGCCGAGCCGGACAAATACTGGCATGACCACAAAGGCGCGATGGTCAACGCCATCAGAACGCGCAAGGGGATCGCCGATGCGGATGTGGTCGTGGTTCGGTTTGGCGACAAATACAAGCAATGGAACGCCGCCTTTGATGCCGGTTATGCGGCGGCTTTGGGTAAGTCTCTGATCGTGATGCACGGGCCAGATCATCAGCACGCGCTGAAAGAGGTGGACGCTGCCGCGCTGGCCGTGACCGAGACACCGGAACAGGTTGTCGGTGTCCTGCGGTATGTGTTGACCGGCGCGCTGCCGAAGTGATCTGCGGACCGAACGCAGGTCATTTTCCTCGGATTTACCGTCTGAATGCAGGCGTCCTTGCAAACGGCCCCGGTCCGCGCTGATTGCTGCCGACTGGCGTCTTCCGCGTGGCCGATCGGATCCCAACCACTGGCATCACTGGGGAAAAACATGCCGCCTTTCCCATGAAAATGATTGCGCGTTTGTGAGAATGGCGCAGTCATCCTATACGAAATCCCAACACTTGGGGTTTGCCCCTGCTGGACAAACTGGTGAATCGTGCGAAGGAACGCGCGAAAAAGGCAAAAAGAACGGACCGAAGAAGCGCGGGCAGGCCAGAGCGAACCGGATAAACGTACGGAGGCTCGCGGCGTGCTGAAAAAGTGTCTGCTGCTGCATCAATTGTTTGGGATCTGCGCAGATGTATAGGTATCTGTTTTAATAATAGCGAAAACTGCGGCTTAGGGAGTGATCGGGAATGGAAATGGACCAGATTGTAGAAATGACAAACGGCTATCTGCCGGTTGTGCTGAATGCAGGCAAGGCGCTGATTGTTCTGATTTTGGGTTGGATCGCAGCGGGTGCAATCAGCGGTATGGTCCGTCGCCGGATCAACAGAACACCTCAGATCGATCCAACATTGGGCAACTTTGCCGCCAGCATCATCAAATGGGTCATTCTCGCGATGGTTGTAGTTGCCGTACTTGGGATCTTTGGGATCCAGGCGACCAGTATCGTGGCCATTCTGGGTGCCGCATCGCTGGCCATCGGCCTGGCCCTGCAGGGAACGCTGAGCGATCTTGCGGCAGGCGTCATGCTGGTCGTGTTTCGCCCCTACAAGTTGGGCCAGTATGTCGATATCGGCGGGACGGCGGGGACCGTAAAAGACCTCAATCTGTTCACGACGGAACTGGTGACGCCGGACAACGTGCAGATCATCGTTCCGAATGGCCAGTCATGGGGATCAATTATCACCAACTACTCGGCACATGATACGCGCCGCGTCGATCTGGTGTTTGGCATTGACTATGGCGACAGCGCAGATGAGGCGATGAATATTATTCTGGATGTGGCCAAGGCGGATGAACGTATTCACAGTGATCCGGAGCCTTGGGTGCGTGTGACCAATCTGGGTGACAGCTCGGTCGATCTGACGGCGCGTCTGTGGTGTGCGGCGGCGGATTACTGGGACGTCAGGTTCGAACTCACCAAGACGATCAAGGAAGCCTTTGACTCCAAGGGTGTATCGATCCCCTATCCGCATTCAGTGGAGATCCAGAAACAGGGCTGATGGCTCCCGCCCGTCGGGCGGGCATTGGAAATGCCCTTCTCCTGTTGGGTCCGGCGCCGCGCCCGGAGGCGCGGCGCTATGCCTAACGCTGTAAAGCACCCGCATCAGCGGGCGCTTTCAACGGCGGGAGGGCTTAGGATTTAACAATTACGTTGGGAGAGACGACATCAATTCCCAGCGCCTTGCCGACCGCGAAATAGGTCAGCTGCCCGGCGTGAACGTTCAGACCGTTCAGCAGGTGCGGGTCATCCTGACAGGCCTGTTTCCAACCCTTGTCCGCCAGCGCCAGCATGAACGGCATGGTCGCGTTGCCCAATGCGATGGTCGAGGTGCGCGCAACCGCGCCCGGCATGTTGGCCACGCAATAGTGCATGATGCCATCGACCTCGTAGATCGGTTCCGCATGGGTGGTGGCTTTCGAGGTTTCAAAGCAGCCGCCCTGGTCGATGGCCACGTCCACCAGCACCGCACCCGGCTTCATTGTGGACAGTTGTGCGCGCGAGACCAGCTTGGGAGCTTCTGCGCCGGGGATCAGAACGGCGCCGATCACCATGTCTGCGGTCTGGATCAGTTCAGCCGTTGCGCCAGCGGTCGAGTACTGGTTCTTGAACGTGCCGCCATAGACGTCGTCCAGATACCGCAGACGTGGCAGTGAACGGTCCAGAACGGTGACGTCCGCGCCCATGCCGGCTGCGATCTTGGCGGCGTGGGTACCAACAACACCACCGCCGATCACGACGACCTTTGCCGGGCCAACACCGGGAACGCCGCCCATCAGAACCCCGCGGCCACCATTGGCCTTTTGCAGCGTCCACGAGCCGACTTGAGGGGCCAGACGGCCAGCAACTTCGGACATCGGGGCCAGCAACGGCAGGCCGCCATTGGCGTCGGTCACGGTTTCGTAGGCAATGGCGGTGCAGCCGGAGTCCAGCAGGTCGCGGGTCTGATCCGGATCGGGGGCCAGGTGAAGGTAGGTGAACAGCAGCTGGCCTTCGCGCAGCATCTTGCGCTCGACCGCCTGCGGTTCCTTGACTTTCACGATCATGTCCGCCGTCGCGAACACCTCGGCCGCGGTGTCGACGATGCTGGCACCGGCAGCGGTATAGGCGTCATTGTCAAAGCCGGATCCCAGGCCGGCTCCGGTTTCGATGATGACCTCATGGCCGCGCGCGACAGCTTCCTGTGCGGCGTTGGGCGTCATGCCGACACGGAATTCCTGAGGTTTGATTTCCTTTGGGCAACCGATTTTCATTTTGGGCTCTCCATCCATAAACTGCCTAAATTATGGGCACTCACCGCCGCAATTTCTGTGAAACTTTGCCCGGAAACTAGGTTTGTTTCGGTGGATTCTTCGATATACTGTCAGAATCTTGCAAAGGATTTGCGTGAATGAGCATAGATTCGACTGATCGAAAGATTCTGGCCGCCCTGCAGCGCAATGGCAGAATGTCCAATGCCGAGCTTTCAGAGCAGGTGAATCTGTCGCCCTCTGCCTGCCACAGACGTGTACAGCGGCTGGAGGTCGAAGGCTATATCCGCAACTACGTGGCACTGCTGGATGCGCGCAAGATGAACGTTCCGACAACCGTGTTTGTCGAGATCACGTTGCAGGGTCAGGCCGAAGAGGTTCTGGATGCGTTCGAGAAGGCAGTATCCCGGATACCGGATGTTCTGGAATGCCATCTTATGGCGGGTACAGCGGATTACATCCTGAAGGTCGTCGCGGAAAACACCGAGGACTTTGCCCGTATCCACCGGCAATACCTGTCACGTTTGCCCGGCGTGGCGCAGATGCAGAGTTCCTTTGCGCTGCGGACCGTTTTCAAGACCACCGCATTGCCCGTGTGATCTTCAGGCTGGGCCGGGATAGGTGAACAGGGCCAGATGCAGGGCGTTGAAGGCGAAATGCATCACAACAGGAACCCAAATTCGTCCCGTCGCGAAATAACCCAGACCGCAGCCCAGCCCAAGCAGTGATGCAAACAGGACCAGAGGGACGCCACCGCCCGCATGGGCCACGCCAAACAGAAGGCTTGCGACCGCAATTCCTGCGGCAGACCCGAACCGGGTCGCAAGGACCGTTTGCAGGTAGCCACGAAAGAAGGCCTCTTCCGCGAGGCAGGTCAGGAACAGGTTGGAAAGGGCAAAGGTCAGCCACCATTCGGGCAGGCCGACTTCCGGATGCACGGCCCCAGTCAGTAATCCTGTCGCAAAGAGCAGCGGCAAAGTCACGAGACCAAGTGCAAGAGGCATCCAGCGTACCGGAGATTTTCGGCTCAACATCGCAGGGCAAGCAAGCACAACCGCGAAGAACACCAGTGGCTTGTCCAGATTCAGGTGCATTGAAAAAAGCGCGCTGTCTGGACCCGCGCGAACCTGATCCAGGACCAGAAGATTACGAAATCCGGGCAGCAGATGTGCGCCAAGTGCGATGCACCAGACAATCAACGCCAGATGCCCGACCAGAACCCACCGGCCCTGAAGTCGATGCAGACACCAGGCCCCGATCAAGCCCGACACGGCAAGTCCGGTTGCCAGCGGCGCCAGAAGCCCGGTCAGCAGCGCGGCGACCGCGAAAACCGAAAGCAACGCAAGACCCAGCCGCAGATGCCCGGCCAAGGTGCTTACCTGAGCGGTTATCAGGACCTCCCATGGCCAGATCATGGGCAACAGAGAAACAAAATGGTCCACAAAAGCCTCATGCATTCGATGCCGGCATTGTTGCCGCCTGATTGCGGGAAATGGCAATATCGCTCTGGCCTGTTGGTTTCAACCTGTTGGCATTGCGTCAATTCTAACGCTTGTATCCCCGGCACCATGGGTCCACATTCAGGACAAAGACCGCACAACGGCCCTGTTTTCGTGGTCTGCACCTGTCAGGTCAGCGCCACTTGCCCGGGGATTTGGCGATGTCACCGCATTTTCGGTGACATCCGGCAGTTACACTTGCCCGGTACGGTCCAGACCCGACGAATGATAAGGAGCAGACCTTGACATACGAAAACAACAGTACCCCCAAAGATTGGCTTGAGGCGGAACTGGAAGACACGCTGGACGAAGATTTCGAAATCGAGTTCAGCGAACCAATGCTTTCGATGGAGGTCCGCAAGATCTACAAGGACCAGCATCCCGACATGCTGGACCGCAAGGTTTATTTTCAGAACCTGCTGCGCCTGCAGGCCGAGCTGATCAAGGTGCAGGATTGGGTGGTTCACACCGGCGCCAAGGTCTGCATTCTGTTCGAAGGCCGTGACAGCGCCGGCAAAGGGGGGGTGATCAAACGCATCACTCAACGCCTGAACCCGCGCGTCGCCCGAGTTGTGGCCTTGCCCGCGCCCAGCCGCCGGGAGCAGAGCCAATGGTATTTTCAGCGATACGTTCCGCATCTGCCTGCGGCGGGCGAAATCGTGTTCTTCGACCGCTCGTGGTACAACCGGGCCGGTGTCGAACGCGTCATGGGCTTTGCCAATGAAAACCAGGTCGAGCAGTTCTTTCAGGACGTTCCCGAATTTGAACGGATGCTGGTGCGGTCGGGGATCATTCTTCTGAAGTACTGGTTCTCGATCACCGATGAAGAACAGCAACTGCGATTCCTCATGAGGATTCACGACCCGATGAAACAGTGGAAACTGTCACCCATGGATCTGGAATCCCGCATCCGCTGGGAGGCGTACACCAAGGCCAAGGAGGACATGTTCTTTCGCACCAATATCCCCGAGGCACCTTGGTACATTGTGGAAGGCAATGACAAAAAGCGCGAGCGGCTGAACTGTATCGAGCATCTGCTGACCAAGATCCCCTACGAAGACGTGCCGCAGGACAAGGTCAATCTGCCCGACCGCCGATATAATCCCGAATACGAACGGCGCATCCTGCCGGATGAGCTTTACGTTCCAAAGATCTATTGATGACGTTGTGCGAGGCTGGTTGTCCAGCCTCGCACCGGAACGTCGGATCAGGCGGCGTCCATCATGCAGTCTACGTTGAAGATATTGAACATCATGAAGTCACAGCCGTCTTCGGCGACCATGCCGGTATCAGCAGGGTCTTCCATCTGTTCGCTGTCTTCACCCGTCACAAGATCAAAGTCATCCATGTCACCGGTTTCGTCGCCTGCGGTTTCGGTGCCATCCCAATCAAACTGATCGAACTGGGCCTGCAGGTTTTCCAGGAATGAAGCGATCTCGTCCAGAAAGGCCTGTACGTCAAAACAATCGGACTCTGGTTCGCCTGAATCGGTCACTTCGATATCGGGCGTTTCGGTTTCCGGATTTTCCGTCTCGCTATCATCCGCGTCAGTTGTTTCGGTCTCCGGTTCTTCGGTCTCGGTATCATCCGCGTCAGTTGTTTCGGTCTCCGGTTCCTCAGTCTCGGTTTCGTCCGTGTCCGTTGTTTCAGTCCCCGGCTCTTCCGTTTCGGTCTCCGGTTCTTCCGTTTCCGTCACCTCCGTATCGGTCGTTTCGCCATCCGGCTCCTCTGGCTCAGTTACATCTGTTCCCGTCATCTCGGTATCCGTTTCCTCCGGGTCGGGTGCCGAGGGTTCTCCGGTGTCCGGCAGAACAGCGGCATCGGTTGCGGCAAAGTTCTGGGTGACCATGACCGCGTCAAATCCCTGCATGTCCCCGGTTTCAATGCCAATACCGATATACTCGAATTCAGGGTTCAGGATATTGGCGCGGTGGCCCGGGCTGTTCATCAGACCCTGATGTAGCTGGGCAACATCGTCACTGATGCCTGGGGCACCCCGTTCGGATTGCCAGGCGATGTTTTCGCCGGTGCGCCAGCTGCCTTCCAGGTCGAACCCGGCATTTTCCATCCGCTGAGTCGCGCTCGATCCGCCCGATCCGGTGTGGCTGAAGGTATCCGTGTTGAGCATCCAGCTGCTGTGGTTTTCCGACGAGTCGTTCAGCTGGGTTTCAAGTTTCAGCTGGTTCAGCCCGCGGGATGTGCGCTCCTGATTGATCAGCGCCAGCATTTCGCGTTCGAACGTGTTTGCAGTCGACATTGTTGCCTCCGTTTATGGTTGAGTCCTTTCGGACGACGCCACTTAGAGGTGCAAGGCGCGACAGCGATAGAGACTGTCGAAAGATCGGCGGTTTACGGCGACGCAGCGCTTTCCGGGCAGGATTCGCTGCGCTGCAAAATGCCGGGCAAAATGCTGCTGATGGGAAAATGGCAGCTTGTCGCGCGGTCTGTCCCACGGGTCGGCGGAATGTAACCGGCAAACGGGCGATGCCCCCTGAAAACGACAAACCCCCGGGCGGGGCCTCGGGGGTCGTCAAATAGTGTCATCCAAAGCTGGACGAGCAAGGTGCTTAGAGCAAACCTTCGCGCTGTGCTTTCTTACGTGCCAGTTTACGGGCACGGCGGATCGCTTCAGCTTTCTCGCGCGCTTTTTTCTCGGACGGTTTCTCGAAATGTTGCTTCAGCTTCATTTCACGGAACACGCCTTCGCGCTGCAGCTTTTTCTTCAGGGCCCGAAGCGCCTGATCGACGTTATTGTCGCGAACACTAACCTGCATGTGGTTGTCACCACCTTTCTAGATAGAGTTGCAAGGAAATTGCAGGAGTTGGCCGTATAGCAAAGTCGTTATATCTTGTCTAGTACTGGCTCTGAGAACCGGAGAACCGCTATGACCACCACTTATGAAGATGCAAAGCAACAGCTTTTGGACGCGATGCTGACCCACGTTCCGTTTGACGGCTGGTCCGAGGTGGGCTTTCGCGCGGCTATTGCGGACTGTGACATGGATGAAGGTCTGGCGCGCGCGATCTGTCCGCGTGGCGCGGTCGATCTGGCGCTGGCTTTCCACGCACGCGGCGATGCAGTCATGGTCGAACGTCTGAAATCCGAAGATCTGGGCGATCTGAAATTCCGCGATCGGGTTGCTGCCGCAGTGCGCTTTCGGTTGCAGGCCGTCGAGGATAAGGAGTTGGTCCGCAAGGGTATGACCCTTTTTGCGCTGCCCCTTCATGCGGCAGACGGGGCCAAGGCCCTGTGGCAGACCTGCGACCTGATCTGGGATACGCTTGGCGACACTTCCGATGATGTGAACTGGTACACTAAGCGCGCCACCCTGTCGGGAGTGTATTCTTCGACCCTGCTGTTCTGGCTGGGTGATGAGGCCCCCGCGCATCAGAAGACATGGGAGTTTCTGGACAGGCGCATCGACAATGTCATGCAGTTCGAGAAGCTCAAGGCACAGGTGAACGACAATCCATTATTCAAGCCGTTCCTTGCGGTTCCGAACTGGCTGGCCGGGCAGGTGAAGCCGCCGATGAAAATGCGGACCGATCTGCCCGGGATGCTGAATCCGCGCAAGTAAGCGTCTGGGCCTTCCAGAAATTGCCTGCTAGGCATTGGGCAAAGGAGATTTGCCCATGACCCAGACGATGCGCGCCGTTGAAATATCCGAGCCTGGCGGCCCGGATGTTCTGCGATTGACCGAACGCCCGATTCCGAAACCGGCCAATGGTCAGGTAATCCTGAAGGTCGCCTATGCCGGGGTGAACCGCCCCGACGCGCTGCAGCGCGCAGGTGCATATGATCCCCCTCCGGGCGCCAGTGATCTGCCGGGCCTGGAAGCTTCCGGCGAAGTGGTTTCCATCGGATCAGGGGTTGAAGGGCTGTCACTCGGCGATCAGGTCTGCGCGCTTCTGCCAGGCGGTGGTTACGCCGAATATGTCGCGACGCCCGCCGCCCATTGTCTGCCTGTGCCAAATGGTATGGGCATGAAAGAAGCCGCATGCCTGCCCGAAACCTTCTTCACCGTCTGGTCCAACGTCTTCACGCGCGGCGGGCTGAAAGCCGGTGAGCGGTTTTTGGTCCATGGCGGATCCAGCGGAATTGGCACAACGGCGATCCAGTTGGCCAATGCCTTTGGCGCACGGGTCTTTGCAACAGCCGGATCTGCCGAGAAATGCGAAGCCTGTGTCCGGCTAGGAGCAGAAAAGGCGATCAACTACCGGGACGAAGATTTCGTGGCGGCGATGCGGGTCGAAGGCGGGGCGAATCTGATCCTCGATATGGTGGGGGGCGATTACATCCCGCGCAACGTCAAGGCGTTGGCCGAGGATGGACGTCTGGTGCAGATCGCGTTCCTGCAGGGTCCGAAGGTCGAGTTGAACTTTGCCATGATGATGGTGAAACGCCTGACCCTGACCGGAAGCACCCTGCGCCCGCAAAGCGATCTGGCCAAGGCAAAGATCGCGCAGGACTTGCGCGAGGCGGTCTGGCCGCTTCTGGATGCCGGAAAGATCTCACCTGTGATGGACAGCGAGTTTGCCTTGGCCGAAGCGGCGGCAGCGCATGCGCGCATGGAAAGCTCGGGCCATATTGGCAAGATCGTTCTGAACGTCGCAGGCTAAGGGAACAGCGCGCGGGGGTGCCCCGCGCGCGACCGCGTCAGGCGATGGCCCGACGATACAGATGCCAGGTCGAATGGCCCAGAACCGGCATCACCACGATCAGGCCCAGCAGCATCGGGATGGCCCCCAGAATAAGCAGGGCCGCGACGATGAAGCCCCAGGTCAACACCACACCCGGGTTTTGGCGCGTCACGCGGAAGGACGTTACCACAGCCACCGGCAGCCCGACCTGCTTGTCCAGGAGAAGCGGAAAGCTGACAACACTGATCGCCAGGGCGACAAGCGCAAACAGGAAACCGACGGCGGTTCCGACAACGATCATGGTCCAGCCTGCGCCGGTTGTGAACACCTGCGCTGCAAACACACTCAGAGAGGCGGGCGGTTCCGGTCCCAGCGTCTGTGCATAGATGGCTTGTGCGGCCATCAGCCAGATCAGCACCAACATGACCAGGTAGAAGCCAAGCGCCAATATGGCACCGAAGGACGGCGACCGGAAGACACCGAACGCGTCCAGCCATTGAACCACTTCGCCCTGTTCGCGCTTGCGGCTGATTTCGTACAGACCCACGGCTGCGACCGGGCCGATCAGGGCAAAGCCCGCAATCAGGGGCGCCAGCAGTGGCACCATGTTCATGTTCAGCCCGAACCCGACCATCAGAAGCCCGGCAATCGGGTAAATCAGCACCACGAAGATCGCGTCGGCGCGCGTTTCCAGAAAGTCCTGATATCCGGCTTTCAGGCAGGAACGCAGGTCCTGAAGTGTCAGCGTCTGAACCACCGGCAGGTGCTTGGTATCGGCGCTTCCGATCCGCGATACGCTTTCCGATATATGATCGCCGGACGCACTGATGTTTCTGGCGGCCCAGCTGATTGGATTACCGATTGTTTTTGCCATACTCATCCCCTCCCCTAACGAGGTTGCGTCTCGGATCATGTCCGGCGCAGGGGGTCGTGGCCGGATCAGCCGACAACGTGTGAAATCACTATAGCACAGTATCTTCTTTTGCGCCGCCATAATTCTGAGACAGGTCAATTGCCCTGTGCCTCAGTCATGTTAGCTTGGTTGCAGGCGCAAGGAGGTGAGCATGCAGCAAACAGCACGTACCGTGGTCATTCATGAAACCGGCGGCCCCGAAGTTCTGCGAATCGAAGACAGGCCCGTGGGCGATCCCGGTCCGGGAGAGATTCGCATTCGGCATCACGCCTGTGGGTTGAATTTTATCGATGTCTATCAGCGGACCGGCCTTTATCCGCTGGAACTTCCACACGCCCTTGGCATGGAGGCCGCCGGGGTGGTTGAAGCCGTCGGCGAGGGCGTGACCCACCTTCAACCCGGTCAGCGAGCCGCCTATGCAGCGGCTCCCCCGGGCGCCTATTGCGAGGCACGCGTAATGCCGGCGGCGCAGGTCTGCCCGCTGCCCGACAGCATTCCGTTCGATGCCGCCGCTGCCATGATGCTGAAAGGGATGACGGTCGAATATCTGTTTCACCGGACGACGCCCCTGAAACGCGGCGACACGGTGTTGTTTCATGCCGCTGCCGGCGGGGTGGGACTGATCGCGTGCCAGTGGGCCAAGTCCGAGGGCATCACCCTGATCGGCACGGCGGGCACGGATGAAAAATGCCAGTTGGCCAGGTTCAACGGGGCCGCCGAATGCATCAATTACCGGACCGAAAATTTTGCCGAACGCGTGGCCGAGATCACCCACGGCAAGGGGGTGGACACGGTCATGGATTCAATCGGCGCGGATACGTTCGAAGGTTCTCTGGATTGCCTGAAACCATTGGGCATGATGATTTCGTTCGGCAATGCGTCCGGACCGGTGCCACCGGTGGATATCGGCATACTCGGCCGTAAAGGCTCTCTGAAGATCACCCGCCCGACCTTGTTCACCCACATCGCGGATCATTCGGTATGCCAGGCCATGGCCCGGCGTCTGTTCGGCAAGGTCGAAGGCCGGGAAGTCAGGCTGCACATCGATCAGCGCTTTGCCCTGTCACAGGTCGCCGATGCGCATCGGGCGCTGGAGGCGCGCCAGACGACCGGCAGCACGGTTCTTGAACCCTGAACGCAAATGGCGGCGGAAATCTCCGCCGCCGTTTGTTCTGAAAGGATCAGAAAATTACTGCTGCTGCAATTCAGCAGGGGTTTTATGAGCGATGGTTTCCCAGTTCGCGTCCGCTTTTTCGTTGAAGCCCGGGATGTCACCTTCCCAGCGTTCCTGGATGTCCGCCGACAGGTTCAGGTACAGCTTGTTGTCAACGATTTTCCAGTAGTTCGGATCACCGTCGAACTTGAAGCCCATGGCCGTGCCGAAGGCGCAGTAGCCGCCATATGCCGGCAGATAAGCCTCTGGGTTCTCTTCGAATGCGGCTTTGTTTTCTTCCGAGGAGAAGCGGTACAGGGCTTCGTTGTGCAGCGCGGTGATGCGGTAGTCGCCTTTGGTCGCTTCACCTGCGGTGAAATAGGCCACCGGGTCGTAGCCCTGCAAGGCCAGGCCGGTCGAACTTGCGTTCAGTTCAACACCCGCCGCCATGGCCGAGCTTGCAATTGCAACAGACAGCGCGACGCCGCCGATAAGGGATTTGATCTTGTTCATTGCTTCACCTTTCGTGAACCGGGTCACCAGATGGCGTTGGAATTGCACCTTGGTTTCCCTCGTGATTTTGTCCTGTGCGGTCGGTAATTGGCCGTCACAACACCCCAGTTGGGAAGCGGGCTGTTCACGTTCAAAGCAATCAATTGTGATTGTGCGGTTATGAATAGGTGATGTGCGGGAACGAAGGTTTCAGCCGACCGGTTGCGGATCGGGCACCAGCGCCATCGTGAACGCGATCACCTTGGCTGCAGACATCTCGCAGGGTCGGAGCAGCGCACCGCTGTTCTTGGTCTGATACAGGTTCAGGCTGATGAAATCTGTGCCGTCCAGCTGATGCGCCACCAGCTTGTGCGACTTGCCTTTCGCCACGGTCTGGCGGCACACGACATAACGCCCGTTGCGGCTCGTCCCGGTGAAAGTGCCCATGGGCAGGGCAAAGAACGCGTTCAGAAATTCGTCTGGCGGGGTCACGATTTGCCGATTTTCGGCTCGGTCCCGGCCTTGATACGCGCGACGTTGGCACTGTGCCGCCAGTAGACCAACAGGGTCAGAATTATCCCCAGAATGAACGTCGCGCCATCCGTCAGAACAACGATCCAAACCGTCAGCAGGGCCGCCGCTGCAAGCGCGCCAACCGAGGAGATCCTCCAGATCGCCGCCGCCACAAGCCAGCTCAGACAGCAGGCAACTCCGACCCGCCAGTCCAGCGCCAGCCACAGGCCCAGAAAGGTCGCGACACCCTTGCCGCCCTTGAAGCCCAGCCAGACCGGAAAGCAATGTCCCAGAAAAGCGGTCAGGGCGGCAATCTGGGCTGCGTCTTCTCCGGCCAGTGAACGTGCCAGCAGAACAGCCACCGCCCCCTTGGCCGCATCGAAAATCAGGGTCAGCGCGGCGGCGGCCTTGTTGCCGGTGCGCAGAACATTGGTGGCGCCGATATTGCCGGACCCGATACTGCGCAAGTTGCCCAGTCCCATGACCTTGGCGATGATCATGCCGAAGGGAACGGACCCCATAAGGTAACCGATCACAGCCCACAGGATCAGTTGGGTCATGGTACTGTCGATCAGGGGCATCAGGTTCTCCGGTAAACTTCTTTGCCAGCGACAAAAGTCGCTGTGACCTTACCCTGCATCCGCTGGCCGTCAAACGGTGTGTTCTGCGACTTGGATTTCAGGGCGAACCGGTCCAGCACAAAGGGGACATCGGGATCGAACAGCACCAGATCGGCCGGTGCGCCTTCGGACAGGCGACCGCACTCCAGGCCCAACCGTTTCGCCGGGTTCAGGGCCATGGCGCGAAACAGCGTCGGCAGGTCCAGCTGCTCGGCATGATAAAGGCGCAGCGCGGCGGGCAGCAGTGTTTCCAGCGCCACCGCGCCCGAGGCGGCTTCTTCAAACGGCAGACGCTTGCTTTCTTCGTCCTGTGGCGTGTGCATCGAGCTGATCGTGTCGATCAACCCGGTGCGCAGCGCCTCGATCACCGCCAGCCGGTCGTCTTCGGACCGCAACGGGGGTTTGACCTTGAAGAAGGTGCGATAGTCGGCCACGTCCAACTCGTTCAGCGTCAGATGATGGATCGAGGTCCCGGCGGTGATGTCCAGCCCATTGCGCTTGGCGCGTTCCAGTGCGGGCAGGGCGCGGGCGGTGGTGATCTGGTCGGCGTGGTATTTTGCACCGGTCATTTCCAGCAGGGCGATGTCGCGGTCCAGCCCCATCCGCTCGGCCATCGGCGATACGGCGGGCAGGCCGCGCAGGGCAGCGAACTTGCCACTGGTCGCGGCGGCCCCGGCGCTCAGGCCCGGTTCCTGCGGATGCGCGATGACCAGCGCGCCGCAGGATTTCGCGTAGGTCAACGCGCGAGAGAACACTTTGGTATTGGCGATAACGTGATCGCAATCGGTGAACGCAACGGCTCCTGCGTCTTGCAGGAAACCGATCTCGGTCATTTCGCGGCCCTCGCGGCCCTTGGTCAGGGCGGCCATCGGCAGCACGTTAACCGGTGTATCGGCCTGAGCCCGGCGGGTGACGAATTCCAACGTTTCCGGCGTGTCGATGGCGGGGCTGGTGTCGGGCCGGGTGACCATGGTGGTCACACCTCCGGCAGCAGCGGCGAGACCTGCGGATTTATAGCTTTCCTTGTGCCGTTCACCCGGTTCGCAGACCTTGACGCCAATATCGACGATACCCGGTGCCAGACAGTGGCCGCCGCAGTCGATGATTTGGGAGTCGCAAACCGGTGCCTGCCCCTCTCCGCGCGCCACAATCCGGCCCTCGGCGACCTGCAGCCACCCGGTTGCATCCGTTCCGGCCTCAGGGTCGATCAGGCGAGCGTTTGAGAAGAGAACGGTGCTCATGAAATAGCCCTTTCGATTGCGGCTTTGGTGGCGGCAGGGTCTGCCTGGTATTTGATCAGATGTTTGTCACCGCTTTTGGTGACGATCTGGACGAAGCTGCCTAGGATGTTGACCGCATCGATCTGGTTCAGCGGCACATTGCGGGGGCCGGGGCCGGTCAGGGTGGTATCCGTCATCTGCCATGTGGCAACCAGTTCTTCGGAGGCCAGATACCAGGCGCGGATGCCGATGGCGGCAAGCCCGGCGGGTGCGCCGGTCCAGACGTAGGGGTTGCCGATCAGCCAGAGAACCAGCATCGCACACGCCATGGCCCCGGCAGCGAGCCAGGCGTTGGTGCGGATATAGGCGCCTTTGTCCGGTGCGAAACTTACAGGATCAGCCACAGGACACCTCCGATTACCAGCAAGATCATCAGAGCCAGAATGGCCGACCCCATACGGCGTGGCTTGTCATCTACAGGGGCGACCTGAGGCGCCGAGAACGGTTTCGCGCTTTCGGTTTCGATCGGGCCGCCGGTCCAGTTGGTGGCCTCTTCGGTATAAAGACCGGTCAGGTGCAGCCTCGGGTCCGGCGTCAGTGTTACCGGGCGGTCGCCAAAGGCGGCACTGCGCACGACCATCACCCAGCCTTCGATGGCGTCCAACGCGGCGCGGTCCAGTTGGTCGGCAGAGACGCCGCAGCCCTCGTTCAGATAGCCGTAAAGCCCGAGGTCTTCGAGGTCCGAGACCGGAAAGACGTCGATCTGGTCCGGGTCCAGTCCGTCAACCCCCAGAACCTGATCGGCAGCGCCCGGTTCGCGCAGGAACTTCGCCTCTTCGGAACGCATGTCCAGCGTGAACAGGCGGATCACGCCGCGTTCGTGGGGGGCGACAGTCAGATCGCTCATGCGGCCTCGCGCAGGTTGCGGGCCAGCAGTTCCATCGCGGCCATCCGCACTGCGACGCCCATCTCGACCTGTTCCTGAATGACGGACCGGTTGATGTCATCGGCCAGTGTGCCGTCGATCTCGACGCCACGGTTCATCGGGCCGGGGTGCATGACGATCGCGTCGGGTTTTGCCAGCGCCAGCTTGGCGGCGTCCAGACCATAGCGATGGTAGTATTCCCTTTCCGAAGGGATAAACCCGCCATCCATCCGCTCTTTCTGAAGGCGCAGCATCATGACCACGTCGACATCTTTCAGGCCCTCGTTCATGTCGTCGTAGATTTCGGCTCCGAACTCGGCGAATTGCGCAGGCACCAGCGTCGGCGGGCCGATCAGGCGGATGCGGTTCTCCATCTTGCCCAGCAGGATCAGGTTCGAGCGTGCCACACGGGAATGGGCCACGTCTCCGCAAATGGCGATGTTCAGACGGTGTAGCCGGCCCTTGGCGCGCCGAATGGTCAGCGCGTCCAGCAGCGCCTGGGTCGGGTGCTCGTGCCGCCCGTCGCCCGCGTTCAGCACGGCGCAGTTCACCTTCTGCGCCAGCAGATCGACCGCGCCGGAATGCGGGTGCCGCACCACTAGCAGATCGGGATGCATCGCGTTCAGTGTCATAGCCGTATCAATCAGCGTCTCGCCCTTTTTGATCGAACTGGCCTGCATCGCCATGTTCATCACATCCGCGCCCAGCCGCTTGCCCGCAATCTCGAAACTTGCCTGCGTGCGGGTCGAGTTCTCGAAGAACATGTTGATCTGGGTCAGCCCCGCCAGCACATCCGAGTGTTTCGACGACTGGCGATTCATGTCGACGTATTTCTCGGCCAGATCCAGAATGGCGGTGATATCGGATTGCGACAGATGCTCGATGCCAAGAAGGTGACGATGGGCGAAACGCATGGGCGGGCTCCTGTCTGACAATCGGGCCGCTTATAAGAAGCCAGGCAGCGCAAGGCAACCTAAGGATCAGAGCTCTCGGGCAGTTTCTCGCACCCGCCTTTCGGCAGGCACTGCTCGCCGGGTTTGCACCATTTGCCATAACCGCAATCGATGGCCCGGACCGGCACACAGCCCTGATTTCTGGAGCATTTGAAGCCGGGACGACACTGCGATCCGGTTTTTTCGCACAAAAACCAGCCCGGGCGGGAGCAACCGCCAGCCGGCAGACAGGACGATCCCGCAGAACAGACATTTCCATCGTCGCAGGCGCTTGGCAGCCCGGGGTTGAAATCGGGCGTGATCCGTTCGCATTCTCCGCGCCCGTTGCAGAAACTGTTGCTTGGACAATCCAGGCGTGACGTGCATTTGTTTGCCCCTGCAGGCGCACAGCGGGTGCCGCCTGCCACGCAGCGTTCAAATGGCCCGCAAGACCGGCCCCCGCCGCAATAGGTTCCGCCTGCGCGGATGCAGTGGCCGTCAAAGCTGCACCGCTGGCCTCCGCTGCAGCACGTGCTGCCGCATTGGAACTGCCCTGCGCGGCACTGTCCGTGCTTGTCGTGAAAGGTGGCCATGGCCGGGCCGCAGCCAAAGACGTTGAACAGCAGCAGGAGCAGGATATATCTCAGAGCAATCAGCATGAACATGACCATCGTCGGTGCGACCGGGTGCCATGGCAAGGTCTATTCGCTTTCCCTCGGGCCAAAGCTGGTTAGATTATGAGGCATGGAATCGGCAATGGACCATCATACCGCGCGCGCCCTGCTGGAATGGCAGGTTGAACTGGGCGTCACCGACGCTATCGGTGACGCGCCGGTTGACCGCTATGCCTTGCCGGATACCGCGCCGAAGGCCCGGAAACAGGTTGTTGAACATTCGTCGCAAGAAAAGCCGCGACAGGCGGACCCAATTGCGGTTGCCGAAAAAGCCGCGCGCGGGGCAGGGTCGCTGCCGGAATTACGCGCAACGATGGATGCGTTCGATCTGTGCGACCTGAAGCGGGGAGCGCGGCAGCTGGTGTTCGCGGATGGCACCCCCGGCGCGCGGGTGATGATCATTGGCGAGGCGCCAGGCCGCGATGAGGATCGCGAAGGCAAGCCGTTTGTGGGTCGCGCCGGGCAATTGCTGGACCGGATGCTGGCTGCCATTGATCTGAACCGGGCCGAGAATGTCTACATCACGAACGTCCTGCCATGGCGCCCGCCGCAGAACCGTGATCCGAAGCCCGAGGAAATCGGCATGATGAAGCCGTTTCTGCAGCGTCATATCGCATTGGCAAACCCTGAGGTTCTTGTGGTGATGGGCAATATCAGCTGTCAGGCCGTGCTGGGCAAACGCGGCATCACGCGGCTGCGCGGGAAATGGGAACAGGCGCTGGATCTGCCGGTCATACCAATGTTTCACCCTGCCTATCTGCTGCGGCAGCCGCAGATGAAGCGGCAGGCCTGGGTCGATCTGCTGGAACTCAGGGCGTGTCTGGAGGCGAAGCGATGAAAATACTGGCGTTCTCGGACCTGCATATGGCGCGCAACCGCGCCGCCGATCTGGTTGCGGCCAGTGCAGAGGCCGATCTGGTGATTGGGGCCGGGGATTACTGCAACATGCGTCAGGGTCTGGACGAAGCGATGGCCATGCTGTCCGGTATCGCTGCACCGATGGTTCTGGTGCCGGGCAATGTCGAAAGCGCGGAAGAGCTGGCAGATGCCGTCCCTGACGGGGTGCATGTGCTGCACGGGTCCGGTATGACCGTCGACGGGCTGCGGCTGTTCGGTCTGGGTTACGGCGTGCCGGTTACGCCTTTTGGCGACTGGTCCTGTGACATGACCGAAGGCGATGCGACCGAAATGCTGGCACGATGCGTCGGGACCGACATCCTGATCGCGCATTCACCGCCGAAAGGGTACGGCGATAAGACATCTCAGGGGCTTTCTGTCGGGTCAACGGCCATCCGGAATGCAATAGAACGGATTCAGCCCACGTTGGTGCTTGGTGGCCATATCCATGACAGCTGGGGGTATCGCGGGTCCATCGGCCGGTCGCACGTCGCCAATCTCGGTCCGCGAGTCAACTGGTTCGAGGTCCGCGCATGATCGAGACCGTGACGCTGCTGGCCTTTGTGCCTGCGGCCATCGCACTGAATCTGACGCCGGGTGCGGATATGATGTTCTGTTTCGGGCAGGGGCTGCGATCCGGCACAAAACCCGCGATTGCCGCCAGCGCCGGAATTTCGATGGGCTCGATGATCCATGTTTCGCTGGCCGGGCTGGGATTGGGCGCGGTTGTTGCCGCTGTTCCGTGGGTGTTCGACGCGATCCGCTGGCTGGGTGTCGCCTATCTGCTGTATCTGGCATGGGGTGCGATACGGCACGGCGCGATCTCGGCCGAAGGTCCGGCAAAACCGACACGCTATGCCTTTCGCGACGGGTTTCTGGTCAACCTGACCAACCCGAAAGTCATTCTGTTTGTCCTCGCCTTTATTCCGCAATTCGTAAACCCCGCCTCGGGGTCCGTTCTGCTGCAATTCCTGATCTTCGGGGCGATCATTTCCATCGGCGGGTTCGTTATCAACGGGCTGGTGGGCGTGTTTGCCGGAGGCGCGGGTCAAATGCTGATCAACAGCCCCCGCGCGTCCAGAATTCTGAGCTGGGTCAGTGGCGGCATCTTCACCGCTCTGGCGATCCGGCTTGCCATCATGGAAAGGGCCTGACGCCAAATGTCACGCATTGATGAAACCATGGAGTTCATCCCGGTTCGTATCGCCGTTCTGACCGTGTCAGATACGCGCTCGATTGAGGAAGACCGTTCAGGCCAGACCCTGGTCGACCGGATTGAACGGGCCGGCCACACCCTTGCCGACCGCAAAATCCTGCCGGATGAGCGCAGCCAGATCGCAGATCAGCTGCGGGCCTGGATCGCCGAGCCCGATATTGACGTTGTCCTGTCGACCGGGGGGACCGGCCTGACGGGGCGCGATGTCACGGTCGAGGCGCATCGAGACGTCTATGAAAAGGAAATCGAGGCGTTTGGAACCGTCTTCACCATCATCTCGATGGAAAAGATCGGCACTTCGGCTGTTCAGTCGCGCGCAACAGGCGGCGTGGCGGGCGGGACCTATCTGTTTGCCCTCCCCGGCAGTCCCGGCGCGTGCAAGGACGCCTGGGACGGGATTTTGGAAAAACAGTTCGATTACCGGCATCGCCCCTGCAATTTTGTGGAAATAATGCCGCGATTGGACGAACATCTGCGACGGAAGTAGACTGGTCATACGTTCAAGTCCTTATAACCGCCTTGTGGCTTGGCTTATTTTCCGGTCCAGCTACATTTCGCGTATGGCAGCCTGTTGCAACTTGGGTGAATGATTGATGCGATTTCTGAGGCAAAGCCTTGTCGGTGTCTTTCTGGCGTCCCTGACGCTGGCCCTGTTGTTTGTCGCTGCACAGATGATCGCAAATGCGCTGCAGGATGTGCTGACCAGGGACGAAAACCGCCCGCCAGCGCAGGAGAGGGTATTTGCGGTCAGCGTCAAACCCGCGCTGGTGGAAACGGTAATCCCCTATCTGGATGCATTTGGCGAAGTGCAAAGCCGCCGCAGGCTTGAGTTGCGCGCAGCTCTGGGTGGGCGGGTTGTGTCCCTGGCCGAGGAATTTGAAGATGGCGGCGTTGTGTCCGCTGGCGAGGTGCTGGTTGAACTGGACCCCGCCGATGCGCAATCGGCGCTGGACCGTGCCAAGTCCGATCTGCTGGATGCCCAGTTCGAAGAGCGCGATGCCGAACGGTCGCTGCTGCTGGCGCAGGACGAGTTGAACTCGGCCGAAGCTCAGGCAGAGTTGCGCGGACGCGCCCTGCAGCGCCAGAAGGATCTGCAAAGCCGTGGCGTTGGTGCCGCCGCCAGCGTGGAAGAGGCTGAACTGGCCGCAGCGTCGGCTCAGCAATCGGTTCTGGCCCGGCGGATCGCACTGGCGCAGGCCGAATCCCGTGTCGATCAGGCCACCACGTTGCTGGCCCGCGCGCGGATCGCCTTGGAAGCGGCCGAGCGGGATCTGGACGACATGACGATTCGCGCCCGGTTTGGCGGCACGCTGACCGATGTCACACTGGTCGAGGGCCGATTGGTGACGGCCAATGAAAAACTGGCCGAACTGGTCGATCCGGACGCGCTGGAAGTGGCGTTTCGGGTGTCGACCGCACAGTATGTGCGCCTGCTGGACGCGCGGGGCGAGCTGATCAAAGCCCCCGTTTCCGTGTCGCTGGAAGTGACCGGCACTGACCTGGTCGCCCTTGGCCGGATCAGCCGCGACAGCGGATCGGCGGGGGAAGGGCAGACCGGTCGGTTGATTTATGCCCGCCTGAATGATGCGTTTGGTTTCAAACCCGGTGACTTCGTAACGGTCTCGGTCGAGGAACAACCCGTCGAGAATGTTGTTCGCATGCCGTCGACGGCTCTTGATGCGTTTGGCACCGTACTGGTGCTGGGTGATGGCGACCGGCTTGAGGCGCTGCCTGTGCAATTGATCCGCCGACAGGGCGATGAGGTGCTGTTGCGCGGGGAGGGGCTGGAAGGACGCGAGGTGGTGATCGGGCGCACCCCGTTGCTGGGCGCGGGCGTACGTGTGCGCCCCTTGCGGGCCGAAGCCCGGGCGCAACCGGACACGGATATGGTCGAGCTGTCGGATGAACAACGCGCGCAGTTTGTGGCGCAGGTCGAAGCCAGTGCAGGTATGTCGCAGGACGCCAAGGCCCGCGTGCTGGGCCAGTTGAGCGAGGCGAAAGTGCCTGCATCGCTGGTGCGCCGTCTTGAAAGCCCGACAGGGGGATAAGCGTCATGATGCGCGAAATCCCCGGTGCGGCAGGCGGTATCCTGAGCTACTTCATCCGGCACCGGACCGTGGCCAATCTTTTGCTGCTGGTGATGTTGGTTCTGGGCGCCGCTGCGATTCCGAACATGCGGGCGCAGTTCTTTCCCGATGTGGTGCTGGAACGGGTGGACGTCACCGTCAATTGGGATCAGGCCGGCCCCGAGGATATGGACAGTGCCATCGTCAGGGTTCTGGAACCGGCCCTGCTGGCTGTCGAGGGCGTGACCAGCACCGAATCCAGTTCGCATCCCGGACATTCGCGCATCCGGATGGAGTTCGAACCGGACTGGGACATGGCCAGGGCCGTCGAGGAGGTGCGCACCGCCGTTGACGCTGTGACCGATCTGCCAGACGACGCTGACGAGCCCGTAATCCGGCGCGGCGCCTGGCGGGATCGCGTCACGGACGTTGTACTGACCGGACCGGTCGGGACCGAACAGCTTGCGAACTTCACCGATGAGCTGATCAGCCGACTGTTCGCAGCCGGTGTGACCCGCACATCGATCCGCGGCATAGCCGCGCCGCGTGTGGTGGTCGAGGTGCCGACCGCGCAGCTGATTGCCAATGACATCACTCTGTCCGAGATCGCCTCGGCCATTGCGGCCGAGGTCAATGCCAGCCCTGCGGGGCTGGTAACAGGGGCAAATGCACGCATCAAAGCCGGCACAGAAAAACGTACGCCCGAAGAAATCGAAGGCATTGCGCTGCGCACGTTCGAGGACGGCGCGAAGCTGGTGGTCGGCGATGTGGCGCGGATTTTCGTGGAAGGCGTCACCCGTCATCGCAGCTATTTCGTCGATGACGACCCGGCCATGTCGATCCGCGTCGATCGCTCGAATCTTGGGGATGCGATCGACATCCAGCATCGGGTCGAGGATGTCGTCGCCGAGATGCAAGCCAGTCTGCCCGATGGTGTCACGATCGAACTGATCCGGACCCGGGCGCAGGCCATCACCGACAGGCTGAACATTCTTGTCGACAACGGCTTGCTCGGCCTGGGTCTTGTGGTCTGCCTGCTGTTTCTCTTTCTCAATGCGCGTATTGCGTTCTGGGTTGCAGCCGGTATTCCCGTGGCCATGTCCGCCGCGATCGCGTTCATGTATATCGGCGGGCTGTCCATCAACATGGTTTCACTGTTCGGCCTGATCATCACACTGGGTATTGTGGTCGATGACGCCATCGTGGTCGGTGAACATGCCGATTTCCGTGCACGGCGATTGGGCGAGGCACCGATGGTTGCAGCCGAACGGGCCGCGCGACGGATGGCGATGCCCGTCTTTGCCGCAACGGTCACAACGGTTATCGCCTTTTTTGGCCTGACCTTGGTTGGCGGGCGCTTTGGCGTATTGATCCGCGATGTCCCGTTTACCGTGATTGCCGTCCTGATCGCCTCACTGATCGAGTGTTTCCTGATCCTGCCGAACCATATGGCCCATGCCATCAAACACTCGGCCAAGGAACACTGGTATGACCTGCCCAACCGGGTGGTGAACAAAGGGTTTCGCTGGGTGCGCGACCACCTGTTCCGACCGCTGATCGCCTGGGTGGTCTGGGCCCGCTATGTGGTTGTCGCGGTGATGGTGGTGATTCTGGCCAGTCAGGTCGCTCTGTTTATCCGTGGAGATGTGAACTGGCGCTTTTTCAACGCGCCCGAGCGTGGTTCGGTCACAGGCAGCTTCATCATGCGCGAAGGGGCGACGCGGGATGACACGCTGGAAATGATGCGCATGTTGCAGCAGGCCGCCGAAGAGATGGGTCAGATCTATGCGGAGCGCCATGGGCGCAATCCAATCGAATATGCGCTGGCCCAGATCGGCGACACGCCGGGCTATGGGCTTGCGGCGGCAGACGGCAAGGACGGGTCGCTGCTGGGGGGTATTTCCATCGAACTGATCGATGCCGATCAGCGCCCCTATTCCAGTTTCGAGTTTGTCGGCGAATTGCAGGAATATGTTCCGCGCCACCCCAAGGTCGAGCTTGTCACGTTTCGTGGCTGGCGGTCCGGCCCGGGCGGCGATGCGATCGATGTCCAGTTTTATGGGGCTGAGATCGACACGCTCAAATCGGCGTCCGAGGATTTGCAGACCGAACTGTCGAAATACCCCGAGGTTTCCGCGCTGCAGGACGATCTGGCCTATGACAAGGAAGACTTCATCCTGGAACTCACAGCACAGGGTCAGGCCCTGGGCTTCCGGATTGAAACGCTGGGCCGGGTTTTGCGCAGCCGCCTGAACGGCATCGAGGCCGCAACCTTTCCAGATGGTCCGCGCAGCGCCGAAATACGGGTTGAACTGCCCGAAAGCGAACTGACGGCCGATTTTCTGGAACGCACACTGATGCGGTCGCCCGAAGGGATATACGTACCGCTGGCCGATATCGTTTCCGTTCAGCGAAAGTCGGGCTTTTCCACGATCCGGCGCGAGAATGGCTTGCGGGTGGTCTCGGTAAATGGCGACATCTCTGAAGATGACCCCGATCGCGCCGCTGAAATTGAACGCGCCCTCAGTCAGGAAATCCTGCCCAAAATCGCCTCCGAACGGCAGGTCGAATGGCGCATGTCGGGGCTGAGTGAGCAGGAAGATGATTTCCTGTCGCAGGCGCGCACCGGTCTGATCCTGTGCCTGACAGGCATCTATCTGGTTCTGGCCTGGGTCTTTGCAAGCTGGACACGGCCGTTGCTGGTCATGGCGATCATTCCATTTGGCCTCGTGGGTGCCATCTGGGGCCACTACATCTGGGCTGTACCGCTTAGCATGTTCACGGTCGTGGGCCTGCTGGGGATGACAGGGATAATCATCAACGACTCCATCGTGCTGGTGACGACCATCGACGCCTATCAACAGGACAGAGGGTTGTTTCCGTCCATTGTCGAAGGCACAGCCGACAGGTTGCGGCCGGTGATGCTGACCACTTTGACCACGGTTCTGGGTCTCACTCCGCTGCTGTACGAAGGCTCGCAGCAGGCGCAGTTCCTCAAGCCCACAGTGATCACGCTGGTCTACGGTCTTGGGTTCGGAATGCTTCTGGTTCTGTTGCTTGTACCTGCGCTGCTGGCCATCCTGAATGACGTGACACGTCCGATGACCTCAATGCGTCGCGCCCTGCGCGCGCCGGATAGGGTGGTGCAAGGGATGATTGTCATAACCGGTTTGGCATTGCTGGCCTGGTTTGCGGTGACGATGGTGTGGCCCGCTGTCGCGGGCACGCCGCTGACCGCTCTGACCGACTTTTACCCCGGCGAAGATGGTTCTGCGGTTCTACGTATGGGACTGGGTGTGTTCGTTGCTGGTGCGGCGCTGATCCTGGTGCTGAGCGTTGCGCTTTCCGGTCTGATTTACGCGCGGCTCAGAGGCCGGATCGGGGCTTGACCCCGTCCAATGCGGTCTCCAGCAGGTCGGCGACACGTGCGCTCATACTCAATTCGCCGCGCGTGATCTGATCGATGGGAAACCAGCGCGCGTCCATCGCGTCATCGCCGGCAACCGGATCGCCGGACTGATACCGGCAGGCTACGCCGACCAGCAGGTAATGCGACAGAACCTGCCCGTTGGGATCACGACGCAGCAGATCCAGATTGTCCAGATACTGCAGAGGTTCAGCCATCACCGATGTTTCTTCGTGCAGCTCGCGCTGCGCGGCCTGCATCACGGTCTCGCCCCATTCGACATGACCGCCGGGAAATCCCCAAAGTCCGGCATCCGGTTGCTTGCAGCGCTGTACAAGCAACACCTGATCCTGATGGACAACAACGGCCAGAGCGCCGATTTTTGGGTATTGCATCACCGGATCAGCCCGCGCTGCATCCCTGAATGTCAACCGCGTGGCTGCTGCCCAGCACGGTGATCCTGACGGCTGACCGGTCCAGCGCAAAGGGGCTGCCCGATGCATTGACCACCTCGGTCCGGGCGATCAGCGTGTCGCCCTGCCGCCGGGTTTCGGGATGTGCGGCCCACAAAGCCGGATTGCCCGGCTCGATCACGGCGACCTCGGTCCCTCCGGCCGACGGCATGGTGATGCGCGCCTCGATTTGCATGCCATCTTTTGTGGGCGACAGGTGGCATTTGGCGCTGGCCACACGGGCCTCGTTGGCGGAATAGGGGCGTTGTGCCAATGCGGCGGCAATGGCCGGGTTGCGTCCTGCGTTCTTGTCCAGAGTATGATCGAAACCCAGCCGCTCGGGGATGCAGACATCCTTGCACACGCCCAGATCCATCTCACCGCGCAGACGTACTGGTTTGGCAGGATTCTTTGGCGTGATCTCGACCGGAAGGACCAGCTGATCCTGATACCCGATCGAGCGCAACCCGTTCTGGTCAAAAACATCCGGCGCAGGCCAGGTGATCGAAATGTCGCCAACGTTGCGCGACCCTTTCCAGTCGAACTGTGGCGGGATGCCCGCATCGCCCGGCGCGCGCCAGTAAGTTTTCCACCCGTCTTTCAGGGTCAGGCGCAACGCACCCAGATAGGTACCGTTGGCAGTGCGCCCGCCATCCAGAATATCCAGTTGCACAGGTTTGCCCGCGCTCTGCGACAGGGCAGGCGAGGCAAGGGCAAAACAGGCGGTCAGCGCAACTGCGGCGGGTCTGAGAAGTGATCGCATACTACATAAATGCGCGCTCTGGCGCGCGAATCCAAGTCACGTTCCGGTCACTGGGGTGAAATACCGCTAAATGTCGGACGATCCCTTGCCAATTGTGGTCCCACGGGTTCATTGTTGAGACAGGACTCAGTCAGAAACGGCGGCTTATGGATCTTACCGGAAAACTGTTGATTGCGATGCCGGGAATGGGCGATCCGCGCTTTGACCACTCGGTTGTCTATATCTGCAGCCATGGTGAAGACGGCGCCATGGGGCTGATTGTCAACAAACCGTCGGACCTGCGCATCAAGACATTGCTGGGGCAGCTCAATATTGCCTGCAACATTCCCGTCATAGGTGAGCGTCTGGTCCATTTCGGCGGTCCGGTCGAGATGTCGCGCGGCTTCGTCCTGCACAGTGCTGATTACGAAGCCAACCTGCACTCGATGCAGATTTCGACCGATTTCAGCATGACGGCCACGCTGGACGTGCTGGAAGATCTGGCTTCGGGGCGGGGGCCTTTGAACTCGATGCTGACGCTGGGATACTCCGGATGGGGCCCGGGCCAGCTTGAGGACGAGATTGCCATGAATGGTTGGCTGACGACCGATGCAACCTCGAAACTGGTGTTCGATGTCGCTGATGACGAAAAGTGGGAAGCCGCGCTGGCAACCCTGGGCGTTGATCCCCTGACCTTGTCGGCCAGCGCAGGACGCGCCTGATCAGCCGTCGCGCGGGGCCGCCGCGCGGCGCAGCCGGTCGTTGATTGCCGCCCCGAGGCCATGGTCGGGGATCGGGGAGACCGCAATCGGGCGGCCTGTTGTGTTCAGCGCATGAAGGGCAGAAAACAGGTTGGCCGCAGCTTCGGTCAGAACACCATCAGCCGACAAGTTCAAATCGCAGTCGACCGGCCCAAAGCCCAGCAGGACTTCATCGCCCTGTCGGGACAGCGCATTCAGCCGAACAGGCGCGTCCGGCGCATAATGAGACTGTAATTGTCCCGGCGCTGTCAGCAGGTCCCCGGGCTGGTGATGATGCAGTCGCGTGTTCAGAACTTCCTCGATCTGTTCCAGCGCCACGCCGCCCGGACGCAGCAGCGCCGGTTCTCCGGCCAGGCCGACGATGGTCGATTCCAGCCCGACACCGCAGGGGCCGTCATCCAGAATGGCTGCGATACGCCCACCCAGGCCGGCGCGCACATGCTCGGCGGTGGTCGGGCTGATCTGTCCTGAGGGGTTGGCGGATGGTGCGGCCACCGGACCATCGAATTCGGCCAGCAATGCCCGCGCGCTGGGATGCGCAGGCACCCGGACGGCCAGCGTGTCCAGCCCGGCTGTGACCAGCGATGAAATGCCATGTCCGTCGCGCAGCGGCAGGACCAGCGTCAAAGGCCCGGGCCAGAACGCGGCGGCCAGTCGATCGGCCTGATCGGACCAGTGGACGAACCGCTGCGCTGCCTGAACGGATGCGACATGCGCGATCAGCGGATTGAAGCTGGGCCGCCCCTTTGCTTCATAAATCGCGGCGACCGCTTCGCCATTACGGGCATCACCGCCCAGGCCATAGACCGTCTCGGTCGCAAACGCGACCAGAAGACCCTGCCGCAGCAGATCCGCCGCACGCGAAATGCCGGCCGGATCTGCGCTCAGGTCGAGTGTGCCGTGGGGGATCATGACTGGTGACGCCGCGTTTTGATTGCTTGTAACATGGGGAAGAGTAGGTAATGCCTTCGAGCCCAGATGCATAGTGCCGTGCGCGGATGATTCCAAGCCCGCCTGCGCAAACCGAACTGACAGCCCCGAGGGAAGCCATGACGTATCGCGCCCCAGTCCCAGATTATGAATTCCTGTTCCGCAACGTGATCGACTTCGACCAGATCGCAGCCACCGAGATGTTTTCAGAGGCCAGTACGGATGTGGTCAGCGCCATTCTGACCGAAGCAGGCAGGATGTGCGAAGAAGTGATGGCCCCGCTGCAACGCCCCGGTGATCTGGAACCGGCGCGGCTGGAAAACGGGGTTCTGCGCTCGTCTCCGGGGTATGCCGATGGCTGGAAGGCGATATCCGAAGGGGGCTGGATCGGGATAAGCGGCGATCCTGAATATGGCGGCATGGGCCTGCCGATGACCTTGACCAGCGCAGTGAACGAGATGATGAGCGCGGCCTGCCTTTCGCTGCAACTGGCCCCGCTGATGAGCCAGGGCCAGATC
This sequence comes from Ruegeria sp. AB8, assembly GCF_056542605.1. NCBI lineage: Bacteria > Pseudomonadati > Pseudomonadota > Alphaproteobacteria > Rhodobacterales > Roseobacteraceae > Ruegeria > Ruegeria sp. AB8. The sequence goes on from NZ_JBQGAB010000002.1 coordinate 252,419, forward strand.
GAGGCGCTGGAGCATCATGCCAGCGCCGAGCTGAAAGAGCTTTACCTGCCCAAACTGATGTCGGGCGAATGGTCCGGCACGATGAACCTGACCGAGGCGCAGGCCGGGTCGGACGTGGGCGCCCTGGCCTCAAAGGCGGAACCGAACGGGGATGGCACCTACGCGGTGACGGGTCAGAAGATCTTCATCTCGTGGGGCGACAACGATTTCGCGGAAAACGTCTGCCACCTGGTGCTGGCGCGCCTGCCGGACGGCGTTCCCGGGACCAAGGGAATTTCCCTGTTTCTGGTGCCCAAGTTCATCCCGGATGAGAACGGCAATCCGGGCGTGGCGAACGATCTGAAGGTTGTGTCGCTTGAGCACAAGATGGGCCTGCACGGCTCACCGACCTGCGTCATGCAATATGACGGGGCCAGGGGCTGGCTGGTTGGCAAGGAACATGGCGGCATGGCCGCGATGTTTACGATGATGAACAATGCCCGTCTGGGTGTTGGCGGGCAGGGCGTCGGCGTTGCGGAAGGCGCCTATCAGCATGCGCTGGCCTACGCGCTTGAGCGCAGGCAGGGCAAGACGCCCTCGGGTACGATCATCGACCATGCCGATGTGCGCCGCATGCTGATGGAAATGCGCGCGGATGTGTTCGCGGCACGGGCCATCCTGCTGGCCAATGCAGTGGCCATCGACATGGCCAACGCGACCGGCGATGCGGACTGGTCGGCCCGCGCGGCACTGCTGACGCCGATTGGTAAGGCTTTTGGCACCCAGACCGGCATGCGTGTCGCTGAAACCGGCGTGCAGGTTCACGGCGGCATGGGCTTTATCGAGGAAACCGGAGCGGCCCAGTATTACCGCGACGTTCGCGTGACCGCGATTTACGAAGGCACCAATGGCATTCAGGCGATGGATCTGGTCGCCCGCAAAATGATGGACGGCGGTGAGGCTGCGGCACGGCTGCTGGATGAAATCGAAGATCACGCAGAACAGGCGCGAGCCACCATGCCGGAACTGGCCGGCCCGGTCTGGGAAGCCACCGAAAGCCTGCGTGAGGTCACCGAATGGCTGGTTTCCCAGTCGGAAATGAACAACCGCTTTGCCGGGGCCGTCCCATATCTGCAAGCTTTTGCGAGGGTTCTGGGCGCGCATTATCATCTGGCGGCGGCGCTGGCGGAACCCGATGGGCCGCGGTTCAAGCTGGCGCGGTTCTACATCAACGCTTTGTTGCCCGAATATGCGGGCCTACTGGCACAGGCGCAAAACGGTGCGGACGACATCTTCGCGCTCAACGTGGACGAGCTGCTGGCATGAAGGATGGTGAGCAACGATTGACGACGCACTACCCCTGGCCGGACCCTCCGGCCCCCGGTGAGGCGATCGAGATTGCCGAAGGCGTCCTTTGGCTGCGCCTGCCGCTGCCCATGGCGCTGGATCACGTCAATGTCTATGCGCTGGATGATGGCGACGGCTGGACGGTGATCGACACCGGAATTTCGTCCAGAAAGTCGCGTGGCATCTGGCAAACGCTGATGGATGGGCCACTGGCGGGCAAGCCTGTGACCCGTGTTGTCGTTACGCATCATCACCCCGACCATGTTGGCAATGCAGGGTGGTTCCAGACCGAACACGGCGCTGAACTGGTGGCCAGCCGCACCGCATGGCTGTTTTCGCGGATGCTGACGCTGGACGTGCAGGAAACCTGGCCGCAAGAAACGTTGGACTACTACCGCAGCGCGGGCATGGCGCATGAAATTCTGGCAAAGCGCATGTCGGACCGGCCCTTCAACTTTGCCGACACCGTCTATCCGATGCCGCTGGGCTATACCCGGATCAAACAGGGCGACGTGATCCGCATGGGCGGGCGTGACTGGGACGTTCACATGGGCAATGGCCATGCGCCCGAACACGCCACGTTCTGGAGCCGCGATGACAATCTTGTCCTGTCCGGCGATCAGATCATCAGCTCGATCAGCCCCAATCTGGGTGTCTATGTCACCGAACCCATGGCGGATCCGGTGGCCGAGTGGCTGGAAGCCTGCGAGCGGCTGTCGGCGCTGGCGCGTCCCGATCATCTGGTGCTGGCCGGGCACAAGCTGCCCTTCACCGGATTGCCGGTTCGCATGCGGCAACTGGTCGACAATCATCACGGCGCGCTCCGGCGGCTGCTGGATCATCTGGACCGGCCCAATTCTGCCGCCGAGTGCTTTGCCCCCCTGTTCAAGCGTCCGATTGGCGAAGGTGAATACGGTCTCGCGCTGGTCGAGGCGGTTGCACATCTGAACCATCTCTACCACATTGATGCTGTAACCCGGTCGCGCCGCGCGGACGGGGCGTGGGAGTTTCAGCGCAAAGGGTAAGCCATGCAGGATCAGATCGAAACCTCGGCCGAGGCCGCAGAATCCGCCGCATTGCCACGCTGTTACGAGGTCCACGCCAACTCCAGTGCGCAATCGGGCAACAAGGATCTTCCCGGCCGCCTGAAAAAACCGGTCGAAACCAAAAGCCCGGCGCAGTGGGCCTATGAACGCCTGATCCTGTATATCCAGAATTTTGAAAAGACGCTGGACGGCGATCAGGAGGTTGCCATGGGCTTCACCGGCGGCGATGCCGGGGTGATGCGGATCGAGGGGATGGGTTATTTCGACCCTGACGTGATCACCTTTTTCGGCTCGGACGCCACCGGTGCGCGCACCCAACTGGTACAGCATGTCAGCCAGTTGAACGTGATGCTGCGCGCGCTGCCCAAATCGGTCGAGGACAAGCCTGCCAACCGCATCGGTTTTCGGCTGGCTGCGGATCTGGAAGAAAGCTGACAGTCCCGCTTGCAATTCACGCAATCGCAGCCTTGAATGAGCGTATCATTCAGGAGAGCGCCGCGTGACACATTTCTCAACCGTTACAGAGGCCTGGCGGGGGGCTTGGGCGCGCCGTCGGGTGTTCGTACCGATCTATGTTGCGGTGCGACTTTTGCTGGTGGCGCTGATTGCGCCGGGCGTGGCGATAGCCGTGCAACTGGCGGTGTCGCTGTCCAATCAAAGCGCCCTGACCGATCAGGCCATTGCCGGGTTCATCCTGTCCCCGGTGGGCTTTATCGCGGCGATCCTTGCGCTCAGCCTGTTTCTGCTGGCCGAAGTGTTTGTCTTCTCCGTCATGGCGGGTTCTCTGCGCATGGGCGAGGCCGATCCCTGGCGCGCCGGCAGTTCCGCCATCCGGCTGATCCTGTCCCGACTGCCCGCTTTGTTCGGCTTTGCAGTCCGGTTTGTCCTGCGCGTGTTGCTGCTGGTTCTGCCCTTTGCAGCCATTGCCGCCGTTGTCGCGTGGTGGACACTGACGGAATACGACATCAACTATTACCTGACCTTCCAGCCACCCTCGTTCTGGGTGGCGGTTTTGCTGATCGGGTTAATCGTTCTGGCATTGGCCTGGGTTTTGATCCGCAGGCTGTCGGCCTGGGCCCTGTCGCTGCATCTGGTTCTGTTTGAAAGCTGCAATCCCGCAGACGCGTTTGAGGCCAGCACCGGGCGGATGGAGGGCAAACGCGGACGCCTCAAGATCGAATTGGCGCAGTGGCTGGGTATTCGCATTGCGATCGCAGCCGGAATTGCGGCTGTGGCCGGGTTTCTGTTCGATCTCGTGCCCCTGCAACCAGGTGGTCGTCTGCAACTGGCACTGACCTACACGCTGGTGATTGCCGCGCTCTGGTCGCTGGCCGGTCTTGTTCTGGCAGCCGTCGCGCTGGGCGCTTTGGCGGTGCTGCTGGACGGTTTCTTCGAGGCAAAAACGTCAGACATCCTCCACCCCGAACCGGGCAACTTGAGGTTGCCGCTATTTGGTGTTCTGGGGGCTGCCGTCCTTGCAGTGCTGGTCGGTGGCTGGTTCGGGCAGCGGTTGCTTGAACAGGTACAGGCCCCCGACCACGCGGATGTCATCGGCCACCGTGGGGCCGCGGCCTTGCGTCCCGAAAACACCATGGCGGCCGTTCTGAAGGCCATTGAGGATGGCGCGGACTGGGTTGAGATCGATGTGCAGGAAACGGCCGATGGTGAGGTCATCGTCGCCCATGACAGCGATTTCATGAAACTGGCGGGCGTCAACCTCAAGGTCTGGGATGTCACAATGGACGACGTCGCGGACATCGACATCGGTAGTTGGTTCGGACCCGAATACGCCTCGGAACGCACGCCGACTCTGCGTGAGGTGTTGGAAGCCGCAAAAGGCCGATCGAAGGTGATCATCGAACTGAAATATTACGGCCATGACGTCGATCTGGAAAACCGGGTTGCCACAATTGTCGAAGAAATGGGGATGCAGGACGGCATCGCCACAATGTCCCTGAAATATCCGGCGGTGCAGAAGATGAAGGCCCTTCGCCCGGAATGGCGCGCCGGTGTTCTGGCCGCGACCGCAGTTGGCAATCTGTCGGGGTTGGATGGCGATTTTCTGGCGGTGAACGCGGCGATGGCGACACCCGGGCTAATCCGGTCTGTCCATGCTGCCGGCAAGGATTTGTATGTGTGGACGGTGAACGATCCGTTGCAGATGTCGGCTTTGGCGTCGATGGGCGTCGATGGTCTGATCACCGACCGGCCTGCCATGGCCCGCGAGGTTCTGCGCGTCCGAGCCGAGATGGGTCCGGCGGAACGTTTGCTGCTGTGGTTGGCCACCGAGTTCGGGATGACCGTGGACACAGAGGCGATGCGCGATGCGAGCCCTTAAACCGGCGCTTGTCCTGATCGCCCTTGGCACATCCGCCGCCGCGCAAGATCTGATGCGCGGCATCGAGATGCCCGGCCATCAGGCCCTGATGGCACAATCGGCCGGGGCTGAAGCGGCGCCATTTGAAACCGATGGCTGCTCGGGCGGGCTGTCGGCCAGCTGGCGATTGGTGGCTGACATGATCCCAAGCTTCGCCGCACGCTATGAAAACGACCCTCCGTGGGAATATTGCTGCGTTACCCATGACAGCGCCTATCACAACGCCGGCGGCGCAACGCGGGCCGAAGACAGCTATGACGCCCGCCTGTCGGCGGACGATGCACTGCACGCCTGCGTCGAACAACACGGCGATAAACATGCCGAAGAATACGCGGATCGCTACGGGGTGACACCCGAGCAGGTCCGAACCGCCCATTCGGTCACCGCGGATGCCATGTATATGGCGGTGCGATTTGGTGGCGGCCCCTGTTCCGGCCTGCCATGGCGATGGGGCTTTGGTTTCCCGGGCTGTTCGGTATTCGGGTCACAGTCACCTGCGCGCGAATGACGTGGTGACAGCGCTTTCGTTTTCCTTTATCCAAAGCCCAAACACGCGAATTCAGGAGTCTTCCGACATGGCCGAACACAAGCACGGCGAGATGGACATCACAGTTCAAACCAAAACCTTCGAAGGGTTCGTCAAAGCCACAGTCTGGTGCTGTGTGGCCATTGCTTTCCTGGGATTGTTCCTGGCGGTTTTCGCGTCTTGACCTGAACGGGGCGAACCGTGCTCAGAATAATTGTTGCCTGCCTGCTGGCAGTGACCGTGGCTGGCTGCACCGGATCGAATCGTCCGCAGGCAGACCTGGCCGAGGTCGCTGCACGGTCCTACCGTGACCCCGGCCCGTCGACGCTGACGCTTTACACGATGATCAACACCCGGACCGGATCGGGTGCGCATACGTCGCTGATGATCAGCGCCAGCGAGCGGGTGATCTTTGACCCTGCGGGATCGTTCCGTGCGGATGTGGTTCCGAACAAGGATGATGTCCTATACGGTATCACGCCCGCTGTCGAACGCGCCTATCGCAGCTCGCACGCGCGCGAGACGCACTATGCGCGCATCCAGACCATCGAGGTCACGCCGCAACAGGCCGAGATCGCCTATCAACTGGCCAAGCAGTCCGGCCCGGTCGCCAGCGCGTATTGCGCCCATTCGACGGCCAGTATCCTGAGGCAAGTGCCGGGGTTCGAACAGATCGACGTCACATTCTACCCGGTCAAACTGTCGGAACAGTTCGCCCAGATTCCGGGCGTGGTGACGGAAGAATACCGTGAATACGACGACGCGGACCTGCAAAAGGGACTGGCTGCGAACAACGCGCGCCTCAATCAACTGGACGCGACCTCAACTCAGTAGGTAGAGCAACCCGTACAGCGTGGCGGCGCCCGAAAAGATTGCCGCCAGAACATTCTTGGTGACCAGACCGACCGACAGCGCCACCACGGCGGCAGCCATGCGGGGCAGGTCCGGCTGACCTTCGGTTGCGGCGGGCCAGACAACAAGTGGTGCGATCAGCGCCGGAATGATCGCCACCGCCGTGTACCGCAGATGACGCAGCAGCCACGGCGGCATGGGGCGATCTCCGACAAGGCCGATAAAGGTAAAACGCAGGGCAAAGCTGCCGACGGCCAGGCCGACGATGATGATCCACATGGTTGCCGGGTCAATCTGGGTCATGTCTCTTTCCGCTCCAGCCTGCGTTCCAGCATCAGTTCGGCCTGCGCGCCCGCCATCATGCCCGCCGCGCCAGCGATCAGCAGGCCCAGATTGAATGGCACCGAAACGGCCAGCAGGGCGACAATGATCGCAACCAGCGCCGCAATCACATGCGCCAGCGTCCGCATCATTGGTCCAATCATGGCCAGAAACGTGATCGGCAGGGCGAAATCCAGCGCCCAGCTTTCCGGGATTTGCGCGCCCAGCACCGCCCCGAGATAGGTGGCGAATATCCAAAGCGGGGTGATCGGTGTGACCGAGCCAAAGAAATAGGCCATCCGCTGCGGTACAGTCATCTTCGGCTCTTTTTCAAACTGGACGATCCCACAAGCATAGGATTGATCGACCGTCAGGTAGGCCGCAATGGCCCTTTGCCACAACGGGGCGGCCCCCAGATAAGGTGTCAGCGAGGCGGAATACATTGCCACCCGCAGGTTCACCGCAAGCGCCGAGATCAGCACAATCGCCGTAGGCGTGTTGTCCTGCAACAGTTGCAGGGCGGTGAACTGCGCGGCACCCGCAAACACCGTTGCGGAAAACGCGATGGTCTGAACGATATCCAGCCCGGCCTCGGTCGCGAAAACACCAAACAGCGTGCCAAAGGGGATGGCCACGAAGATAAACGGCGTGCCGTCCCGAAAACCCTTCCAGAAGTAAGACTTGGATGTGGTGTCTGCCATGGCTAGATCCTATGGTGTCGCCAGCACAACTAGCGGTCTTAGGAAAGGGTTGCAATTGGCCACGCACACGGACCTGTCGGACTACATCATCGCGCCTGATCCCGGCGCGGCCCGCCTGACCCGCGCGGTGGAAGGCGTGGACCAGAACGGCGAGGTCAGCCAGATCTCGGTGGTCGAGGAGCGCCCGCTGACGATTTTCCTCAATGCGCAGGAGATCGTGACGGCGATGACCATCGGCGACTACCCCGAATATCTGGCGCTGGGTTTTCTGCGCAATCAGGGGATGCTGCTGGCGGATGATGAGATCACCGGCGTCGATTATGACGACGATCTGGAAACCGTGGTTGTTCGCACAGCGCGCCAGACCTCGTACGAGGAAAAGCTGAAGAAAAAGACCCGCACCAGCGGTTGCGCAGTCGGAACCGTCTTTGGCGACATGATGGAGGGGCTTGAGGATGTTCGCCTGCCGCAGGTTTCGGTCCGCACCTCATGGCTTTATGAACTTGCGGCCCGGGTCAACCGCACCCCGTCGCTGTATCTTCAGGCCGGGGCGATTCACGGCACCGTCCTGTGCCGGGAAAACCGCCCGCTGGTCTATATGGAAGACGTGGGCCGCCACAACGCCGTCGACAAGATTGCAGGCTGGATGCTGTCCGAGAGTGAGTTGGCAGAGGATAAGATCCTCTACACCACGGGCCGCCTGACGTCCGAGATGGTGATCAAGACCGCGATGATGGGCATTCCGGTTCTGGCTTCGCGATCGGGATTCACGGCATGGGGCGTTGAAATTGCACGTGAGGTCGGGTTGACCCTGATCGGTCGGATGCGCGGCCAGCGGTTCGTATGCCTGTCCGGCGAGGATCGTCTTGTTCGGGATATCAACCCCTCGTCCGTGGCGGTTGAGGACAAAAAACATCGCAGGAAAAGCGCAGGATGACCAAACCAAAGGGCGTGATCCTTGCAGGCGGTCTGGCCACCCGGATGGGCGGAGGCGACAAGGGCCTGCTGCAACTGGGCGGGCAAAGCCTGCTGACCCGGGTAATTGACAGGCTGGCGCCGCAGGTCGATGGTCTGGCGCTGAACGCCAATGGCGATCCGTCCCGGTTCAGTGCCCTGAACCTGCCTGTGCTGCCGGACACAATCGAAGGTTTTGCCGGTCCGCTGGCCGGTGTTCTGGCCGGTCTCGACTGGGCCGCGGAGCAGGGCGCCAATAGCATCGTCACCGCTGCTGCCGACACGCCGTTCTTTCCCCGCGATCTGGTGGCGCGGCTGATGCAGGCGGCTGAAGGACAGGCGCATCCGCTTGTACTGGCGACGACCCCGCGCACGGGTGACGAAGCTCTGAAATCCGGCGGTGGAAAGCGGGTCAACCGGCACCCGACATTCGGGTTGTGGCCAGTCGCATTGCGCGACGATCTGCGGGCCGCGTTGCAGGACGGGCTGCGCAAGGTCGTCTTGTGGACCGATAAACATGACGGTCGCGAGGCGCTGTTTCCGGCAGACCCTTTCGATCCGTTCTTCAACGTGAACACGCCCGAAGACCTCGAAAGGGCGCAGACCCTGCCGGAGCAGGCATGAGGGTCTACGGCGTCACCGGCTGGAAAAACGCGGGCAAGACCGGGTTGATGGAGCGACTGGTGGCCGAGATCACCGGACGGGGGTTCACGGTTTCAACCGTCAAACACGCGCATCATGCCTTTGACGTCGATCAGCCGGGCACCGACAGCAACCGTCACCGTGATGCCGGCGCCTCCGAGGTTCTGCTGGCGTCCGGGCAGCGTGTCGCCCTGATGCAGGAACTGCGCGGCGCACCCGAGCCGTCTCTGGACTCGCTGCTGGCCCGGCTATCACCGGTCGATCTGGTCCTGATCGAAGGATACAAACGTGAAGGCCACCCCAAGGTCGAGGCATTTCGGGCCGAACCCGGCAACCCGCTGATCGCTTTAAAGGATGAAACGATCCGGGCGGTGGCCAGCGACACGCCACTGGATCTGGATCGCCCGGTCTTTGACCTGAACGACACTGCGCGCATTGCTGCGTTCATCCTGCAAGAGGTTGGTTTGTGACCGCATTCGACACCTTTGCGATGGTCGATTGGTCTGGTGGAAATGACACCGGGCTAACGCCCCGCAAGGATGCGATCTGGGGGTGCGTGGTACGCGATGGGGGCCCTGGCGAAGCGGAGTACCTGCGCAACCGGCAAGTAGCGGAAGACTGGCTGACAAGGCTGATCGAAACGGAACTGAGCGCAGGCCGTCGTCTGTGTCTGGGGTTCGACTTCCCGTTTGGCTATCCCCGGGGGTTTGCCCGCGCGCTGACCGGCTCGGACGATCCGCTGGTCTTGTGGGACTGGTTCGAGCACCGGATCGAAGACGCGCCAAAGGCCAATAACCGTTTCGACCTTGCCGGCCGGATCAACCAGGGATTCGGCGGCAAGGGGCCATTCTGGTTCAACGGTCTGGCCCGCGAAGTCCCGGGCCTGCCAAAGACCAAAACGGACTACCACAATCCCTTCCCGGATCGTCGACAGGTGGAAATTCTGGCCAAGGGCAGCTTCACCTGCTGGCAGATGGGCGGATCCGGTGCGGTTGGCGGGCAGGTGATGACCGGGCTGCCGGTTCTGTCCCGCCTGCGCCGGCGATTTGCAGGGCAGGTGGCCGTCTGGCCGTTCGAAGTGCTGGACAAACCGGTCGCCTTTGTCGAAATCTGGCCCTCACTGACACTGGGCAGGGAACCCGATGACCGGATCAGGGATGCCTGGCAGGTCGAACAGGTCGCGATGTCTCTGGCGCAGATGCCAGAGGCGGAACTGAACCGGCTGCTGACCGTCAGCGCAGCCGAAGAAGGATGGATTTTGGGCGTGCCACAGGACAAACCGAATATCACACCACCGCCATTGCAAAACGACTGCTTTGCGCTGCCCGCAGGCGTGGACTGGACCCCGGTCGATGAGGCACTGACCTTGCTGCAGGACCGGCTTGCTGTGGTGAAGGGGGCTGAGACCGTGCCACTGGGGCAGGCGACAGGTCGTATTCTGGCGGCGGATCAGATCGCGAAACGCTCCAATCCGCCGCAACCCAATACGGCGGTAGATGGCTATGGGTTTGTAGGGCCTTTTGCAGAAGGCGCACAGGTTCTGCCCCTGATCCAAGGGCGCGCGGCGGCGGGTATACCGTTTGAAGGCACCGTTCCCCCCGGTCAGGCCCTTCGGGTTCTGACCGGGGCGGCTCTGCCCGCGGGTGTGGATACCGTCATTCTGGAAGAGGATGTGACCGTTCAGGACGGCCACATTGCCTTTCACGGCCCTTTGAAGAAGGGCGCGAATACCCGAAAGGCAGGCGAGGATGTGGCCTCCGGCGATCTGGCTTTGGCCGCAGGTCGCCGCCTGACACCCCCGGATCTGGCGCTGCTGTCAGCAGTGGGAATTGCCGAGGTTCCGGTGCGCAAGACCCTGCGCGTGGCGGTTCTGTCCACCGGTGACGAACTGGTCGAAGCCGGAGAGCCCGCCGGACCCGGGCAGATATTCGATGCCAACCGCCCGATGTTGCTGTCTCTGGCAGCCCGGATGGGATTCTCTGCGGTCGATCTGGGCCGTGTGGCCGATGATCGTGACGCGCTGGCGACGCGGCTGGACGAGGCGTCCGAGCGGGCCGATGTGATTCTGACCAGTGGTGGCGCATCCTCCGGCGACGAAGATCATGTCTCCGCTCTGCTGCGGCAGGCCGGGGCGATGCATGAATGGCGCATTGCGCTGAAACCGGGCCGTCCGCTGGCGCTGGGGATGTGGAAGGGCACTCCGGTCTTCGGTTTGCCGGGCAATCCGGTCGCGGCACTGGTCTGCACGCTGATCTTTGCGCGCCCGGCCCTGGGGCTGATGGCCGGTGAAGGCTGGCAGGAACCGCAAGCGTTTGACCTGCCCGCCGGCTTTGAAAAACGCAAGAAACCTGGTCGCCGAGAATATCTGCGTGCTCGGGTCCGGGACGGTCGTGCCGAAGTATTTGCGTCAGAAGGTTCGGGCCGGATCAGCGGCCTCAGCTGGGCCGAGGGACTGGTCGAGATCGAAGACGGCGCGCGTCATATCCGGCCCGGCGACCCCGTCCGGTTCATTCCATATGCCAGTTTCGGGTTGTAGCCCGGCCTGTCAGTCGAACGTACCGGCGACACGCCCCAGCAGCATGAATGCGCGGGCGGTTCGGGTTTCACCCAGCGCGGTCAGTTCAGCATCGCTGGCGATGGGCTCGAATTCCACGATCATGTTGTCGAACCGGCGCAGAAAATGGTGCGCGGCGTCGCGGAAAATCGGGTCTTGCTTCATCCGCGCTGCCGTCAAGGCCAGCGAGGACCGGTCCCGAATGCCGCCCAGAGCGGCCACTGCACGGCCGCGTGCGCCCTGCGCGAACTGGCGCCAGATTTCAGGTCGGGCCATGTCGGGACGCAGGTCGTCCATATAGATCCCCTCCTGGCTGAGAAGGGTCAGCACATCCTGCGAGGCCTGCACCAGTTGTGCGGTCTTCCTGTCCTTCAGCGCCAGCCTCAGGGCGTCGAACCCTTCGGCATCGTCCTGTGTTTCAGGAAAGTTCAGGGCACGGATAAAGATACCGGTCGGCAGAGGGCGCGCGATGTCTTCCGCTGGTGTGCCAAGCGCAAGTGAGGTCTGGTCTCCCGGTGATGGTGCCGCCCTGCGCACAGGTTCGCGGCGCTTGGAAGAAAACGTAGCCAACGCGCTTTCGGTCTTCTTCGCCGTCTGCGCGATTTCATCCAGCTTCTTGCTGACGGCGGGCTCATACGTACTGGCGGCGCGCTGCTGCTGTGTGACATAGGCGTTTCGGATCGCGTCGATTGCCGTCTGCAGTCGGGCACTTTCCTCGCGCATGACACGGCTGGCGCGCATGGCCATGGCCGCCACCCAGATCATGGCCACGGGCATGAACACTGCAAGCAGCGTGACGATAAAACTGCTGGTTTCGACCCGGCCGGGCAGCACCAGAAAAACCACTGAAACAACCAGCCAGATCAGGCTGAGAACAACAGCCGCGATCTCGATGCCGCTCACCGACGGCGCTCCGGGGCGATCATAGATGCCCAGAGATGTCGGTTGCTTGGTTTCGCGGTCAGGATTGGACCCCGACATGATCAACGCTCCGATCAGGCGTACTCGATACTCAGAATTTCATAAGACCGCACACCGCCGGGGGTGCGGACTTCGACACTGTCCCCCTCTTCCTTGCCAATCAGGGCGCGGGCAAGGGGGGATTTGATGTTCAACAGGCCTTTTTCGATATTGGCCTCATATTCACCCACGATTTTCCAGGTCTTTTCTTCGTCGGTGTCTTCATCGACCAGCCTGACCTTGGCGCCGAACTTGATCGCGCCCGACAGTTTGGCCGGATCAATTACGTCAGCTAGCGACAGGATACCTTCCAGCTCTTTGATGCGCCCTTCGATAAAACCCTGTTTTTCACGGGCCGAATGATACTCGGCGTTTTCCTTCAGGTCGCCCAGTTCCCGCGCCGTTGCGATGGCCTCGATGATCGCCGGGCGTTCGACGGACTTCAGGTTCTTCAATTCCGCCTCAAGCGCGGCATTGCCCGCGGGCGTCATGGGAATTTTTTCCATTTTGTCTTCGTCCACGCATAAATTGAGTCGCCCCGCCGCTCAAAGCGTCGGGGCGAATGATGGGTCGTCAGATACCTGACCCAAATGCAGCGTGAAATGCAAGGGGGCTCAGCGGTTCCGGTGCTTTATTCGCGAACTCGCGCCGTCTGGATGGGGCAAGGCATACCTGCGGCGATGCCCCAGAAGGTCGCCCCTGCGCCAGTGATGCGCTTCGGTTCCCAGCCACAGCAACTCAATCATACTGCACCACCTCGAATTCGATGCCGTTGTCATCCTCGAAATAGAACCGCCTGCCGGGTTCGTAATCCGCATGGTTGTGCGGCTTGAATCCCGCTTTGCGCACCTTGCTTTCAGTGGCATCGATATCCTCGACCAGCACGCCGACATGGTTCAGCCCGCCGACATAATCGTAACTGTTCTCACCCGAGCGCATGGGTTTGCCCGGCGCATAGAGCGCGAGATAGGTGTGTGCGCTGCCCACGTGGACCGTATAGCCGCCAGCGATTGCCGGACCTTCCCACCGGGTTTTCCAGCCAAAGACCTTCTCCATCCAGTCTGCCGAAGCCTTTGGGTCGCGGACAGTGAAATTGGTGTGTTCAAGCGTCGCCATCATGGGATCTCCTTTGCGAATTCAGGCTTGTCACGACTCACCGTAATTTCTAAACCTAACTTTAGGTCAAGAAATTTTTTTGAGGTTCCGATGGCTGCATCCGAAGGGCTGGCAATTGGCGCACTGGCCCGGCGCACCGGACTGGCTGTTTCAGCCATCCGGTATTACGAGGCGCAGGGCCTGATTGCTCCCTGGCGCAATGCAGGCGGGCAGCGTCGCTATCAACGTGCCGATATCCGGCGGCTGAGTTTTGTCATGATCGCCCAGCAATTCGGCCTGACCCTGCCGGAGATCCGAGAGGTGCTGTCGGGCCTGCCCGGAAACCGCACCCCCACACCGCAGGACTGGAAGCAGATCAGCACCACCCTGCGCGCCCGGCTGGATCAGCGAATCGATACCCTGACACGATTGCGCGACAATCTGGATGGCTGCATCGGGTGCGGCTGCCTCAGCCTGCCGAAATGCGCCCTTTACAACCCCGATGACCGGGCAAAATCCAATGGTAGCGGTCCCAGGTATCTCATGGGTGATACACCAGACGGCTGAACTGCCGTATTGCTGCTGTTTTACGCCGTGTTTTGATTGACCAAGGTCTTGCCGACCGGGTAATCAGCCGTGAAACAAAATTGCGCAGACCACGCAGTGAAAGCGCCAATTCGGAAAGTTAGCTAAGGAGCCCGCGATGGCCGAGATTGAACGCGAAGCGATGGAATACGATGTGGTGATCGTGGGCGCAGGCCCCGCGGGCCTGTCGGCGGCCATTCGTCTGAAACAGCTGGATGCCGACCTGAACGTCGTTGTTCTGGAAAAGGGCTCGGAAGTGGGCGCGCATATCCTGTCGGGTGCGGTACTGGATCCGTGCGGTCTGGATGCGCTGATCCCCGACTGGAAGGAAAAGGGCGCGCCGCTGAACGTGCCTGTGCACGAAGACAATTTCTACATGCTGGGGGAGGCGGGCAAGATCCGCATCCCCAACTTCCCGATGCCACCGCTGATGAACAACCATGGCAACTACATCGTGTCGATGGGCAATGTCTGCCGCTGGATGGCGGAACAGGCCGAAGAGCTGGGCGTTGAGATCTTCCCGGGCATGGCGTGTTCTGAACTGGTTTACGGCGACAATGGCGAAGTCAAAGGCGTGGTGGCCGGTGTCTTTGGTCTGGAAGCGGATGGTTCCTATGGTCCGAACACCGAACCGGGCATGGAACTGCACGGCAAATACGTCTTCCTGTCCGAAGGTGTCCGCGGTTCACTGTCCAAGGAAGTCATCGCCAAGTACGACCTGTCGGCCGGTAAAGAACCGCAGAAATACGGCGTCGGCATGAAAGAGATCTGGGAGATCGACCCGGCCAAGCACAAGGAAGGCTCGGTCACGCACACCATGGGCTGGCCGCTGGGCAGCAACGCAGGTGGCGGGTCGTTCATCTATCATCTTGAAAACAATCAGGTCTATGTCGGTTTCGTGGTGCACCTGAACTACAAGAACCCGCACCTGTATCCTTACATGGAATTCCAGCGCTTCAAGCATCACCCGATGGTCGCCGAACTGCTGAAAGGCGGCAAGCGCGTGGCCTACGGCGCCCGCGCGATCACCGAAGGCGGCCTTCAGTCGATGCCGAAACTGGTCGCACCCGGCGTGGCGCTGCTGGGCTGTTCTGCGGGCATGGTCAACGTGCCGCGCATCAAGGGCAACCACAACGCGATGCTGTCGGGCAAGGCCGCAGCCGAGGCTGCTTATGACGCCATCAAAGCCGACCGCTCGGGCGACGAACTGACCGCCTACGAGGCCGACGTGCGCGAAGGCGCAATCGGCAGCGACCTCAAGAAGGTGCGCAACGTCAAGCCGCTTTGGTCGAAATACGGCCTGACTGCTTCGCTGGTGCTGGGCGGCATGGACATGTGGACCAACACGCTGGGCTTCTCGTTACTGGGTACTCTGGGTCATGGCAAGAACGACGCGGAATCGACCGAAGATGCCAGCAAGCACAAGCCGATCGACTATCCCAAACCTGACGGAACGCTGTCGTTCGATCGTTTGACCAACGTTTCCTTCGCGGCCACCAATCACGAGGAAAGCCAGCCCTGCCACCTGCGCCTGGCCGACCCCGAGATCCCGGTCAAGGTCAACCTGCCCAGGTTCGACGAACCGGCGCAGCGCTACTGCCCGGCGGGCGTCTACGAGATGGTCGAGGATGAAAACGGACCGCGATTCGTGATCAACTTCCAGAACTGCGTCCACTGCAAGACCTGCGACATCAAGGATCCCAGCCAGAATATCACCTGGACCACACCGCAGGGCGGCGACGGGCCGAACTATCCAAACATGTAAGCGAAAACCCGGGCAATGGCGGCGTCGTGAAGGCTCTGCCATTGCCTCTCAGGGGCCAAAGCCCTAGCTTGTCGTTCAGATAACGATAGCGAGGCAGAATTCTGGTGATTTCCCTGGTTCGACGCGTGGCATTGGCTG
This sequence comes from Ruegeria sp. AB8, assembly GCF_056542605.1. Classification (NCBI taxonomy): domain Bacteria; kingdom Pseudomonadati; phylum Pseudomonadota; class Alphaproteobacteria; order Rhodobacterales; family Roseobacteraceae; genus Ruegeria; species Ruegeria sp. AB8. The sequence goes on from NZ_JBQGAB010000002.1 coordinate 268,261, forward strand.
CAGTGCTTTCTTCCCCTATTGCCGTTCCGGTTTTGGCCGATACTGGCGCCGGGGCGTATCTTGCGGGTCGTCAGGCGATCTATGAAAGCGACTATACGGCGGCCGAGAAATACTACTCGCAGGCCCTGCGCTTTGATCCGGAAAACCTGCACCTGCTGGAAAGCGTGGTCGTGGCCCGTCTCGCGCTGGGCGAGATCCAGCGGGCCCTGCCCGTCGCGCAGAAAATCGTGGACAACGACTTGCCAAGCCAGGCCGCGCGCATGGTGCTGTCGGCGACTTTGGTGGCAGACGAAAAATATGACGCGTTTCTGGCGCTTGATCCGGAAACGCAAGGCGTCGGGCCGCTGGTTGACGGGCTAATGATTGCCTGGACCTACATGGCGCAGGGCGCCATGACCAAAGCGATGGAGCAGTTTGACAAGGTTTCCACGCAGGACGGTCTGAGGGAGTTTTCGCTGTATCATAAGGCAATGGCCCTTGCGTCCGTGGGCGATTTCGAAGGGGCTGAGGCAATTTTTGCCGAAAACAACGGAACCATTGCCCGCTTCAGCCGCCGCGCTGCACTTGCCCGGGCCGAGGTCCTGTCGCAACTGGACCGCAATGCCGATGCGCTGGCATTTCTGGACGAAGTGTTTTCCATAGGCAGCGACCCGACCATCGAAGGCTACGAGACGCGTCTGACCGACGGCGAAACCCTGCCTTTCACACATATAGGTTCGGTGCGGGACGGCATGGCCGAGGTTTTCTTTTCGGTTGGCGCGGCACTGAATGGCGAAGCGGCACAGAACTATGTTCTGCTCTACACACGTGTGGCGACCTTTCTGCGCCCCGATCACGTCGACGCGATTTTGCTGGGGGCAGAGCTGCTGGACGATCTGGAACAGTTTGATCTTGCAGTTGCGGCCTATCGGACAGTGCCTTCCGACAGCGCCGATTTTCACGTTGCCGAACTGGGCCGGGCCGAGGTTCTGGGGCGCGCAGGCAAGAAAGACGCTGCAGCGGAAGTTCTGCAGAACCTGGCGGCACAACGCCCTAACCTGCCGTCCGTTCATGTGGCACTGGCCGATTTGTTGCGCCGGGACGAAAACTATGCCGCCGCCGTGCCGTCCTACGACCGGGCGATCGAGCTGACCGAAACCGGGGCGGGCGGCAGCTGGTTTCTGTATTATGCCCGCGGAATTTCGCATGAGCGTCTCAAGAACTGGGATCAGGCCGAGGCGGATTTCCGCCGCGCGCTTGAACTGAACCCGGATCAGCCGCAAGTGCTGAATTACCTCGGCTACTCGCTGGTCGAAAGGCGCGAAAAGCTGGACGAGGCGCTTGAAATGATCGAACGCGCCGTCGCCACGCGCCCGGACAGCGGTTATATCGTGGATAGCCTCGGCTGGGTTCTGTTCCGGCTCGGCCGCTATGAAGAAGCCGTTGAGCATATGGAACGCGCCATCGAACTGATGCCGGTCGACCCGGTGGTCAATGATCATCTGGGCGACGTCTACTGGGCCGTTGGACGCGACCGCGAGGCCGAGTTCCAGTGGAAACGCGCCCTGTCCTTCATCGACCCCGACGACACCGATGGTGAGGCCGATCCCGATCGTATCCGGCGCAAGCTCGAGATCGGGTTGGACGCGGTTCTGGCGGAAGAAGGCGCAGAGCCGCTTCAGGTTGCCAATGAAGGCTGAGGCATTTGCCCCCGCCAAGATCAACCTGACCCTGCATGTGACCGGCCAGCGCGAAGATGGCTATCACCTGCTGGATTCTCTGGTCGTGTTCGCAGATATCGGTGACCACCTGACGTTCGAGCCCGGCCCGGACCTTTCCATAGACGTCACCGGTGAACATGCCCGGGGTGTTCCATCCGATCAGCGTAATCTGGTTTGGCAGGCGGCGGATGCAGTTGGCTGGACAGGCCGAATTACCCTGAACAAGTCGTTGCCCCATGGGGGCGGTATCGGCGGCGGGTCTTCGGATGCGGCTGCGACATTGCGTGTGCTCGCCGGATCGGGCAACGGAAAGCCGCCGAACCCGGTGTCACTGGGTGCTGATATTCCGGTCTGTTTGATGGCGAAAGCCGCGCGAATGCGGGGCATAGGCGAACAGATCAAGCCAGTTTCCTTGCCGCCGCTTTATGCGGTTCTGGTCAACCCTTGCGTCGGGGTACCGACCGGTTCCGTGTTCAAGGCGATGGAAACGCGCGACAACCCGGCCATGCCCGAGGATATCCCTGCATTTGAAACGGCGGAAGACTGCGCCGCGTGGCTGAAAGGCCAGCGCAACGATCTGCAGGTACCAGCCATGGGCATTGCGCCTCAGATCGGGCGGGTTCTGGATGAGCTCGACGCCTCTCGCGGTGTTCTTCTGTCGCGAATGTCCGGCTCGGGCTCGACCTGTTTCGGGCTTTACCCGTCCATGAAGGCCGCGCATTTCGCGGCCTATGAGATCGGCGCGGCCCATTCCGAATGGTGGTGTCGCGCAACGCAGCTTAGTTGAGGCGCGCGACCACGTAATCGGCCAGATCGCGCAGCAGCGACCGGATCTCGTGATCGGGCAGCAACTCCAGCGCGGTTTTGGCCTTGGCAGCCCAGCCGATGGCATCAGAACGGGTGGCCTCCAGCGTGCCGTATTTGTTCATCAAGCTCAGTGCATGATCCAGATCGCCGTCCTGCTGGCGGCCTTTGCCAATCGTGCGTTCCCAGAAGGCGTGTTCATCGGCAGTGGCTTGTGCCACGGCCTTGATCACCGGCAGGGTCAGCTTGCGCTCGCGGAAATCATCGCCGACATTCTTGCCGGTTGCCTTGCTGTCGCCCTGATAGTCCAGCAGGTCATCGGCGATCTGAAAGGCAATGCCAAGCGCGTCGCCATAGTTGAACAACGCTTTCACCTGCTCTTCCGATGCACCGGCAATCACGCCGCCTACCTCGGTTGCAGCCGAAAACAGCGCGGCCGTCTTTCCGCGCACCACCTGCAGATAAATGTCCTCGTGGGTGCCCAGGTCGGTGGCTGCCGTCATCTGCAACACTTCACCCTCGGCAATCGTGGCCGAAGCGTTTGCCAGAATGTCCAGAACGCGCAACGACCCGGTATCCACCATCAGCTGGAAACTGCGGGAAAACAGGTAATCGCCAACCAGAACACTGGATTTGTTGTCCCACAGCAGGTTTGCCGTGGGCCGCCCGCGCCGCTGGGCGCTTTCGTCCACAACGTCGTCATGCAGAAGCGTGGCGGTATGAATGAACTCGACCGTCGCGGCCAGACGCACATGGTGGTCGCCTGAATAGCCAAACAGACGGGCTGCGGCCAGAGTCAGCATGGGGCGCAGACGCTTGCCGCCCGCCTCAACCAGATGAGCGGTCACTTCGGGGATACGGGGGGCGTGTTCCGACGCCATGCGCGTGCGGATCAGATGGTTTACCGCATCCATTTCACCGGCCAGAATGTCGGCCAGCCGTTCATGTGGTTTCGAGATTGTGCTGACGTTCATCACACTCCTGATACAAGGCTCGACTTCCGCCGCTCCTTGCCCTTACATCCATCCCCATGGAAGAACTATTGCGCAGCACCGATCCGACAATCCTGGCCTTTGCATCCGCTCTCCTTGAAGGCGAGGATATAGACTGCTTTCAGATGGACGTAAATATGAGCATCCTCGAAGGCGGTATAGGAATTTTCCCCCGCCGCCTGATGGTGCGCGCCGACGACCTGATCCGCGCCGAACGGGTAATGCGTGACAACGACATCCCCTTAGGCCGATGAGCGGGTTCTCCGACAGCGAGCTGAGCTGCAACGAGTTCCTCGGCGGACGCGTGCGGCTGTGGCAGCCTTTGTCTGGCTATCGCGCAGGTGTTGACCCGGTTCTGCTGGCGGCCTCGGTTCCAGCCACGGCGGGCCAAACCGTGCTGGAGCTTGGCTGCGGGGCAGGCGCCGCCATCCTCTGCCTTGCCGCCCGCGTGCCGGGCCTGCACCTGACGGGGGTCGAATTGCAACCCGCCTACGCCGATCTGGCGCGGCGCAACGCCGCAGAGAACGATGTGCCGCTGGAAGTGATACAGGCAAACCTGACCGATCTGCCCGATGATCTGAGGCAAAGACAGTTCGATCACATTATCGCCAACCCGCCCTATTACCGCCCCGGCGCACACAGCCCGGCGCAGGATCCGGGGCGACAGGTGGCGCTGGGCGAGCAGACACCGCTGTCGGACTGGATCGGCGTGGCCGCCAGGCGACTTGCCCCGCGCGGCTATCTGCACATGATCCAAAAGGCCGAACGCCTGCCGGACATGTTGTCGGCCTGTGCCGGCAGACTGGGTTCAGTCGAGGTCCTGCCGCTGACGCCGCGCGCGACCCGAAACGCCGAACTGGTCATTCTGCGCGCGCGGAAAGAGGGGCGCGCTGCCTTCCAGCTCCATTCCCCGCTGATCCTGCACCAAGGCGCACGGCACGAGAGGGACGGTGAGAGCTATACGCCCCAGGTAACTTCGGTGCTGCGGAACGGGGCCGCGCTGCCCGGATTTTCGGATTGATAGGCGGTGACCGGCCGAATTTGTCGGATTTGTGACAGATTCTGTGCGTCTGCGGCGTGACAGGCTGGAAACGATGTGGTCAACTTCCCATGTAATACTCAGACATCCAACTAAGGAGGATCGCCATGAGCGTGAGCGCACATCTGACGGAACTGAAGAAAAAACACGAAAGTCTCGGTCTCGAAGTGGAAAAAGCCCAACGCTCGCCAGGAATTGATGATCTCCATATTGCGCAGCTCAAAAAGCAGAAGCTCAAGCTGAAGGAAGAGATCGAACGCCTGTCCAATTAAAGCGTCCAGCACCTGACCTGAATCACTCTGTATCGCCAATGTCCCGAAAGCACCAAAGGCGCGACAGGTTATTGGCGATGCAAGTTCAGGGCAGGGCGAACTAGGACTTCAGACTGGCCCGCGCCGCAATTGTGGCCCCGCCGGTGATCAACAGCGCCGCGACCGCCAGACCCCAGGACGGGGCGGCGATCCCGGCCAGAACCAGCGCAAGCGTAGACAGCAATGGTGCCGCATAGGACGCGGTGCCCAGTATCTGAATGTCGCCCCGCTTGACCCCGATATCCCAAACATAAAACGCCAGCCCGACTGGTCCCAGACCCAGGGCAAGGATCGATGCCCAGCCGAATGCGGTCGCGGGCCAGAGCGTTTCTTCCACGGCAAGATGCAGCGCGCCCGAGGCAATTGCCGCGGCCATGCAGAAAACGGCAACCGAACTGGTGGGTGTATCGCCCAGACGCCGGGACAGAACGGAATAGCCCGACCAGGTCAACGCGCACATCAGTGCCAGCGCATATCCGGGCAGGTGTTGCACCTGAAACCCGGTGCTGCCGCCACCGGCAATGATCAGCGCCGCGCCCGCGAAACCGAAGCAGGCACCAATCAGATGCCCGATGCGCAACCGCTCGCCGGGCAACAGCCCCGACAGCAGCACGATCAGCAAAGGCCAGAGATAGGCGATCAGACCCGCCTCGGCCGCGGGGGCCATCCTCAGTGCCGAGAAATACAGGGCGTGATAGCCGAACAGACCCAGCGTTCCGAACAGATAGGTTGTCCAGGGTACGCGCCCAAGTTGTTGCATTCCGCCGGTGGCCCAGGTCCAGATCAGGCCCAGGGTGCCGCCGATTGAAAAGCAGACGGCGTTCAGCAGCAACGGTGGTGTCGGTGTCGAGCCGACCGTGAACAGGGCCAGCAGGGACCACAGCAGCACAGCAATAAAACCAATGGCCGTTGCGCGCATTCTGGTCATGGGGCAGCCTCTTCGGGAATCTGAAATTGACAGGGCCGGCCCATTTGGACCGGCCCGTTCAAAATTGCAATCGCTCTTGATCAGACGAAGAACTGCGCACCGTTGGCCGAGATGGTCGAGCCGTTGATGAACTGGGAATCGTCCGATGCCAGGAACGCCACGCAGCGCGCGATTTCCTCGGGCTCACCCAAACGACCGGCCGGGATCTGACCGATGATCGATTCGCGGACTTTTTCAGGAACAGCCATCACCATCTCAGTGGCAATGTAGCCCGGGCAGATGGCGTTGGCGGTGATGCCCGCACGTGCACCTTCCTGCGCCAGCGATTTCACAATGCCCAGATCGCCCGCTTTGGTTGCGGCATAGTTCACCTGCGCGAACTGGCCCTTCTGTCCATTGATCGAGCTGATGACGATCACGCGGCCAAACTTACGCTCGCGCATGCCGGGCCAGACCGGGTGCACGGTGTTGAACACGCCGGTCAGGTTAGTGTCGATCACCTGATGCCACTGCTCAGGCGTCATCTTGTGGAAAGGGGCGTCTTTGGTGATGCCGGCATTTGCCACAACGATGTCGATCGGGCCAACTTCGGCCTCGACCTTTTCGATACCCGCCTTGGACTCGTCATAGTCGGCGACGTTCCACTTATAGGTGGCGATACCGGTTTCCTCAGTGAATTTCGCGGCGGCTTCGTCATTCCCCGCATAGGTGGCTGCAACGTTGTACCCTTCGGCCTTGAGCGCCTTGGAAATTGCTGCGCCGATGCCGCGGGAGCCGCCGGTTACGAGTGCTGTACGTGCCATTTAGGAGTCCTCCAAATTTAGTCGGCTTGGTAATTCTGTTACTCTGAGAGAGAATGGTGCGCAATATCGTTTCGTTCAGGTCTTTGCTTTTCTGCTCAGCGAAATTGTCGCAGCTACGGTGTAAGGCTTGATTGTAACAAAAAAGGGCGTCCGTGGGACGCCCTTTTCTATTTGGTTCTCAACGCACTTAGTCGCGCTCCACGCACAGGGCGACACCCATGCCGCCGCCGATGCACAGGGTTGCCAGACCCTTCTTCGCGTCGCGGCGCTTCATTTCGAACAGCAGCGTGTTCAGAACACGGCAGCCCGAGGCACCGATCGGGTGGCCGATGGCAATCGCGCCGCCGTTCACGTTCACGATCGACGGGTCCCAGCCCATGTCCTTGTTCACGGCGCAGGCCTGCGCGGCAAAGGCTTCGTTCGCCTCGACCAGATCCAGATCGTCTACCGACCAGCCGGCTTTCTCCAGCGCCTTGCGCGACGCGTAGATCGGGCCCACGCCCATGATCGACGGGTCCAGACCGGCAGTGGCGTAGGATGCGATACGGGCCAGCGGCTCGATCCCGCGCTTTTCGGCGTTTTCAGCAGACATCAGCAGGGTTGCGGCCGCGCCGTCGTTCAGGCCCGAGGCGTTTGCCGCGGTGACAGAACCGTCCTTGGTGAAGGCAGGGCGCAGCTTGGCCATGGCTTCCATGGTCGCGCCGTGACGGATGTATTCGTCGCTGTCCATCACGATGTCGCCCTTGCGGGTCTTGATGGTGAACGGCGTGATCTCGTCGGCGAACTTGCCGGCCTTCTGCGCGGCCTCGGCCTTGTTCTGCGAGGCAACGGCGAATTCGTCCTGCATGTCGCGGCTGATCTGCCACTTCTCGGCGACGTTTTCAGCGGTCTGACCCATGTGATAACCGTTGAAGGCATCCCACAGACCATCGCGGATCATCGTGTCGATGTATTTCATGTCGCCCATCTTGTGACCGGCGCGCAGGGCGGCAGCATGGGGCGAAAGGGTCATGTTTTCCTGGCCGCCGGCGGTGACGATGTCGGCATCGCCCAGCTGGATGTGCTGTGCGCCCAGAGCAACGGCACGCAGGCCCGAGCCACAGACCTGGTTTATGCCCCAGGCCGCGCTTTCTTGCGGCAGGCCGGCATTGATGTGCGCCTGGCGCGCGGGGTTCTGGCCCTGAGCGGCGGTCAGAACCTGGCCCATGATGGTTTCGCTAACCTCGCTTTTGTCGATTCCCGCGCGTTCGACAACGGCCTCAAGCACAGCGGCCCCAAGATCGTGGGCGGGGGTGTTGGCAAACGAGCCGCCAAAGCTGCCGACACCGGTACGTGCGGCGGATGCGATTACTACGTTGGTCATTCGATTAATCCTTTACCGTCATGGTCCTGTGGGAAATGTGACGGCGCAGATCGTAGAGGATCCCCCTGCAATCAAGAGCGCCCCGTGATCCCCGCTCCAGCACCATTTGGATATCGCAATGCTGCACGCGCAGCAACGGGCAGCTTGTCTCAGGGCGGCAGGTCGTAGGCTGAAATGTGTTGCGGCAGGTGTTAAGTCCCTGTCTCCTGTGTCTTTTCCGCTTTCCACGTCGGTTTGACCGAAGGCGCGCCGAACAGAAAGCCCTGCAGGCAATCGACACCGCTGGCCACCAGAAACTCGGCATCCTGCTTGGTTTCGACCGATTCGGCGGTCACGAGGATTTCGAATTCGCAGGCAACCGCGATCAGGGCTCTGACCAGCGCCTGATTGTCGGGGTTCGTGCTGACACCACGCACGAATTGTCCGTCGATCTTGGCCGCGTCGAACAGAAACTCGCGAAAGTGGCGAAAGCTAAAGTTGCTGGCGCCAAAATCGTCCAGCGCAAAGGCGATGCCGCGGGCCTGCAGACGATCCATGAAATCGACCACCAGTTCCGGTACCTGCATCGCCGAACTTTCCGAGATTTCCAGGATCAGGCGTTCACCCAGAGCGGGGTCATTTTTCATGAACCGCTCAAGAATACGCGACCAGCGGGCGTAACCGATCGAGCGGGCCGACATGTTGATCGACAGTCGGATCCCCGGATTGCGCGTCAGGGTGCGCAAACCCATTTCAAGCGCGACACAGTCCAGCTCGCGCCCGATTGGCGTGTTTTCAACCTCGGGCATGAACTCGCGCGCGGGAATGACCCGCCCGGTTTCGTCCAGCACCCGGATAAACCCTTCGTAGAACGCCACGCCGTGGGGGGCATTGGCCTGCATGACCGGCTGAAAGGCCAGCTTGCATTGCTTGTGTTTCACCGCCTCCGTCGCCATTTGCACCGTCGACAAATCGCGCGAAGCCACCGCCGCGTTCAGCGGATTGTCCGCGCCTTCCGGCAGATCAGCCAGTTTCCTGTCCCGCATGGGCACGCCCAATCCTTGCGTAAAATTGATAGGGGTCTGATGCCCATATCAGAGCAAAGAAGTGAATCTGACGTTAATCGAGACAGAAGCGTAAAAGCTGCTATGTGCCGGGGATCACTTGGCCGATCGGCTGGTCTGGCGCAATGTGGTTGCTGCGCCGATCAGGGCCCCAAGAAGGCCCAGCGTCATCATTGCAAAGCCCAAACCCAGGAATACCGAAGGTCCTCCGCCAATGGCTGTCAGCATGGCAAGGACAAGGCCGGTCAGGCCAAAAACAGTATAAAGGGTCGTTGTACGAGACATAATGGCCTCCGGGCACGCTAAATCAAAACATCGTTCTAATATGAAGCCCGGGCCAATAATTTCAAGTATTCAGCGTAAGGTAGTCGTTGCGCTCAGGATTGTTCCGCCTGTTTTGCGGGCAGAAATTCCTCGAGATGTTCAAATCCGGGCGTTCCGCGATCTTCGGGATGTCGGGCCAGATGGCTGGCCTTGATCTGCTCAGAATTCTTCCGGCTTCCGTCATGGCTGTAGCCCGGCGGCGCAAAGCAATAGGCCAGGCGCTGCGGCCATGTCAGCCCGGGCTGCGTCGTGTCGCGCCAGATGCCGACCCATTCGTGAAAGGCCACGCGCAGCGGGTTAAACGTGCCGATATTATGCACCAGCCCATAGTCGACTCGGTCATCATCCTGTTCCGGTACAAAAGTACCGAACATCTTGTCCCAGATGATGAAGACACCGGCATAGTTGCAATCCAGGTAACGCGCATTGCGGCCATGATGCGCGCGGTGATGGCTGGGCGTGTTCATCACCGCCTCGAACCAACGCGGCATTTTGCTGATGGCTTCGGTGTGAATCCAGAACTGATAGATCAGGTTCAGCCCGCCGACGAACAGCACCATCGCGGGGTGGAACCCCAGCAGGATCAGCGGCGCGCGCACCACCATCATGAAGGTGAACGTATAGGTCCAGGTCTGCCGCAGCGCCGTGGTCAGGTTGTAATGCTGCGAACTGTGATGGTTCACATGGCTGGCCCAGACCCAGCGGATGCGGTGGCCGAACCGGTGCACCCAGTAATAGCGCAGGTCATCCAGCACGAAGCACAGGATAATCACCTGGATCGAGGTGCCAAGGTCCAGCGGCGTGATCCGCCACAGCCACATGAAAAAGGCGTATGCGATGAAGCCCAGCATAAAGCCCGAGGCGATGTTGCCCGCGCCCATGACCAGCGAGGTCACTGCGTCGCGCGTCTCATACCGCCCACCGCGGCCCTTGATGGCGATCCACAGGAACTCGGCCAGAATGGCGGCGATGAAGAACGGGACGGCCCATTGCACGGCGTCGGGAAAGCTCAATTGGTCGGTCATGAAGGGTCCATCATCAGACGCCAGTGCTGGCGTTCGCTGTCATCAAGGCTGAGGATTACGCGTGGGGTGCTGAAATCATGAAACTGAACCTCGATGCCTTTGGGATGGTCCATCCAGTCGAAATCAAGCAAATGCCGCGCCACGGTATCCGCACCGAACGACCACAAAAGCCCCTTGCCAGCGTCCGTGCGGATCAGCGCCGTATGGCCGTCATGGGCAATCATGACATCAATGATGTAGTCCTCCGGGGCATGTCGCAGCCATTCCGACCGCGCCGTGTCCGATGTCAGCAGGCGCAAACGGGATTTGCCCGTCGCATGCAGCAACAGGGTAATTCCGGCGATACCGCCGACCACCAGAACCAGCAGGATTTCAAGCGGCATTCCGTCCTCCCGCCGACAAGTTGCAAGGCGGATAACGGACTGTCAAAGGTGGCGTCGCGTCAGCCTTTTTCCAGACTTTCCAGGATTTCATGCTGCACCACGCGCCGGACGAACGGAACCAAACCTTCGGGACCCGATGTGCGGTCTTTCAGGTGAATGCAGATATCCGGACGGCGGGAGGCGATAATGCCAACCATTTCACCCCGTACCTTGTCATCCAGCCCCGCACCCATGATGGCGCATGCGATCCGGGGTTCGGCGTCCAGTTGCCGCCGCACCTCCTCAGGGTCATGTGCACCCAGCCATTGAATCGGCAGGTGATCCAGTTGCTGCGCGACATCCCCGATCACATTCGGCAAGCGTCCAATCAGCAAAACCACAGGTCTCATCGTCACCTCCATTCCCAAAACGCAAACTGCCCCGCCCAACAGGAGGGGCGGGTACAGTATATCACGAGATTGAAATGGACGGGCCTACATTACCGGATTGTACCGATGGTCTTTTTCAGCTTTCACCCTCTGTGCCGACCAGCGCCGCGATGATCGCCTTGGCGCTGTCCGAGTTCCATTCCGCATCCCCGATCAGGCGCGCGATTTCCTGTCCCTCGGGGTTCAGGATGACGGTGATCGGCAAGGCGATGATGCCGAATTCACGCGCGGCGGCCTGGCTGGGGTCCTGATGGCGCGGAAGGTTGACGATTCCGTTCTCGTCGAAGAACTTCTTGATCCCGGCAGGGGTGTTTCGACCGGTGGCCAGGGTGAGAACCTGAAATTTGTCGCCGCCAAATTCTTCCTGCAACTCTGCAATCTGGGGCATTTCCTTGCGACAGGGCGCACACCAGGTGGCCCAGAAATTCACCAGCACATATTTGCCGGCGTAATCTTCAAGTGTGCCGACCCCGCCGTCGTCTTCCAACTGGAACTCGATGGTCTTGGCCGGTTTGGGTTCCTTGTGCAGGATCAGCCGTTTCAGGCTGCCGTCCCGCAGCGGCGCCAGAGTTTCGGCATCACTGGCCAAAGCCGCATTTGCACCCAGCGCAAGGGCCATATAAAGGGGGATCAGACGTAACAGGCGCATATCAACTCCGGGTTTTCCAACATGACCGATCAATCCTCGAACCAGATGTGGGGCGGCCGCTTTGCCGCCGGACCAGACGCGATCATGGAGGCGATCAACGCCTCGATCGGGTTCGATCAGCGGATGGCAGCCCAGGACATCGCAGGCTCGCGCGCCCATGCCGCCATGCTGGCTGCCACGGGCGTTATAACTGATAGTGACGCGCAGGCCATTCGGGAAGGGCTGCTCACCGTTTTGTCAGAAATTGAACGGGGTGAGTTTGAGTTCTCGACCGCGCTGGAAGACATCCACATGAATGTCGAAGCGCGCCTGAAGGAAGTAATCGGAGAGCCCGCAGGCCGTTTGCACACGGGCCGCAGCCGTAACGATCAGGTGGCAACCGATTTCAAACTCTGGGTCCGCGATCAGCTGGACGCGGCGGAAACCGGGTTGCTGGCCCTGATCCGCGCGCTTTTGGCGCAGGCCGAGGCCGGGGCGGACTGGGTCATGCCCGGATTTACCCATCTGCAAACCGCGCAGCCAGTGACGTGGGGTCACCACATGATGGCCTATGTCGAGATGTTTGGCCGCGATCTATCCCGCGTGCGCGACGCCCGAGCCCGGATGAACGAATCGCCGCTGGGTGCCGCCGCGCTTGCGGGCACTTCTTTCCCGATCGACCGGCACATGACGGCCGAGGCGCTCGGTTTTGACCGCCCCGCGGCGAACTCGCTGGATGCGGTCAGCGACCGCGACTTCGCGCTGGAATTCCTTTCGACCGCCTCGATCTGTGCCGTGCATCTGTCGCGCTTTGCCGAGGAGCTGGTAATCTGGTCCTCGGCCCAGTTCCGGTTTGTGACGCTGTCCGACCGGTTCTCGACCGGATCGTCGATCATGCCGCAAAAGAAGAACCCGGATGCGGCGGAACTGATCCGCGCCAAGGTGGGACGCATTTTCGGGGCCAACACTGCTCTGATGATGGTGATGAAGGGTCTGCCGCTGGCCTATTCCAAGGACATGCAAGAAGACAAAGAGCAGGTCTTTGATGCCGCCGACAACTGGATGCTGGCGCTGGCGGCGATGGAGGGCATGGTCAAGGACATGACCGCCAACCGCGACAGTCTTGCCGCAGCCGCCGGTTCCGGTTTTTCGACCGCCACCGACCTGGCTGACTGGCTGGTGCGCGTTCTGGGCCTGCCGTTCCGCGACGCCCACCACGTCACCGGCGCGCTTGTGGCTATGGCTGAAAGCAAGGGCTGCGACCTGCCCGATCTGACCATTGAGGATATGCAGTCTGTCCATGCCGATATCACGAATGATGTCTATTCTGTCCTAACCGTCGAAAATTCGGTAAACTCACGTCAGTCCTATGGCAGCACGGCACCGGATCAGGTCCGCGCCCAGGCCGAGCGATGGAAGGGACTGGTGTGAAACAAGTCATGCGCATCCTCATGCTGATCGCGGTCGGAGTTGCTCTGGCCGGGTGCGGTGCGGACGGCGAGCCGACCACCCCAACCATGAGCGCCAGTGTCGGTGTCGGATCAAATGGCGTTCACGTCGGCGCAGGCGTCGGGTTCTGGCGCGGCCCCGTCGGTGTGTTCTTTGGTGTCTGACCGGCCGAACGAAAGAACGAAAAACTCTTGATGAAAACCTTCCTTCTGATCCTTTCGCTGGCCGCCCTTGCAGCTTGCGACCCAAACTACAAACCGCGCTCTGAACCGGCGGCGGAACCCAGAGGTTCGGGCATTTCCATCTCGGGGTATGGCCGCGTGGGAATTTCGACGACAAAATAAGGGTTCCGCCGGAATCATTTGCTCCGAATGCCCTTTTTGGTCTAAGCGCGCAGTCATGGATCACTTTCTCTACCGCGACGGCGCGCTCTACGCCGAGGATGTCCCGATTTCCGAGATTGCAGCCGCGGTCGGAACGCCGTTCTACGTCTATTCCACCGCGACATTGCTGCGGCACTTTCAGCTGTTCGATGACGCGCTTGAGGGCACCGACCACCTTGTCTGCTACGCGATGAAGGCGGCCAGCAATCAGGCGATTCTGAAAACGCTGGCGCAAGCCGGTGCGGGAATGGACGTGGTCTCGGGCGGGGAATACCTGCGCGCCAAGGCAGCCGGTGTGCCGGGCGACAGGATCGTGTTTTCGGGCGTTGGCAAGACGGCGGATGAAATTCGCACCGCACTGACCGGTGGCATCCGCCAGTTCAATGTGGAATCCGAGCCCGAGATGGAGGTGATCAATGCCGTCGCGCTGGAGCTGGGCGTTGTGGCGCCGATCACAGTGCGGGTGAACCCCGACGTCGACGCCAAAACCCACGCCAAGATCGCGACCGGCAAGTCCGAGAACAAGTTCGGCATCCCGATTGCGCGCGCCTCCGAAGTCTACGCCCATGCTGCCAGCCTGCCCGGGCTGGAGGTGATTGGCATCGACGTTCATATCGGCTCACAACTGACCGAGCTTGAGCCGTTCGAACTGGCATACGCCAAAGTGGCGGAGCTGACCAAAAAGCTGCGGTCTGAAGGGCACGATATTCGTCGCCTCGATCTGGGCGGTGGCCTCGGCATTCCGTACACCCGCTCGAATGACGCACCACCACTGCCGGTGGAATACGGTGCACTGATCAAGAAAACGCTGGGCCATCTGGGTTGCGAGATCGAGATCGAGCCGGGCCGATTGATTGCCGGAAATGCCGGGCTGATGGTCAGCAAGGTGATCTATGTGAAATCCGGCGAGGGTCGCGATTTCCTGATCCTTGACGGCGCCATGAACGACCTGATCCGCCCCGCAATGTACGAGGCGTATCATGACATTGTCGCCGTTCATGAACCCGCGCCGGGGGTCGAACAGCAACCCTATGACATCGTGGGCCCGGTCTGCGAAACCGGTGATACCTTTGCCAAGCAGCGCGATATGCCGCCGCTGAACGCCGGTGATCTGGTCGCGTTCCGCAGCGCCGGGGCCTATTGTGCGGTGATGGCCAGCGAATACAATACCCGTCCCCTGATCCCCGAGGTTCTGGTGCATGGGGATCAATTTGCGGTTATTCGTGAACGCCCAAGCTTTGACGAAATCATAAACCGCGATACCATACCCCCATGGCTCTGACGCGATGATCGCACGGGCCTGATCAGGAGGCCCGCCTTGAGCGACAGATCAAACCTGCCTATTCCCCGGCTGTCCCTGTGGCTGACGCACGCAGGGATGCTGGCCGAGCGGGTTTTGCGCGCGTTTTGGCCGTTTTTTTCGATTTTGATGGCCATTTTGGCCGCTCTGATGTTGGGTCTGCAGGATCTTGTCAGTGTCGAATTTGTCTGGGCGGCGGGCAGTGTCGCGCTGATCGGACTGCTTTCTGCGCTCATGTTCGGGGTCAGGCGATTCCATCTGCCGACACGCGCCGAGGCGTTGGTGAGGCTGGATGAAACACTGCCGGGACGCCCGATCCAGGCCTTGGTGGACGATCAGGCCATCGGCTCCATGGACGCGGCCTCGGTCGCCCTGTGGCAGGCACACCAGAAACGCATGGCACAAAAGGTGGCGCAGGCCGAACCCGTAAAGCCTGACCTTCGGCTGGCAGACCGCGACCCATTTGCCTTGCGCTATGCAGCGCTTCTGGCGCTGGTGATCGCAACCCTGTTCGGGTCGTTCTGGCGTATCGGATCCGTGGCCGAGATGACGCCCGGTACCGCGACAGCGGGGCAGGGGCCAAGCTGGGAAGGCTGGATCGAACCGCCCAGATACACCGGTCTGCCGACGCTCTATCTGGCCGATCAGCCGGCCCCCGATCTGACGCTTCCACAGGGCAGCCGCATCACGTTGCGCTTTTATGGTGAAGTCGGGGCACATAGCCTGACCGAGACCACGTCTCTTTTGGGGGCCGAGGCCGAGACCAATCCCGAACAGGATTTCGTGGCCGAACATTCAGGGCAATTGAAGATCGAAGGCCCCGCAGGGCGCGAATGGGCGCTGAACCTGCTTGCCGACGCGGCGCCGCAGATTGCGGTGACCGATGTGGCCGAAGCCGAGGCGGGTGGTCAGATGAAACTGCCCTTTGCGGCAAGCGATGATTATGGCGTGGTCTCGGGCACCGCATTGATCGAACTTGATCTGGCCTCGGTTGATCGCCGCTTTGGCCTGACTGCAGACCCTGAACCGCGCGAAGCCGTGACTGTTGAACTGCCCATGCCGATCACCGGCGACCGGGCCGATTTCACGGAAGACCTGATCGAGGATTTCTCGGAACATCCCTGGGCGCACCTACCGGTCACGATAACCCTGATGGCACGGGATGCCGCCGATCAGGAAACCTGGTCCGATCCCTATAAGACCGCCTTACCTGCGCGCCGTTTCTTCGACCCGCTGGCTGCCGCGGTGATTGAACAACGGCGTGACCTGTTGTGGGCCCGTTCCAATGCGCCGCGCATTGCGCAAGTTCTGCGCGCCGTGTCCCACCGCCCCGAGGATTTGTTTCGGTCCGACACCGCCTATCTGAGGCTTCGGGTCGTGCTGCGCCGGTTGGAGACGTTCACCGATTATGGCCTGAAGCCGGATCAGCAGGCCGAGATAGCCCAGGCCCTGTGGGATCTGGCCGTGCTGATCGAAGATGGCACTCTGGCCGATGCGCTGGAACGCATGCGCCGCGCGCAGGAGCGCCTGACGGAGGCGATGAAGAATGGGGCCAGTGACGAGGAAATCGCCGAGCTGATGCAGGAGTTGCGCGAAGCCACGCAGGATTACATGCGACAGCTTCAGCGGCTGGCGCAGGAAAACAGTGAAGGTGGTGAGAACCAGACAGGCCCAAATGGCGAGTCTCTGCAGATGACACAGGACGATCTGCAGCGGATGATGGACCGCATTCAGGAATTGATGGAACAGGGCCGCATGGCCGAGGCGCAGCAGGCGCTGGAAGAGTTCCAGCAGATGATGGAAAACATGCGCGTGACCCAAGGACAGGGGCAGGGCGGACAGTCCGAGGGTCAACAGGCCATGGAAGGGCTTGCGGAAACCCTGCGCGAACAGCAGGGCCTCAGCGATCAGGCGTTCCGGGATTTACAGGAACAGTTCAACCCCGGTGCGCAGGCCGGCGAAAGCCGCGGCAACGAAGGCCGTTCCGGTGGCCTGGGCCGGGGCCAGAGCCATGAAGGCCAGGGCGGTCAGGGTGACGGCTCGGACGATCAGGCCGGCGGCGGACAACAGGGCCAGGGATCGCTTGCAGACCGCCAGCAGGCCCTGCGCGAGGAACTCAGACGTCAGGAACAGGGCTTGCCGGGTGCCGGAACCGCCGAAGGTGAAGCGGCGCGCGAGGCGCTGGGCCGCGCCGGTCGCGCCATGGACGAAGCGGAAGACGCCCTGCGCGGCGACGATCTGGCCGAAGCCATTGACCGACAGTCCGAAGCGATGGAGGCCCTGCGCGAGGGCATGCGCTCGCTGGGCGAGGCGCTGGCGCAGAACCAACAGAACCAACCGGGACAGGGCTCGCAGGAAGGCGACATGGAGGCCAACAACCGTGACCCGCTGGGCCGCAGCCCGGGTGCTGCCGGGTCGATCTCGACCGACGACAACCTGTTGCAGGGGGAAGACGTCTATCGCCGCGCGCGTGAACTGCTGGACGAAATCCGCCGCCGCACCGGTGAATCCGATCGGCCCAAGATCGAGCTGGAATACCTCAAACGCTTGCTGGAACGTTTCTGACGCTTGGTTTTGCGCGGCTCAGTTCTGAACCGCCCCGGATTGCGCCTGAAGCCAGACACGCGCCTGATCCACCAGCGAGACATAGGGTTTCAGAACAGGGTCGGCCTGCGGAACAGCTTCACTGATCTGCTGCGCGTTGCCGTAGACCAGAAACAGAAGAACGCCGATGATCAGGATCAGTGAGAATCCCCGCAGAAAGCCGCCCGATTTGCGCGGCGCGGGCTGATCGTCGGTATCGGACGCGTTCACCTCATCGCTGCGCAGGCTGGAATTGATCGCCTCGACATCCGGCAAAGCGTCTTTCTGCCCCGCATCGGCGGCGGTTTCCACGGGAACGGATTGCGTCGCAGGCGCCGGTTTGGCGACCGGTTCCAGCGCAAGATCAGGCTGGCTTTCAAGGCCGCCCCCTTCCTTGGCCCGCAATTCCGCCTCGCGGGCTGCCTCCTCCTTCAGGATGCTGGCGACAGAGGGGTCGACACCGCTTTTGGCCTCGGCAGGCTGCGCCTCTGCGGGCTCGTTCAAGTCGTCGGCTGGCGGCGATGCGGGCTCGGGCGCCTCATCGGTTGCAGCATCCGGCGCTGCCGGTTCGGGCGCAGAGGCTGCTTCAGCCGGGTTCTTCGCCTGAAACCACGTCTCTTCACAATTGGAACACTGAACGTCGCGGCCTTCTTCCGGAATGACCTCATCCGGAACTTCATACTGGGCACTGCAATTGGGACACGTAAGACGCATGCTGCCTCCTGGCCGATTGATCGGCCTGATAGTAGTTTTTTAAGAAACCATATTCCGTTAAGACCCAACAGCAAAGGGCGATTTCGGTTTCACGGGTCAAGTGTCACCAAATCGACCCGGTGCAGGCATTGAAACCGCAACCGCGCTCGGGCAAGAAGAGCGGCAGAAAAAACTGGGGGCGCACCTTGTGATCGAGCTGGAGAATGTCAGCTACACCTATGGCGACGGCGAACTGCTGAGCGACGTGTCGATTCAGCTGCCGCCGGGGTCCTTCCACTTTCTGACCGGTCCTTCGGGTGCGGGCAAGACCACGTTCCTCAAACTATGCTACGGCGCTCTGTTGCCGACATCCGGTCGTCTCAGCGCGTTTGACAGCGATATTGCCCGGCTGGACCGCGACCAGATGGCCCTGTTGCGTCGCCGGATCGGCGTGGTCCATCAGGATTGCCAGTTTCTCGACCACATGACACTGGCGGAAAACGTGGCCCTGCCGCTGATGGTTTCGGGGCGGGCCGAAACGGCCGAACAGGACAATCTGACAGAACTGCTGAGCTGGGTCGGGCTTGGATCAAGGCTTGAGGCGCATCCGCCGGAACTGTCGGGCGGCGAACGCCAGCGCGCCGCGCTGGCCCGCGCGGTGATCCTGTCGCCGGATGTGGTGCTGGCGGATGAACCCACCGGCAATGTGGACTGGGAAATGTCGCAGCGCCTGCTGCGCCTGCTGGTCGAACTGAACCGGATGGGCAAAACGGTGCTGATCGCGACCCATGACCTCAGCCTGATCCGCGCCGCCAAAAGCCAGGTACAGGCGCGTGTTCTGCGGATCTCGCAGCGCAAGCTGCAGCTCGCGGGGGCCGATCTATGAGCAATGGCACCATCCGCAACCTGCTGTCGCGCGACAAACGCGCCGACCGGGTGGTTCCGCCCACAGGGTATACCGCGCATCTGACCCTGTTCGTCTCGGGCGCGATGGGATTTCTGGCGGTATTTGCGCTGGCCCTGTCGCTGGCTTCGGGCCGCGTGGCGGATCGCTGGGCGTCGGAACTGGCCGGTGCCGCCACCTTGCGCATCAACGCCCCTGCAGGACAGCTTGCGGCCCAGACCGAAGCCGCCCTGACCGTCCTTGGCCAGACCCCTGGAGTCGCCTCGGCCCGCGCCTTGACGGATCAGGAACAGGCCGCTCTGCTATCGCCATGGTTCGGACCCGATCTGCCACTGGATACGCTGCCCGTGCCGCAACTGATCGAGATTATCGAAGGCGAACCGGGGCTGGATGCCGCCGGGCTGCGCCTCCGACTGAGCGCCGAGGTGCCTGGAGCGGTTCTGGATGACCACACGCGCTGGCGCGCGCCGCTGGTTGACGCGGCCATGTCGGTGCGGCGACTGGGCTGGATTTCCATTCTGCTGATCGGCGGTGCAACCGCCGCCATGATCACGCTGGCCGCCAATGCCTCGTTGGCCGCCAACGCCCGGATCATCGAGGTCCTACGCCAGGTCGGTGCCCGCGACCGTTTCATCGCCGGAGCCTTCGTTCGCCGCTTTACCTATCGGGCGCTGCTGGGGGCCGGGATCGGAACACTGTTTGGAATGATCGGCGTGTCACTGCTGCCCGAAACCTCGGATGCGGGCGGGTTTCTGACCGGGCTCGGCTTTCAGGGGGCAGGATGGTTGCTGCCGGCCGTCATCCCGCTTCTGGGTGCTACGGTTGCGTTCTTCGCGACCTGGAGCGCCGCCCGCAGAAAACTAAAGGAGCTTTCCTGATGCGAACAGGTTTTCAATGGATTCGCTCTTTGATCTTCATGATCACAATCTATGCCTGGATGTTGATCCTTGGCATTGTATTCGCGCCTTATGCCCTGTTCACCAAACGCGGCGCATTGCAGGCCTGCAAGACCTACGCCCGCAGCACGATTTGGCTGGCCCGCTGGATGGTCGGCATCCGCTGCGAGGTGCGCGGATCACCCCCCCATGACGAAGTCGTCATCGGCGCCAAGCACCAGTCCTTCCTCGACATCATCATGATCTTCAGCGCCATCCCCCACGGCAAGTTCATCATGAAACGAGAGCTTCTGTGGACCCCGATCATTGGCATGTATGCCCGCCGCTTGGGGTGCATTCCGGTCAACCGCGGCAAAAGGGGCGCGGCCGTAGCGAAGATGGTCAAGGACGTTGCAAAGGAATTCACCGAACCCGGACAATTGGTGATCTACCCGCAAGGCACCCGTGTCGCGCCGGGCGTTCAGAAACCATACAAGGTCGGAACCGCGGTGCTATATGAAGGTCTCGGGTTCCCATGTGTTCCGGTAGCCACCAATGCGGGCGTTTTCTGGCCCCGCTCCGGGATCATGCGCAAGCCCGGCCTTGCAATTGTCGATTTCCTGGATCAGATCGAACCGGGTGTGGCCCGGGACGAATTTCTGGACCGGCTGGAACAGGAGATCGAGACGCGGTCGAACAGTTTGATGCGGGAAGTGGGGTTTGATCCGGATGGAGTTCATTGACGACATAGCCGCGCTTGAGGCGCTTTATGGCAAACCCGGCGCGCCGTCCTTGCGCAAGGTGGTGCGCCATCTGACACCGCTTTACCGGAAATGGATCATGGCTTCACGCCTTTGTATTCTCAGCACGGTGGGCCCCGAAGGTGTCGATGGCAGCCCGCGTGGCGATGATGGCCCCGTGGTGCTGGAGCTTGACGCCAAAACTCTGGCGCTTCCGGATTGGCGTGGAAACAACAGGCTGGATTCCTTGCGCAATATCGTCTGCGACCCGCGCGTTTCGCTGATGTTTATGGTGCCGGGGTCGAACAACGTCGTTCGGCTGAACGGCACCGCGCGCCTGACCGCAGATACCGGAATGCGTGACGGGTTTGAAAAACTCGGAAAGACCCCGACAACCGTCATTGTCATCGAAATAGACGAAATCTACACCCAATGCGCCCGCGCCCTGATGCGGGCCGGAACTTGGGCTGGCATGGGCGAGAGCACCGATCTGCCAACGATTGGCGAAATGCTGGCCGAAGCGTCAGATGGCGAGGAAGGCGGCGCGGACTACGATCGTGAATGGGGCGCCCGCGCGGCAAAAACCATGTGGTAACGGGGGCTCTGCCCCCGCCGCGCGTACCGCGCGACTCCCCCGGGATACTTTCAGCCAGATGAAGAGCGGATCCGAACTTCATCTGGCCCCAAATATCCCGGAGCGCGAGGCAGAGCCTCGCATCCCTTGGTTCAGGCTGGTGGATCCCTACGAGTGTATCGGACCGTCGCCACAGGCCAGTGCTGCTTCGCGCACCGCTTCGGAATAGGTGGGGTGGGCATGGCAGGTCAGGGCCAGATCTTCGGCCGAGGCACCAAATTCCATCGCCACGCAGACCTCGTGGATCAGATCGCCGGCAGCCGGGCCGATGATATGCGCGCCCAGAATTCGGTCCGTGTCCTTGTCGGCGAGGATTTTGACAAATCCATCGGCAGCAAAATTCGCCTTGGCGCGGCCATTGCCCATGAACATGAACTTGCCGACCTTGTAGGCGCGGCCCTGTTCCTTGAGGGTCGCTTCGGTCTCGCCCACATTGGCCACCTCGGGCCAGGTGTAGATCACGCCGGGAATGACACCATAGTTGACGTGCCCATGCTTGCCTGCAACCTGCTCGGCGGCGGCCATGCCTTCGTCTTCGGCCTTGTGCGCCAGCATCGGGCCTTCGGTCACGTCACCGATGGCATAGATCCCCGGCACATTGGTCTGCCAGTCAGCCCCAACCTTGATCTGGCCGCGTGGCGTCATCTCAACACCGAGAGCGTCCAGTCCCAATCCATCCGAGTACGGCTTGCGCCCGGTGGCGACCAGCACGGTATCGGCTTCGATCACGTGTTCGCTGTCGTCCTTGAGCAGCTTGTAGGTCACCTTGGCTTTGGTCTTGGTGGCTTCGGTCTTCTGGACTGCCGCCCCCATGACGAATTTCAGGCCCTGCTTTTTGAGGATGCGCTGAAAGGTCTTCTGAACCTCGGGGTCCATGCCCGGCGTGATTTCCTTGAGGAATTCGATCACCGTCACCTCGGCCCCCAGGCGGCCGTAGACCGAGCCCAGTTCCAGCCCGATCACGCCGGCGCCGATGACGACCATCTTCTTCGGAATCTTGCCCAGCGACAGCGCTCCTGTCGATGTCACGACGACCTTTTCATCGACCTCGACACCCGGCAGAGCAGACGGTTCGGAGCCGGAGGCGATGATGATGTTCTTGGCCTCATGCACCTCATCGCCCACCTTGACCTGACCGGCAGCGGGGATCGAACCCCATCCCTTCAGCCAGTCGATCTTGTTCTTCTTGAACAGGAACTCGATGCCCTTGGTGTTGCCCTCGATCACCTCGTCCTTGTAGACTTGCATCTGCTTCCAATCGACCGATGGAGATTTGCCCTTCAGGCCCATCTTGGCAAAGTTATGCTCGGCCTCGTGCAGCTGATGGCTGGCATGCAGCAGCGCCTTTGACGGGATGCAGCCCACGTTCAGACAGGTACCGCCCAGCGTCTCGCGGCCTTCGACCACGGCGGTTTTCAGCCCCAGCTGAGCGCAGCGGATGGCGCAGACATAGCCGCCGGGTCCGGCGCCGATTACGATGACGTCATAATTTGCCATAATATTCTCCTAACTCGACCGGATCGCCCGGTGGCCGCTCGACCCGGCATCGGCGGGTCGGGGCATGTTCGTCCTTAGACGGGTTCCAACAGCTTGATCGTGATATGGGCAATGCCGCCGCGCTCGTGATGCATGGCCAGTTCCTCGGATCCGAAAAAATCCCTCGCCTTGTTCAGATCCACCACCTCGAACATTGCAATTGCGTGATCCTTCTGATCGGGGTCCCGCCAGACATGAAGGTCGCGGATGCCCGCGGCCTTGCGCATCGGCAGATCCTCGCGGAACACTTTCAGCCAGGCATCGAAATCGGCCACATCGGCCTGCCAGAGTACATGTGTCGCCATGATTACAGATCCATCAGCAGGCGGCGCGGATCTTCCAGCGCCTCTTTTACACGTACAAGGAAGGTCACGGCGCCTTTGCCGTCAACGATCCGGTGATCGTAGGACAGCGCCAGATACATCATCGGGCGGATCTTGATCTCACCATTGATGACCATCGGACGGTCCTGGATCTTGTGCATGCCCAGAATACCCGATTGCGGGGGGTTCAGGATCGGCGACGACATCAGCGAGCCGTAGACACCACCGTTCGAGATGGTGAAGGTGCCGCCCTGCATTTCGGCCATCGACAGCTTGCCGTCACGGGCGCGCTTGCCCTTTTCGGCGATGGCTTTTTCGATCGCGGCAAAGGACATGCTGTCAGCGTCGCGGATGACCGGAACAACCAGACCTTGAGGCGTGCCGGCGGCAACCCCCATGTGCACGAAGTTCTTGTAGACGATATCGGTGCCGTCGATCTCGGCGTTGACTTCCGGAACCTCTTTCAGCGCGTGGCAGCAAGCCTTGGTGAAGAAGGACATGAAGCCAAGCCGCACACCGTGCTTCTTCTCGAACTGCTCCTTGTACTGGTTGCGCAGGGCCATCACCTCGGTCATGTCCACCTCGTTATAGGTGGTCAGGATCGCGGCGGTGTTCTGTGCATCCTTCAGGCGCTTGGCGATGGTCTGGCGCAGACGGGTCATGCGCACGCGCTCCTCGCGGGCCTCGTCCTCGGCGGCGACCGGTGCGCGCGGGGCCTGGGCAGCGGGGGCGGACGCAGCCGCCGCAGGCGCTGGGGCTGTAGCCGCTGCAACAGCTTTTGCCACGTCTTCCTTCATGATGCGGCCATCGCGGCCCGTGCCCGTGACCTGATCGGAGGACAGACCGGCCTCGGCCATCGCCTTCTCGGCGGACGGCGCGTTTGCAACGTCCTTGCCAGCGCTGGCCGCCGCCGGAGCAGCCGCAGCGGCAGCAACAGCCGGTGCGGGCGCCGTGCCAGCGGCCGCACCCGAGATCACCGCCAGTTTCGCGGTTGCGTCCACGGTCGACCCTTCGGGCGCCACGATTTCGGCCAGAACGCCGGCTGCCGGGGCCGGGACCTCGACAGACACCTTGTCGGTCTCCAGCTCACACAGCATCTCGTCCTGCGCCACGCTGTCACCAACCTGCTTGAACCAGGTGGATACGGTTGCTTCGGTAACGGACTCGCCCAAAGTCGGGACCATCACGTCGACGCTGCCTCCGGATGCTGCCGGCGCTGCCGCCGGAGCCGGGGCGGCCGCAGCTGGCGCAGGGGCGGTGCCTTCACCGGCGGTAATGGTGGCCAGCAGGGCGTTCACGCCAACCGTTTCACCCTCTGCCGCTACAATCTCGCCCATCACGCCTGCGGCGGGCGAGGGTACTTCAACTGTCACCTTGTCGGTTTCCAGTTCACACAGCATCTCGTCCACTGCCACGGCGTCGCCGGGTTTCTTGAACCATGTTGCGACTGTGGCTTCTGTGACGGATTCGCCAAGCGTGGGAACACGAACTTCAATCGTCATCGCTTACTTTCCTTCAATGCTCAGCGCTTCGTTCACGAGCGCCTCTTGTTGGGCTTTGTGTTGGCTGGCCAGACCCGTCGCGGGCGAGGCCGAGGTAGCGCGACCGGCATAGACCGGGCGAGTATGTTTTGCGCCGATACGGGTCAGCACCCATTCGATATTGGGCTCGATAAAGGACCAGGCGCCCTGGTTCTTGGGTTCTTCCTGACACCAGACCATTTCGGCACCCTTGAAGCGCTCAAGCTCGTTGATCAGCGAATGCGCCGGGAACGGGTAATACTGCTCGATCCGCATCAGGTAGACGTCATCGATGCCGCGCGCGTCGCGTTCCTCCAGCAGGTCGAAATAGACCTTGCCGGAACACATGACGACGCGTTTGATCTTGTCATCGGCAACCAGCTTGGTGTCCGAATTACCCTTCTGCGCGTCGTCCCACAGCACCCGGTGGAAGCTTGATCCGGTGGTGAAGTCCTCGGACGTGCTGACCGCCAGCTTGTGGCGCAGCAGCGATTTTGGCGTCACCAGGATCAGCGGCTTGCGGAACGTCCGGTGCAATTGACGGCGCAGGATGTGGAAGTAGTTCGCAGGCGTCGTACAGTTGGCCACGATCCAGTTGTCCTGACCGCACATCTGCAAGAACCGCTCCAGACGGGCCGAGCTGTGTTCAGGTCCCTGACCTTCGAACCCATGCGGCAGCAGCGTGACCAGACCGGACATTCGCAGCCATTTGCTTTCGCCCGAGCTGATGAACTGGTCGAACATGATCTGCGCACCGTTGGCAAAGTCACCAAACTGCGCCTCCCAAAGAACCAGTGCGTTGGGTTCCGCCAGCGAATAACCGTATTCGAAACCCAGAACCGCGTATTCGGACAGCATCGAGTCAATCACGTCATATTGCGACTGGCCCGCGCGAATATGGTTCAGCGGGTAATAACGCTCTTCGGTTTCCTGGTGGACGAAACCCGAGTGGCGCTGGCTGAACGTGCCGCGCGTCGCGTCCTGACCTGCCAGTCGCACCGGGTAGCCCTCGGTCAGCAACGACCCGAAGGCCAGCGCCTCGCCCGTGGCCCAGTCGAACCCCTGACCCGACTCGAACATCTGTTTCTTGTGATCCAGCAGACGACCCACGGTTTTGTGCAGGGCAAAGCCCTCGGGCGCACGGGTCAGCGCACCTCCGATTTCGCTCAGCGTTTCGGGTGTGATGGCCGTCTCGCCGCGCATGTATTCTTCTTTGTTCTTGTCCAGATGGGACCAGCGCCCGTCCAGCCAGTCGGCCTTGTTGGGTTTATAGTCCTTTCCGGCTTCGAACTCGTTGTTCAGATGCGCCTGGAAGGCCGCCTTCATGTCCTCAATCTCGCCCTCGGGGATCAGGCCGTCCTTGACCAGCCGCTCGGTATAAAGCGACAGCGTGGTCTTATGCGTCTTGATCTTCTTGTACATGATCGGGTTGGTGAACATGGGCTCGTCGCCCTCGTTGTGCCCGAACCGGCGATAGCAGAAGATGTCGATGACCACGTCCTTGTGGAACTTCTGACGGAACTCGGTTGCCACCTTGGCGGCATGTACCACGGCCTCGGGGTCGTCGCCATTCACGTGGAAGATCGGTGCCTCGACCATCAGCGCGATATCGGTGGGATAGGGGCTGGAGCGCGAGAAGTGCGGCGCGGTCGTGAAACCGATCTGGTTGTTCACGACGATGTGCATGGTGCCGCCGGTCTTGTGCCCGCGCAGACCCGACAGACCGAACCCTTCGGCCACGACACCCTGACCGGCAAAGGCCGCATCACCGTGCAGCAGAATGGCCATCACCTTAGTGCGGTCGGTGTCGTTCAACTGATCCTGCTTGGCGCGGACCTTGCCCAGAACCACCGGGTTCACCGCCTCAAGGTGCGATGGGTTGGCGGTCAGCGACAGGTGCACCGAGTTGCCATCGAACTCGCGGTCGCTGGACGCGCCGAGGTGGTATTTCACGTCGCCCGAACCGTCCACGTCCTCGGGCTTGAAACTGCCGCCCTGGAACTCGTTGAAGATGGCGCGATAGGGCTTGCCCATCACGTTGGCCAGAATGTTCAGACGGCCCCGGTGCGGCATCCCGATCACGATATCGCTCAGACCCAGCGCGCCGCCGCGCTTGATGATCTGTTCCATCGCGGGGATCAGCGCCTCCCCGCCGTCCAGACCGAACCGTTTGGTGCCCATGTATTTGACGTGCAGGAACTTTTCGAACCCTTCTGCCTCGACCATCTTGTTCAGGATCGCCTTGCGGCCTTCCTTGGTGAAGGCGATCTCCTTGCCGTATCCCTCAATCCGTTCTTTCAGCCATGCGGCCTCTTCCGGGTCAGAGATATGCATGTATTGCAGCGCGAAGGTGCCGCAATAGGTCCGCTTCACGATCTCGACGATCTGACGCATGCTGGCCATCTGCAGGCCCAGAACGTTGTCGATGAAGATCGGTCGGTCCATGTCGGCATCAGTAAAGCCGTAGGTCCTTGGGTCCAGCTCGGGGTGGTTGCTGGCGGCGCGCATGCCAAGCGGGTCCAGATCGGCGGCCAGGTGGCCCCGGATACGATAGGCCCGGATCAGCATCAGGGCCCGCAGGCTGTCCAGCACCGCGCGCTTGATCTGATCGTCGCTGACCTCGACACCCTTGGCCGCAGCCTTGTCCTTGATCTTCTTGCCTGCCGCCTTGGCGTCGATCTCGGCCCATTCGCCGGTCAGCGCACCCGTCAGGTCATCCGCCGGCACCGGCGGCCAGTCCGTGCGTGCCCAGGATGGCCCTTCCGCTTCTTTCTGCACATCCGGCGCGTCGTCGCCCATGGCTTTGAAGAACTCGGCCCAGGCGGCATCCACCGCACCGGGGTTCTTGGTGTACTGGGCGTAAAGCTGCTCCAGATATTCGGCATTATGCCCTTGCATGAAGCTCGAGGCATGAAAGGCTGAGTTGGGCGAATGTTCGGTCATTGGGCTACCTCATATGGGTTGGGACCGTATTGGTTGGTGCCTGGCTGGCTGGGGCGGGTCAGCCACCACAGCACCAGAAGGGGCGACACAAACAGAACAAGCAGTGTCGGAATGACGATCAGCAGCGTGGCACGTGTCAGCAGAATATCCATCGTACCACCGTGGAACTGGCTGGCGAGGCCGATGCCAAAGATCAGAACCGCAAACGCGCCCACAATCAGCAGGATCGGCAGCAGGGCATAAATCCCGCTCCGCCCGGTGTCGTGCATCCGGCGGAAGGCCACGGCCAGATGCGGAAAGAATACGATCAGGCCGACAATGCTCTGCACAGGTTGCCGGGACGTGGCGGCGACGGACTTGACCTCATCGCTTTCACTGACCGCGACCTGAGTGAAGAACTGCCAGTCGATGATACCGGCAATGATGTTCCAGATCACGATGAACAGGAAAAAGAACCAGTATTCGGGCCGCGAGGCACGGCCCGAGAAGGTGAAGAACTTTGAGAAACAGGTGCGGATGGCGTCAGAGAAGGTCATGGGCTTACCGACCATCGCGTTACGAACCGACCATCGGCAGCGGACGCAGCCTTGGATTGAGCGAATGTTGCAGCCAATATCGCGACGAATGGAATTGCCCAAGTAGCCAATTTACGCGGTAAAAAGATAGGGACATAGGGCGGACGTTTTTCGCCCACCCTTTTTCCAGGCTCTGCACTCAGAGCATATGCCCGGTCCTTGGTCACTTACCCAATCGCTTCCAGCACAGCCTCACCCAGCTGTGCCGGGCTTTCGGCCACGACAATACCGGCCGAGCGCATGGCTTCGATCTTGTCCTCGGCACCGCCTTTGCCACCGGCGACGATCGCGCCCGCGTGGCCCATGCGACGGCCCGGAGGGGCTGTGCGGCCCGCGATGAAACCGGCGGTTGGCTTTTTGCGGCCCTTCTTGGCCTCGTCTGCCAGGAACTGCGCGGCTTCTTCCTCGGCGGAACCACCGATTTCACCGATCATGATGATCGACTCGGTCTCGTCATCGGCCAGGAACCATTCCAGCACGTCGATATGCTCGGTGCCTTTGATCGGGTCGCCGCCGATGCCCACGCAGGTGGACTGGCCCAGACCCACATCGGTGGTCTGCTTGACCGCCTCATAGGTCAGGGTGCCCGAGCGCGACACAACGCCGACCGAGCCGCGCTTGTGGATGTGACCGGGCATGATGCCGATCTTGCAGGCGTCGGGCGTGATGACACCGGGGCAGTTCGGGCCGATCAGGCGCGAGCTTGAGCCTTCCAGCGCGCGCTTCACCTTCATCATGTCCAGAACCGGGATGCCTTCGGTGATGCAGACGATCACTTCCATCTCGGCATCAATCGCTTCGAGGATCGAGTCGGCTGCAAACGGCGGAGGAACGTAGATCACGCTGGCGTTGGCTTCGGTCACATGCTTGGCCTCGTGGACCGAGTTGAACACGGGCAGGTCAAGATGGGTCATGCCACCTTTGCCCGGGGTTACACCGCCGACCATCTTGGTGCCATAGGCGATGGCCTGCTCAGAGTGGAATGTGCCCTGCGAGCCGGTGAAGCCCTGACAGATGACCTTGGTGTTTTCGTCGATGAGGACTGCCATTTACTTTCCTTTGTTCCTGCTAGCCGGGATAGGTCATAGAGACGCGCACAGTGCCCGGAGTTTCATATCTGTGGTTGTTCTGGATGGTTGAGAGTTCGATGATCAACGGCAAGCCGCCGTCCAATGAGATATGCCAGCTTGTCGAGCTGAACTGCTCAGTCGTCGGAAAATACTGGTAAAGCGTTCGGCCCACGATCGCCGCCATGTCCGCCTGATTCAGATGGGTTGTGTACACAGTGCAAAGACCGGCGGGACGGCTGGTATCGTCCACCTCGGCATGCGCCGTGTTTGCGGGTGCGTCGAAATAGTGGCTGCTGCCCCGATGAATGCCGTATTCGTTCACGCCGCGATCGACCTTGCGATAGGTGAACCCCGCCGCCGGAAAGGCCTGTGCGGCCTGCGCCCGACGGAACATCACCTCGACGCACCAATAGGTCAGGCCGGTGACATTGGCCTGCGCCGCATCACGCAGCGTTACGCCCTGCTGCGCCAGAACCGGTTGCGCCAGCGTCAAAAGCGATATGAATGCCCAACGGATCATGATAGGGTTTCAGCGCCTTTCATGACGCACCTCTGTGCCGCTCGAGGGCGGCGATGACCTGTTCGCGTAACCAAATCCCCAATGACCGCTGGTTCCGCCCCGCCGGGCTTTGCAGATACTCGGGGTCCAGGTTGATCTCGCCTGTTTCCGAAATGGTCTCAATGGGGTCGTCGAAATTAAATGGCGCGGCGCAGGGGCTGAACCTTTGAAAGCCAGCATTGGCTCTCAGCCTTTTATTGACGGGAACGTAATGCATTGTGGTCAACAGGTAGGGTGTCCCGCTTCGCACGAAATTTTCGAAGAAGGCCCAGCGCAGCCACCATTTCAGGTGAAACAGGCAATCCCGGCACTTCATCAGGTCGACCCGGGGCAACGGATCGGACGTGATGTCCAGATGCATGAAGGAACGACCCGGTGCCTCGTGCCGGGCTTTGACCGCGTCAACCACCTCAAGCGAGATATCCCCGCCGGTATAGTCGATGCCCGTCAGATCCACATGCTGCATCCATGTCCAGTCCCCACAGGGCGCATCAAGAAATGTCCGGACGCGATACCTCTCAAAGATACCGGGCAGTGCCGCGCGCAGCGGAGCAGTCGCCTCAAGCGTCGAGCCCTGACCCGAGCGCGGCCCTTTATGGCGCCGCGCCCAGCTCAAGGTTTCAAACGCGTTTCTCAGACCGCTGCGCATCCCGGATGTCCTATCAGCCCCTGCAGTTGAACCAGCTACCCGAGCTTACCCCTTGACCGCCTTCACGATCTTCTCGGCACCGTCTTTCAGGTTGTCTGCCGCAATCACGTCCAGGCCGGAGGTGTTGATGATCTCTTTGCCCTTTTCGACATTCGTGCCCTCCAGGCGCACGACCAGCGGTACTTTCAGGCCGACTTCTTTCACAGCCGCGACAACGCCCTCGGCAATTACGTCACAACGCATGATGCCGCCGAAGATGTTGACCAGAATGCCTTTGACGTTCGGATCGCTGGTGATGATCTTGAACGCTTCGGTTACTTTCTCTTTGGTCGCACCGCCGCCAACGTCCAGGAAGTTGGCAGGCTCGGCCCCATAGAGCTTGATGATATCCATCGTCGCCATCGCCAGACCCGCGCCGTTGACCATGCAGCCGATCTCACCGTCCAGCGCGATGTAGTTCAGGTCGTATTTTGACGCTTCCAGTTCCTTGGGATCTTCCTCAGTCGTGTCGCGCAGTTCGGCGATATCGGGGTGGCGGTAGATCGCGTTGCCGTCAAAGCCGACCTTGGCGTCCAGCACCTTGAGGTCGCCCTTGTCCGAGATGATCAGCGGATTGATCTCCAGCATCTCCATGTCCTTCTCGACGAAGGCGTTATAGAGCTGGTTCATCAGCTTGACGCATTGCTTGACCTGCGCGCCTTCCAGACCCAGCGAGAATGCGATGCGGCGGCCGTGATAGGCCTGATAGCCGGTCGCGGGGTCTACTGAGAACGACAGGATCTTCTCGGGCGTGGCTGCGGCCACTTCCTCGATGTCCATGCCGCCTTCGGTCGAGCATACGAACGAGATGCGGCTGGACTGGCGGTCCACCAGCAGGGCCAGATACAGTTCACGCTCGATGCCCGAACCGGCTTCGATATAGATGCGGTTGACCTGCTTGCCAGCCGGGCCGGTCTGATGGGTCACCAGTGTGCGGCCCAGCATCTTCTTGGCTTCATCGGCGGCTTCCTCAACCGACTTGGTCAGACGGACGCCGCCCTTTTCACCGGCATCGGCTTCCTTGAAGGAGCCCTTGCCGCGCCCACCCGCATGGATCTGTGCTTTGACGACCCAAAGCGGTCCATCCAGTTCACCGGCTGCGGTTTTGGCTTCCTCGGCGCGCAGAACCGCGCGACCCTCGGAGACCGGAGCGCCATAGCTGCGAAGAAGAGCCTTGGCCTGATATTCGTGAATGTTCATCGAAACTGTCCCGTCTGACTACGATTAAACCGTTATAGGGGGGTCTAAGGGACAAGTTTAAAGGGTTTTTTGATGGGGGTGGGGAAATTAGCGAAGATTTTTCGGATTTGTGATCACAGCGTTTTATCGTGTGATCACAAAATTCAACCGCCGTCGTTATTGATTCGAAAGTTCTTTGACCGCTCTGGAAAACATATTCAAAAAAGGCATTTGCGACGTTTGCGCCAACACTGCCGATTGGGTTTTGTCCTGAAATCCGTCGTCGTCCGGATAGTATGAAAAAAGAGCCGGCCCGAAACGGACCGGCTCAGCTTTAGTGCAGGCGTGAGATTAGCTCAGCGAGCCGTCGATGCCCTTGCAGGCTTCGATCAGACCTTTGACGGCGTTGACCGAGTTGTCGAACCCCGCCTGCTCGTCTTCGTTCAGTTTGATGTCGACGATCCGCTCGATGCCGCCGGCACCGATAACGGTCGGCACACCAACATACATCCCATCGACGCCGAACTCTCCGTTGCAATAGGCCGCGCAAGGCAGAACGCGCTTTTGGTCTTTCAGATAGGCCTCGGCCATTTCGATCGCCGAGGTGGCGGGCGCGTAATAAGCCGAACCAGTTTTCAGCAGGCCAACGATTTCGGCACCGCCGTCACGGGTGCGCTGCACGATGGCGTCCAGTTTCTCCTGCGTGGTCCAGCCCATCTCGACCAGATCGGGCAGCGGGATGCCGGCGACGGTCGAATAACGGACCGACGGCACCATGGTGTCGCCGTGGCCGCCCAGAACGAAGGCTGTGACGTCGCGCATCGAGACGTTGAACTCTTCCGACAGGAAATGCGCAAAGCGCGCCGAATCCAGAACGCCCGCCATACCGCAGACCTTGTTGTGCGGCAGACCCGAGAACTCGCGGAGGGCCCAGACCATCGCGTCCAGCGGGTTTGTGATGCAGATCACGAATGCGTCGGGTGCGTGCGCGGCAATACCTTCGCCGACCGACTTCATGACTTTGAGGTTGATGCCCAGAAGGTCATCGCGGCTCATCCCCGGCTTGCGGGCCACGCCTGCGGTGACGATGCAGACATCCGCGCCTGCGATATCCGCATAGTCGCTGGTGCCGGACATGGCCGCGTCAAAGCCCTCGGACGGGCCGGACTCGGCAATGTCGAGCGCTTTGCCCTGCGGCAGCCCGTCAGCAATGTCAAACAGGACAACGTCACCCAGTTCCTTGACAGCTGCAAGGTGCGCGAGCGTGCCGCCGATGTTCCCCGCGCCGATCAGCGCAATCTTGGGTCTGGCCATTTGGAATATCTCCGGTCGGTTTTGAAATCGCGGTTTTGCTAGTCCTTAAATGGGTTTCGCGCAAGGGCCGCGCAGCGCGGCATGCGACCGCATACCGTTTGCGCCGGGCAATCAGTTTGCGCTAAACCGGCTGGGAAATATGCCAAATCGGGGCCGCCCGCATGTTCGATCTGAACCTGATGTTTTTTGCCGTGGCGATCCCGGCGGTGATATTTGCGGGGATTTCCAAGGGCGGTTTCGGCTCGGGCGTGGCTTTTGCGTCCTCGTCGATTCTGGCGCTGATCCTCGAGCCGGGGCAGGCGCTTGCCCTGATGCTGCCGATCCTGATGGTGATCGATGTGGCCACCCTGGGGCCCTACTGGAAACGCTGGAGCTGGCCGGATTCGCGCCTGTTGATCCTGGGTGGCGTGCCGGGCGTGGCGCTGGGCGCATGGCTCTATCGCGCCACCGATGACGACCTGCTGCGGCTACTGATCGGCGGGATCTCCGTCGGGTTCGTGATCTGGCACGTCGCGCAAACCCGGGGCTGGATGCGCGGCTTTGCCAACCGGCTGCCGCCTACGGCAGGTCTGACAGCCGGTCTGGTCGCAGGCTTCACCAGCTTTGTCAGCCACGCCGGCGGCCCGCCCGCCGCCGTCTATCTTCTGTCACAGCGCCTGTCGAAGACCGAGTTTCAGGCCTCGACCGTTCTGGTGTTCTGGGTGATCAACGTCGCCAAGTTCGTCCCCTATGCTTTTCTCGGCCTGTTCACCTGGCATACCGCGCTGGCGGACCTTCTGCTGGCACCCTTCGCCATTCTTGGCGCCTGGCTGGGCGTCCGGGCGCACTGGATGATGTCCGAGCGCCTGTTCTTTGGCATCGCCTACGTCCTGCTGACCCTGACCGGAACCAAGCTGATCTGGGATGCACTAACCTGACGGGTCAGATCTTGTCACCTTTTGGCGGCAGCGCATCCGCCAGCGCCTCATAGGATTGACCCGCCGCCACCATGCACGCCATGCCGTCAGGCAAGGTGACAATGATGGTCCAACTGCCGGTTTCGTCCGACGCGTAGATCTCCATCACCGCGCCTTGGCGGGCAATTCCGATGCCTTTTCGCGTTTCGCCGAATGTGGCCGCCAACCGCTCGGTTACGTCCGGACGCGGGGCGCAGGTGCCCGGCCGGGCAAAGACCTGCTGCGCGGCGGCGACCATGATCATCAGACCCAATGTCATCCTCAGAACCGTCATCCTCATATCCGACCTCTTTGCTGAAAGACCTCAAAGGCTGACGGCAGAGGCGTGAAATCCGGTTAAACCGCCGAGCGTTGCGTGCCGATGCTGCGCTGCGGCGATTTTTGCCTTGAACTTTCCGGTAAAAAATGCCCCATTCCGCGCAACATTATTTCTTTGGGAGAAGACAGATGGACCCGCGCCAGCGTCCCTATCGTTCCGTTCTTTATATCCCCGGTTCGAAAGAACGGGCGCTGGACAAGGCGCGCACTCTGCCTGTGGATGCGATTATTTTCGATCTGGAGGATGCGGTTGCAGCAGACGAAAAGGACAATGCGCGCGAAACGCTGAAAGGTGCTCTGGCCCAAGGCGGTTACGGCAACAGGGTCCGGATCGTGCGAATCAACGGTCTGGACACCGAATGGGGCCGCGCCGATGCCGAGGCCGTGCGCGACATGGACGCAGACGTCGTGCTGCTGCCCAAGGTCAACTCTGCCGCAGATGTGGACGCGCTGGCGGCCATCACCGGCGATCTGCCAATCTGGGCGATGATGGAAACCCCGCGCGGCATGCTGAACGCGGCTGAAATCGCGGCGCATCCCCTGATGGCCGGATTTGTCATGGGAACCAACGATCTGGCCAAGGAACTGCAAACCCGGTTCCGCCCGGACCGCCTGCCTCTGATGACCTCATTGGGCCTGTGCCTGCTGGCCGCCAAGGCCGAGGGCCTCATTATCGTCGACGGCGTCTACAACGCCTTCAAGGACAATGACGGGTTGGCCGCCGAATGCGCGCAGGGTCGCGACATGGGCTTTGACGGCAAGACGCTGATCCATCCGGCGCAGGTCGACGTCACCAATGCGGCCTACGCGCCATCGGACGCCGAGATCGATCTGGCCCGTCGTCAGATCACCGCGTTTGAAGAGGTCGAGGCCCAGGGTCAGGGGGTTGCTGTCGTCGATGGGAAGATTGTTGAAAACCTTCACGTTGTAACCGCACGAGAAATTCTGGCAAAAGCAGAGGCAATATTGGCTTTGCAAGCGGGGTAGCCGGCAATGGGTTTTCTTCTTCTGATTCTTGGTGTGGCGCTTTGGTGGGCGGCGCATCTGTTCAAACGCGTCCGTCCGGAACAGCGCGCCGCCATGGGCGAAAAGGGCAAGGGCGCGGTGGCATTGGCGCTGCTGGTGTCGGTCCTGCTGATGATTTTCGGCTACCGCATGACCGATTTCATCCATGTGTGGTCGCCGCCGACCTTCATGATCCACATCAACAACCTGTTGGTCCTGATCGCGATTTTCATGATGAGCCCCGCAGGAACCAAGGGAAAGCTGCTCAACGGCATGCGCCACCCCATGCTGGCCGGGTTCAAGACATGGGCCTTCGCGCACCTGCTGGTAAACGGTGATCTGGCGTCGATCATCCTGTTCGGCGGGCTTCTGGCCTGGGCTGTAGTCGAGGTGATCGTGATCAACCGGTCCGAGCCTGAATGGACGCCCGGCGAACCCGGCACTTATGGCAAGGACGCGATGTTCTTTGTGGCCTCGATTGTTCTGCTGGGCGTCATCGGTTACATCCACGGGCTGGTCGGCCCCTCACCTTTCCCCTCGTAAGGAGCTGACAATATGGCATTGCTCTACCGTCTCCTGACCGAGGAAGACACGTCAGCCTTCTGCCACAAGGTTTCGGACGCGCTGGCCAAAGGGTGGGAATTGCACGGATCGCCGTCCTATGCATTCGATCCGGCCGGCAACGTCATGCGCTGCGCGCAGGCCGTGACCAAGGAGGTTGCGGCCGACTATTCACCTGACATGAAACTGGGACAGCAATAATGGCAAAGACAAATCCGGGTAATTTCTTCGAGGATTATTCGGTCGGGCAGGTTCTGCATCACGCGGTGCCCCGCACCGTCACGACCGGCGAGCGTGCACTGTATCACGCGCTTTATCCCGCGCGGCACGCGCTTTACTCCTCGGATGAATTTGCCCGGAATTGCGGCCTGCCGCAAAGTCCGATTGACGATCTGGCCGCCTTTCACGTCGTGTTCGGCAAAACGGTCCCCGACATCTCGCTGAACGCGGTGGCCAATCTAGGCTATGCCGAGGGCCGCTGGCTGCAACCGGTCTATCCCGGCGATACGCTTCGGTCGGAATCCGAGGTGATCGGGCTCAAGCAGAACTCGAACGGCAAGACCGGTGTGGTTTGGGTGCGTACCCGCGGGCTGAACCAGCGCGACGAAGTTGTGATCGAGTATGTCCGCTGGGTCATGGTGCGCAAAGCGAACCCCGATGCCCCTGCGCCGGAAACGGTTGTTCCGGATCTGAAAAAAGTGCTGGACCCGCAAGATCTGGTGGTGCCGCAGGGCCTCGATTTCTCGAAATATGACTTTGTACAATCCGGCGAATCCCACCGCCGGGATGCGTATAAAACAGGCGAAACCATCGATCACGTCGATGGCGTGACCGTGGAAGAGGCCGAGCATATGCTGGCCACTCGCCTGTGGCAGAACACCGCCAAGGTTCATTTCGATCTGACCTTCCGACCCGAAGGACGTCTGATCTATGGCGGCCACGTCATCTCGATGGCACGTGCGCTGTCGTTCAACGGGCTGGCAAACGCGCAGATGATCGTCGGCCTGAACGGTGGTGCCCACGCCAATCCGTGCTTTGCCGGCGACACGATCAAGGCGTGGAGCGAGGTTCTGGACAAGGCTGAAACCGGCACGCCCGGCATTGGTGCCATCCGTCTGCGACTGGTGGCGACCAAGGGGGGTGAACCGTTTGGGTTGAAAAACAATGACGGAAAATACCTGCCGGACGTTCTTTTGGATCTGGACTACTGGGCCCTGATGCCGATCTGACAGATTACATTCATTTGAACGCAGATCGCGCCAACCATGCTAATCTGCGTTCATGTCTTGGCTTCGCAATATTCTGGCCTGCCTCTGCTTTGCCCCTCCGGCAGCCGCGTGCGATCTGGCGCTGGCACTGGCGGTTGATGTGTCCGGATCGGTCGACGCGCAGGAGTTCCGTATTCAGATGGATGGCCTGTCTGCTGGATTGCGCGACCCCATTGTGTCCGAGGCACTTGTCAGGGGACAGGCGCAACTGATGCTTGTCCAGTGGACTGGGTCCTCGCGTCAGAGGATCACGATCCCCTGGACCCGCATCGACAGCTTCGAAGCGCTCGACCGGTTTTCCCAACAGGTTTCTGATGATCCAAGGGTATGGCGCAACTTTTCCACGGCGATTGGCGAGGCACTGGAGATGACGGTTCCCAGCTTTGACGAGGTTGCGGACTGCAAACGACGCCTGATCGACATTTCCGGGGACGGGATTTCGAACGAAGGGGTTGAACCCTCGCAGCTCCATGCGGTTCTGCGCAGCCGGGGCATCACCGTAAACGCCATCGCAATCGAAGAAAGCGAGCCGGATCTGACCGCCTATTTCTTTGAGAATGTCATTGTCGGCGAGGGCGCATTTGTCGTCTCGGCGGCTGGATTTGACGATTACCCGGAGCGTATCCGCAAGAAACTGCTGCGCGAAGTGACGCAGCAGACGGCGGGCTTGCGACAGAGCAGATGAGATTCGTGATCACATTGCTTTGCCGTTGAAAACGCTAACATAGGCGGCGCAATATGTGATTTGTGATCACGAGAATATTTACCGTGATCACATATAAACTTTATCTGCGATTTTGGGCTGAATATGCGGCTTTTTGCATTCGCAGCACGTGACAGACCCTCAAAAAACGGTAAAACCTTCGGTAGCCAACCGAAAAGGAGCCGCCATGGCCGATGTTAATCGGGGCAACCGCCCGCTTTCTCCGCATCTGTCGATTTATCGTCCGCAGCTGACGTCGGTCACGTCGATCCTGACGCGCATCACCGGCAACGCCATGATTGTGGCCGCTTTGCTGATCGTCTGGTGGTTCCTGGCCGCTGCCACATCGCCCGAAGCATTCGAACGGGCCAACTGGTGGCTGACCTCGGTTCTGGGCGATCTGATCATGGCCTTTTCGTTGCTGGGCCTGTGGTATCACCTGCTGGCGGGCGTGCGCCATCTTATCTGGGACAACGCTGTGGGGTTGGACATTCCAACCGCCTACAAGCTGGGTTGGGCCGTGGTGATCGGTTCCGTTGTACTGACCGTTCTGACCCTTTTGATCGTCGGATAATTAGGAGGCCCTCATGCGTTATCTTACCGACCGCAAGCGTGCGATTGGCCTGGGCTCTGCCAAGTCCGGCACGGCTCATTTCTGGGCGATGAAGGTCAGCTCGGTTGCTTTGCTGATCCTTGTGCCACTTTTCATTTTCACTTTTGGACCGATATTGGGGCAACCGTTTGACGTGGTGCTCGACTACTATGCGCGCCCGTTCCCGGCCATTGTCGCCGCGCTGACCCTGGCGGTCGGTTTCAAGCACTTCGCCGACGGCGCGCAGGTGATGATCGAGGACTACGTGCATGGCACGATGAAAAAGGTCCTGATCATCCTGACAATCTGCCTGTCCTACGCCGCTGCCGCCGCTGGCATCTTTGCCATTGCGCGCATCGCCCTGTAACACCCCGGAGCTGAACGAAATGGCTGCATACGAATACGAAACACACGAATATGACGTGGTCGTTGTCGGCGCTGGCGGGGCCGGTTTGCGCGCCACGCTGGGCATGGCCGAGCAGGGGCTTCGCACAGCCTGCGTAACCAAGGTTTTCCCGACCCGTTCGCACACGGTTGCCGCGCAGGGCGGTATTGCCGCGTCGCTGGCCAATATGGGCCCCGACAACTGGCAATGGCACATGTACGACACCGTCAAAGGCTCGGACTGGCTGGGTGATACCGACGCGATGGAATATCTTGCGCGCGAGGCTCCCAAGGCGGTCTATGAACTGGAGCATTACGGCGTGCCGTTCAGCCGGACCGAAGAGGGTAAGATCTATCAGCGTCCCTTTGGCGGTCACACTACCGAGTTCGGCGAAGGCCCCGCAGTGCAGCGCACTTGCGCGGCGGCTGACCGAACCGGTCACGCAATTCTGCACACGCTTTACGGCCAATCGCTGAAGAACAACGCCGAATTCTACATCGAGTATTTCGCCATCGACCTGATCATGTCCGAAGACGGGCAGTGTCAGGGTGTCGTCTGCTGGAAGCTGGACGACGGCACGATGCACGTCTTCAATGCCAAGATGGTTGTGCTGGCCACGGGTGGTTACGGCCGCGCCTATTTCAGCGCCACCTCGGCCCACACCTGCACCGGTGACGGTGGCGGCATGGTGGCCCGTGCCGGTCTGGCGCTGCAGGATATGGAGTTCGTTCAGTTCCACCCAACCGGCATCTATGGGTCCGGCTGCCTGATCACCGAAGGTGCACGGGGCGAGGGCGGATACCTGACCAACTCGGAAGGCGAACGGTTCATGGAGCGCTATGCGCCCCAGTACAAGGACCTTGCGCCACGTGACTATGTCTCGCGTTCGATGACCATGGAGATCCGCGAAGGACGCGGTGTTGGCAAGGACGGGGATCACATTCACCTGAACCTGAGCCACCTGCCGGCAGAAGCGTTGGCCGAACGTCTGCCGGGCATTTCGGAAAGCGCAAAGATCTTTGCCGGCGTTGACGTCACCAAGGAACCGATTCCGGTACTGCCGACCGTGCACTACAACATGGGCGGCATTCCAACGAACTATTGGGGCGAGGTTCTGAACCCGACCGCCGAAGACCCGACCGCCGTGGTTCCGGGCCTGATGGCCGTGGGTGAGGCAGGATGTGCCTCGGTGCATGGTGCGAACCGTCTGGGGTCGAACTCGCTTATCGACCTGGTGGTCTTTGGCCGTGCGGCAGCGATCCGCGCCGGTAAGGTGGTGGACGCAGATGCGGCGAATCCTGTTTTGAATCAGGCGTCGGTCGACAAGGCCTTCGACAGGTTTGACGCTGTGCGCAATGCCGATGGTGCAATCCCGACCGCTGATCTGCGGCTCGAGATGCAGCGGACCATGCAGGCCGATGCAGCCGTGTTCCGGACTGCAAAGACCATGGCGGAAGGCGTCGAAAAGATGACCGCGATCGCGGCCAAGATGGACGACCTGAAAGTCACCGACCGCAGCCTGGTCTGGAACAGCGACCTGATGGAATCGCTGGAGCTGACAAACCTGATGCCCAGCGCGCTGGCCACCATCGTCGGCGCCGAAGCCCGCAAGGAATCGCGCGGCGCCCATGCCCATGAAGACTTCACCGAACGCGATGACAAAAACTGGCGCGTTCACACCGTCAGCCGTGTCGAGGGCAACAAGGTCGATCTCAGCTATCGCCCCGTTATTGTCGATCCGCTGACGACCGAAGATCAAGGTGGCATAAACCTGAAGAAAATCGCGCCCAAGGCGCGGACGTTCTGAGGGTTCGGGGCAAGGTAAAACTCTGAGGTTTTGATTGCATGCGTTGTCGGAGAAAACGTCGGAATGGCTAAGCAACACCAAAAAGGTTTCCACCTTGCTGATGGGCTTGACTATCTGGAATTCCTCCGGCGTCTGCACTTGAATCTGAAACCGGAATGGTATTTCGAGGTTGGAACCCAGACAGGTGCCAGTCTGCGTTTGAGCGATGCGAAATCCATATCGGTCGATCCCAGTTTCGCGGTGCGACACGAACTGATCGGTGCAAAACCCGAGCTGTATCTGTTCCAGCAAACCAGCGACGAATTTTTTGCTGAAAACCGGCTTGCCGTTCTTGGGGTCACCGTCGATCTGGCGTTCCTTGACGGTATGCATTTGATGGAATTCCTGCTGCGCGACTTCATCAACACCGAGCGGTACTGTTCCGCGGATAGCGTGATCGTGATGCACGATTGCGTCCCCTGGAACAGCGCCATCACGGCCCGCCAGCGTGGTCAGGGTCCGACCAGCGACTGGACGGGTGATGTATGGAAAATCGTTCCTATTCTTCAGGCGTATCGTCCGGACCTGGAGCTTGAGATCGTCGATTGCGCACCGACGGGTCTCGTAATCGTCACGGGCCTTGATCCGGACAGCAACGTGCTGTCCGACGCATATGACGAAATACTGGCCAGGTTTAAGGATACCGATATCGAAGAATACGGTGTCGAGCGATATTTCGATGCAGTCGATATTGTTCCCGCCGAACAAAGCCGGTGGCTTTCTGCATGTCCAAGGCTGTTGCCCGCAGATTGGAAGCGAAATCCGGATGTATCCATCAAAGTAGCCGCACCCAACCGTGAGACGCTGACAGCCTGGGGAGACTATTACTTTGCCCTCGGCCTGGCCAAGGCATTTTCTCGGCTGGGGTACAAAACAACGATCGATCCGGCAGATGAATGGTACAGGAATTCGAAACCCGGTGGGATTGATCTTGTGCTGCGGGGGCGAGCGAATTTCGGGAGGCAACCCGGTCGGAAATGTCTTTATTGGGCGATCTCGAAGGGGATTCGAAAGATAAACTACGACGAGGCCGACCATGTATTCTGGGCATCCGGGCTGATGTATGCTGCCGCTTTGGAAAGCGAGATGGCAGAGAAATCGTCTCTGTTGCCTCAAGGGTTCGATTCACACACCATGCACCCTCGTGAAAATCTTCGCGGAGACGGGATCGTTTTCGTCGGCAGAAGCCGCGCAGGATTTGAGCGCGTTTCCGTCGGGTACGCTGCCCGCTCTGAACGCGACCTGAACATCTGGGGACCGGGTTGGAAGGCCAGCGAATATGCTGAGTTCGTACGCGGTGATCGAGTTGAAAACAGCCGCCTGTCCGAAGTCTATTCGCAAGCAGACATTGTGCTGAATGATCATACTCCGCAGATGAAGGAGAATGGCCAGGCGTCCAATCGTATATTCGACACACTGGCTTGTGGCTCAGTGCCTCTTTCCGACGACGTCGGATGGTTGCCCGAAGATCTGCGTGAGTATGTATATTTGTTTGACGACGAAGAAAGCTTTGGTAAAGCCATTGAAGCTGCGTCATCTGAAACCGATGCAAAACGCCGTAAGCGCCTGAAATTTGCCAGCCAGATGCGCGAGACTCATTCGTTTGAGGCCAGAGTCCGAACTATTCTGGAAGTGGTCGAAACACTTCCTGTTGAAGGCGAACATGAAACCGCAGCGGAGGTCAGCCAGTGAAAAAAGCTTGTCTCGTCTGTGGTGGACCTGAACGCCGCTATCCCGCGCTGAACAAGTGCGGACCTGAACTGCCGATGCCCTGCCGGAGAGTCCAAAAATGGTTCAATTAACGCTTCCCAAGAATTCCCGTATCACCACGGGCAAAACCTGGCCCAAGCCGGAAGGCGCCACCAACGCGCGCAAATTCCAGATATATCGCTGGAATTCGGATGACGGACAGAACCCGCGCGTGGATACATATTTCGTTGATATGGATGACTGTGGTCCGATGGTTCTGGATGCGCTGATCTACATCAAGAACAAGATTGACCCGACCCTGACGTTCCGCCGGTCCTGCCGTGAAGGCATCTGCGGTTCCTGCGCAATGAATATCGACGGGATCAACACGCTGGCCTGTATCTATGGCATGGACGAGATCAAGGGCGACGTGAAGATCTATCCTCTGCCGCATATGCCGGTGGTCAAGGATCTGATCCCCGACCTGACGCATTTCTACGCGCAACACGCCTCCATCATGCCGTGGCTGGAAACCAAGACCAACCGCCCGGCGAAAGAGTGGAAGCAATCCATCGAGGATCGCAAGAAACTGGATGGCCTTTACGAGTGTGTGATGTGTGCCAGCTGCTCGACGTCCTGCCCCAGCTACTGGTGGAACGGTGATCGTTACCTCGGCCCCGCCGCTCTGCTGCACGCCTATCGGTGGATCATCGACAGCCGGGATGAGGCCACGGGCGAGCGCCTGGATGATTTGGAAGATCCGTTCAAGCTGTACCGCTGCCATACGATCATGAACTGCGCCAAGACTTGCCCCAAGGGGCTTAATCCGGCCAAGGCTATTGCCGAGATCAAGAAAATGATGGTTGAGCGCGCCGTTTAATCGAAACACGACAATATGCGCTTGCCGCCTTGCGGCAAGCGCATTGCCCGTCTGCAAAATTGTATGATGCAGCGGTGACCCTGCAGCTATATCTTTGCGACAGGGAGGAGTGACAGGATCTAACGGGATCACTCCGATGAAAAAATCTAAAGAAAACAAAAAGATCAACGCGTCCGAAGCGCTGGAAATTCTGGATCAGGCCTGGGCCTATTATACGCCTGAACCTGTGCTGCGGCTGGCTGAGGGTGAGCCTGAGTTGTTCGAATACGCAAACGCAGCTTGATGCGTGCGGCAAGGGCAACCCTCTTGAAATTCACCGACAGATGAGCAAAGCAGAACCATGCCAGTTCTTCTGCTTTTGCTCGCTGCGGGTGTATTTGCCTATTTCTTTTGGAGGTCGCGCCATTCGTCTCTGACCCGGGATTGCCGGTGGCGTCAGCATCTGAAAGAGGGCACGTGGTCCTGCGCTTTTTGTGGGGCCGTTGTCCAAACAAATGATCAGCCCACGCAATGCCTGAGGAATCAGACCTAGCCGGAACGCCGAGGCTTTTCAGGTCAGGCGATATGAGGCACTCTGGCCAAAAAGCTGGATGGACTGTTGATGGCTCTGCCCCCTGATGATGCTGCGGCCCGCCGGGCGATAAAACCGGTGATCTGTTATCCCAATGACACTTTGCCCATGCCTGATCTTGCGCTGTACCAGCGCGCCCGCAGGGA
This sequence comes from Ruegeria sp. AB8, assembly GCF_056542605.1. NCBI lineage: Bacteria > Pseudomonadati > Pseudomonadota > Alphaproteobacteria > Rhodobacterales > Roseobacteraceae > Ruegeria > Ruegeria sp. AB8. The sequence continues at coordinate 312,220 of NZ_JBQGAB010000002.1, forward strand.
TGCGATCAAGACGGATGAGGTGTTGGTGCCCCCGCGCGACGCCCGGTGTTTCGAGGTGCCGGCGGGTCACTTCTTTCGCATCACCTCTGTCGAAGGGCCGCAGGTCGGCGATCTGAATATATGGAATCTCAACGACTTATCGGAACGATTCTATTCCGGAAAGTCCCGCGCCCTGCATGGCACGCATCTGACAGTCGGAGAGCGGATGTGGTCAAGCTTTCCCAACTTGCGCCCGCTGGCCACGATTGTCGAAGACACGCTGGACTGGTACGGGATCGACGAATTTGGCGGGTCCGTGCATGATGTGATTGGAACCCGGTGTGATCCTTACACCGGAAACCTGTTGTCGGGGACGCAATACCACCATTGCTGCCACTCCAATCTGACCCGCGCACTGGCGGACCATCTGGGAATTGAGATGTCCGAGGCTGAGCAGGCAGTTCACGACGTCCTTAACGTTTTCATGTGCACCGGATTCACGCGAGATACCGGTCAGTATTTCATGAAGGCGTCACCCGTCCGTCCGGGCGATTACCTGGAGTTCTTTGCCGAGATCGACCTGTTAGGCAATCTGAGCGCATGTCCGGGCGGGGATTGTTCATCCGTGCATTCTTCGGATACCGCAACCTGCCATCCGTTGCTGGTTGAAGTCTTTGCCCCGTTGGACGGTGCGCTGGACGGCTGGGTAAGCCCTGATCCGAACGGGTATGACCGATCGCATGGGCGTTAGCCTGACGGGGCAATAAGGGGCGAAAGGATCGCCCCTAGTTTGGTCACGTTGCGTCCGGGAACGCGGCCAGCAATGCGATTTCGACCATGTCGCCAAAGCTGCTTTCACGTTCTGACGACGGCAGCGCCTCGCCGGTCAGCAGATGGTCTGAGACGGTCAGAACCGCCAGCGCCCGGCATTTGTGGCGGGCGGCCAGAATATAAAGCTCTGCGGCTTCCATCTCGACGCCGAGAATACCGTGCCGGACCATCTGTTCATTCAGATCCGGACGCTCATCGTAGAATACGTCCGACGAATAGATGCCGCCGACATGCGTGGTCGTGCCCTTGGCTTGCGCGGCGCTGGCTGCGGCCTGCAACAACCTCCAATCGGCGCAGGGGGCAAAATTCAGTTCTTTCATGATCCCGCGCGAAGGCGTGCTGAGCGTGGTCGAGGTCATGGCCAGAATAACGTCACGGATATTGACGCTGTCCTGCATTCCACCGCACGAGCCGATGCGGATCAGGGTTTTCGCGCCATAATCACGGATCAGTTCATTGACGTAAATTGACAGGGACGGCATTCCCATACCGCTGCCCTGAATGGTTACAGGATTTCCCTTCCAGGTGCCGGTAAAGCCCAGCATTCCGCGCACGTCATTGATTTTTCTGACATCCGTCAGAAACGTTTCCGCCGCCCATTTTGCCCGATACGGATCACCGGGCAAAAGAACGGTTTCAGCGATTTCACCTTTTTCAGCGCCGATATGAATAGTCATTTTCCGGCCAGCCCTGTCAGATTTCCAGATCTGCGATATCCGCGCCCGATTTCAGCGCGTCATGTACCCATTGCGGTTTGCGACCGCGGCCAGACCAGGTCTGTTCGGGTGCGGCCGGATTGCGGTATTTTGCCTTAGCTTTTGAGCCTTTGGGTCCACGCGGCGCGTCGCTCGACAACTCGGCCAGTGAAAACCCAAATTCGGCTGCCGCTTGTTCCGCCGCTTTCAAGGCGTTTTGGCGCTCGCGTTTTTCCGCTGTTTTAAGTGCCTTTTCGATCTGATCGCGCAATTCCAACAGGTCCTTGCGGGGCATATTGTCCAGATTGATCCCCATTATTTCTCTCCCATTCATTTATTTTACCAAAGGCCAATTGGCCTTTCGCATCCCGAACAATGCCGTAATCCATTCATTCGGGTTTGGGAATAGAAACTGGGAATTAATCTCGGTTTTGTGCGTTATTCCGCTGCAAGGTTTTTTGGATCGGCCAAGGTGACAATATCGCCCATGATCGCATTCAGTTCGAAATTTTTTGGCGTGTAAATTCGGGCAACGCCAAATGATTTCAGTTTTGCCGCATCGTCATCCGGAATAATGCCGCCGACAATGACCGGGATATGATCCAGTCCGGCTTCGCGAAGTCGGGCCATGACATCCTGTACCAGCGGCAGGTGGCTGCCGGAAAGGATCGACAGGCCAATGACATGGGCGTCGTCCTCGATCGCGGCCGCCACGATTTCCTCGGGCGTAAGGCGGATGCCCTCATAGCTGATATCCATACCGCAATCGCGGGCACGGAAGGCGATTTGTTCGGCTCCGTTGGAATGACCGTCCAGCCCCGGCTTGCCAACCAGGAACTTCAGACGCCGCCCCAGCTTGTCGCTGACCGCGTCCACCGCGGCCCGCAGATCCTCTAGGCCTTCGGTCTTGTTCGAGACCGAGCCCGAAACGCCGGTCGGGCCGCGATAGGTGCCGTACACCTTGCGCATCTCTTCGGCCCATTCGCCGGTTGTTACGCCCGCCTTGGCGGCGGCAATCGAGAGTTCCATGACGTTGGCCCCGGATTGCGCAGCCTCGCGCAACGCCGCCAGAGCTGCTGCGACCGTGTTGTCGTCGCGGTCCGCCCGCCAGTCGTTCAGCCGCCCGATCTGCTCCTGTTCAACCGCCGGGTCGACGACCATGATGCCGCCATCTTCGGTTTGCAGCGGCGAAGGTTCGCCTTCGGTCCATTTGTTCACGCCGACCACGACGGTCTCATTGCGCTCGATGCGGTTCAGGCGATCCGCGTTGGAATCCACCAGCCGCGATTTCATGTATTCGATCGCGGCAACAGCACCGCCCATCGATTCGAGGTTTGCCAGTTCGGCCCGCGCACCCTCTTTCAACTCTTCGACCTTTGCATCCACGGCCGGGTTGCCGTCGAACAGGTCGCCAAATTCAAGCAGGTCGGTTTCATAAGCCAGAATTTGCTGCATCCGCATCGACCATTGCTGATCCCAGGGCCGCGGCAGACCCAATGCTTCGTTCCAAGCAGGCAACTGCACCGCCCGGGCCCGCGCCTTTTTCGACAACGTCACGGCCAGCATCTCAATCAGGATGCGATAGACGTTGTTTTCAGGCTGTTGTTCAGTCAAACCCAGAGAGTTCACCTGAACGCCATAGCGGAATCGGCGGAATTTGGGGTCTTCGACCCCATACCTTTGTTGCAGGATTTCATCCCAAAGGTCGACGAATGCCCGCATTTTGCACATTTCAGTGACAAAGCGGATTCCCGCATTCACAAAGAACGAAATCCGTCCGCACAGCGCGGGGAAGTCTTCGGCCGGAACGCGCGGGCGCAGTTCATCCAGCACGGCGATGGCGGTGGCCAGCGCGTAGGCCAGTTCCTGTTCAGGTGTCGCGCCAGCCTCTTGCAGGTGATAGGAACACACGTTCATCGGGTTCCACTTCGGCACGTTGGTGTAGCAGTATTCGGCCACGTCAGCGATCATCTTCAGCGACGGTTTCGGCGGGCAGACATAGGTGCCGCGGCTCAGGTATTCCTTGATCAGATCGTTCTGAACAGTGCCCTGCAGGTTGGAAACGTCCGCGCCCTGTTCTTCGGCCACGGCGATATAAAGCGCCAGCAGCCAGGGCGCTGTGGCGTTGATCGTCATCGAGGTGTTCATCTGCTCCAGCGGAATCTGGTCGAACAGAACCCGCATGTCACCCAGATGGCAGACGGGCACACCCACTTTACCCACCTCGCCCCGTGCCAGCGTATGATCGCTGTCATACCCCGTTTGAGTCGGCAGATCGAAGGCAACGGACAGGCCGGTCTGCCCTTTGGCCAGGTTGCTGCGATACAGCGCGTTCGAGGCCTGTGCGGTGGAATGACCAGCATAGGTTCGGATGAGCCAGGGGCGGTCTTTCTGCATCTGCGTCATGGGTGGGCCTCGCGTTTGGGTGGGCAACATAATTTCGTCTAAGGGTTCTAAAGCGCAATTTTTGGGATATGTCAATTCGCTGCGTTGCGGCATCCCGAATTGTTCAGATTGTAGGTGTTTTGGAATAATGGCACTGTGCCGCCATGACGCAGACCGTGGAACTTCCGCTTTGGCTGTTTGTACTGATCGTGGTCTTCGCTGCGGTCACTTTTGCGTCGCATTTTCTGTTCCCGTCGGTGCGTTGGTTTTTTCGCCGCCGCCTGGAGCGGGCCGTGTCGCGCCTGAACCAGCGGCTGCAAAGGCCGATTCAGCCGTTCAAGCTGGCCCGGCGGCATGACATGATCGAAAGGCTCATCTACGACCCACAGGTTGGCTATGCGGTGCAGCGACATGCCCGTGAAGAAGGCATCCCCGAAGGCGTCGCCTTCGAGCAGGCCCGCCGTTTTGCACGTGAGATCGTTCCGTCGTTTTCAGCCTTTGCCTATTTCAGCTTTGCGATCCGTATCGCGCGCATGCTGAGCAACGCGTTCTACGAAGTCCGACTGAGCCATCAGGACGAGGACGCCTTAAAGAAAATAGATCCCGAAGCGACGGTTGTCTTTGTCATGAACCATCGCAGCAACATGGATTATGTACTTGTCACCTACCTGGCAGCGCAGCAATCGGCTCTGTCTTACGCGGTCGGAGAATGGGCGCGCGTCTGGCCGCTGAGCCGCCTTATCCGGGCGATGGGCGCGTATTTCATCCGGCGTAAATCGGGAAGTGACCTCTACCGTCATGTACTGGCTTGTTATGTGCGTCATGCGACCGAGGCCGGTGTTACGCAGGCGATGTTCCCCGAAGGCGGGCTGAGCCTGACGGGCGCATTGGGGCGGCCCAAGCTTGGCTTGCTTAAATACATCATAGACGGGACCACATCCGATGGACGGGATGTGGTCTTTGTCCCTGTGGCGCTGAACTATGATCGTGTACTGGAAGATACGATTCTGACCCGGGCTGCGCTGGGAAGCGAGCGGCGCTTTCGCGCAAGGATCGGGGTTGTGACGCGTTGGATGCTCAAGCAGGTCTGGCGGCGCATTATTGGTCGATACACAAGGTTCGGCCTTGCCTCCGTGCGCTATGGCGAGCCTGTTTCGCTGCGGGCCTATCGGGCAGGTGGCAGCAAGGATCTTATGACCGATCTCGCACGTCTGCTGATGGCGCGTATTGGCGAGGCGATACCCTTGGTGCCTGCGCCTGCAGCCTGTTGGCTTGTGCGCGAGCATGGCGAGATGCCCGGTGCAATGCTGACCGACCTGATCGCCCGCTTCATGCAGCGGGACGGAGGCGGATCCGAATCCAACAGCGATGCGATCACGTCCGCTGTCAACCAGCTGGTCGAGCGCAGGGTATTGCGACAGGTTGACGGAAAAATCTCATCCTCTGGGCAAAGATTGGATCTTCTGAACTACTATGCGGCCTCTGCACCAAAGGAAATCGAGGCGTATTATGCTGCAGAAGCGAAAGGTCTTTCTGCAACTGCTGGGTCATAAAATTACAAAAACACTGTCAATATCTATTGCAATGTTACTCGATGGCCAATATTCCATCGGTTAACGGGCGCGATTCTGCGTCGCGGCAAACGAACTGACTAAAGGAGGCCAACATGGCTCTGGACACCGACAGCGGTATCGCGTCGTACGAGGCACCTGAAAAAGACCTCTATGAGATGGGTGAGATCCCTCCGATGGGGTATGTCCCCAAGAAAATGTATGCCTGGGCCATCCGCAAAGAGCGCCATGGCGAGCCTGACACTGCCATGCAGCTGGAAGTGGTTGATGTGCCTGTATTGGACAGCCACGAGGTGCTGGTTCTGGTGATGGCCGCAGGTGTCAACTACAATGGCGTCTGGGCGTCGCTGGGCAAGCCGATCAGCCCGTTTGATGGCCACGGCCAGCCGTTTCACATCGCAGGTTCCGATGCTTCGGGTATCGTCTGGGCCGTGGGCGACAAGGTCACACGCTGGAAAGTCGGCGACGAGGTCGTGATCCACTGCAACCAGGATGACGGTGATGACGAGCACTGCAATGGCGGCGATCCGATGTACTCGCCCAGCCAGCGTATCTGGGGCTATGAGACTCCGGACGGCTCGTTCGCGCAGTTCACCAACGTTCAGGCTCAGCAGTTGATGCCGCGTCCCAAGCACCTGACCTGGGAAGAAAGCGCCTGCTACACGCTGACGCTGGCAACCGCATACCGGATGCTGTTCGGTCACGAGCCGCATGACCTGAAGCCGGGCCAGAACGTTCTGGTCTGGGGCGCATCGGGTGGTCTGGGTTCTTATGCGATCCAGTTGATCAATACAGCCGGCGCGAATGCGATCGGTGTGATATCAGACGAAAGCAAGCGTGACTTTGTCATGGGGCTGGGCGCCAAGGGTGTACTGAACCGCAAGGACTTCAATTGCTGGGGTCAGCTGCCCACCGTAAACACGCCGGAATATGCCGAGTGGTTCAAAGAGGCCCGCAAGTTCGGCAAGGCGATCTGGGACATCACCGGTAAGGGTGTGAACGTCGACATGGTGTTCGAACATCCAGGCGAAAGCACTTTCCCGGTCTCAACCTTCGTCGTCAAAAAAGGTGGCATGGTTGTGATCTGTGCCGGCACCACCGGTTATAACCTGACCTTCGACGTGCGTTACATGTGGATGCACCAGAAACGCCTTCAAGGGTCTCACTTCGCGCATCTGAAGCAAGCCGCCTCGGCCAACCAGCTGATGGTCGAACGCCGTCTTGATCCCTGCATGTCCGAGGTCTTTTCCTGGAACGAATTGCCTGCTGCGCACATGAAGATGATGCGCAACGAACACAAGCCCGGGAACATGTCCGTTCTGGTGCAGGCACCGAGAACCGGTATGCGCACACTGGAAGAGGTTCTGGACGCGCGCGACTAAGTCCACGAAAGCCAATTTCAGCGCCCGCGAATCACATTTTTGGTTCGCGGGCGTTTCTTATTTTAGAGGGACTTCAATGCTTTCAGAGAGTTGCAATATCGGCCCCCGCTATTTTTGGGGAGTAGAAAGCAGTGAATATGCGAAAAAACACTATGCATGCTATGGTTGTGTTAACCCTTCGTTAACCGTTTCGGAGAGACCCTGATGGCGCAAAATGAGTGGATACTGGACGTATTGTCGGACCTCAACGCCTTTGCTTCGGCAAACGGTTTGACCGCGCTGGCCGAGCAGCTTGACGATACCAGGCTGATCGCAGCGGCCGAAATCGCGTCCATGAAGAATGAGGTGCGGGCGCCGGCGGATGGTCACAAGACTCGATTTGAGCCAGATCCTGGAGGATTTGGAAAACACCAGCACGCTTGATGAGCTAAGCGCTATCGCTGTTCATCTTAGAGACAAGCTGCAGATTGAACACATCATCTATCACTGGGTTGATGGGGCAGGGGACCAATACGGATATACGACCTATCCCGACGCCTGGGCCGAGCGATATCAGGAAAAGAATTATCACCGGATCGACCCGGTCATAATCGGGTGCTTCCAGCGATTTCATCCTGTTGACTGGAAATCACTGGACTGGTCCGGAAAGGTCGCCAAGGCTTTTCTTCTGGACGCGCAGCAGCACGGCGTCGGCAATCAGGGTTACTCCATCCCGATCCGCGGTCCCAACGGCCAGTTTGCCCTGTTTACAGTGAACCACTCCTGCGATGACGAAACCTGGCAGGATTTCATCTCCGAAAATGGGCGTGGCCTGATCCTGATTGCCCATTACTTCAACCGAAAGGCGCTGGAGTTTGAGCGTGAGCGGCAACCGGACGCTCCTCGCGCTCTGTCCCCGCGCGAGATTGACGCGATGACCTTGCTTGCGCTGGGATATAGTCGTGCTCAGGTCGCACACTCCCTGTCGATTTCGGAACACACGCTGCGTGTCTATATTGAAAGCGCGCGGGCAAAGCTGGGCGCACAGAATACCACCCATGCCATCGCCACGGCCCTCAGCCGGGGACTGATCGTGGTTTGATGGCCTGCGCTTCCGGTTTCTCTTTGTGGTTGAGCAGGTGCTCAGCCTTTAGGGCCGGACGAATTTTGCGTTACCGACCGAACGCACGCTCGTGACTGGGGGGCGTTGTTGTGTCTGTCCGGTCGAAGAGGCTTGATTGAGAATCCCACAGGCGACACCGTCGCCATTTGGATCGTTTCGTTCATGATACCCTGGTTGGCCCCGGACGAATGGTCCCGGGGCAATCTTCAGAACGGTGTCACAGCCCGCCATCGCCACAAGATGAATAATGGCATCGTTTCTTTCGTATTCGGACGTCCGCAGATAGATGTTGACGGCGACCAGTGCAGTTGTCAGGGGCAGGGCCAGAACCATGAACAGAATGCGGATCGGGGACAGAGCCCTTTTGCGCGTCGCATCTGCCCGACGATACCGGTGAGCGGCGCGCGGATTCAGTTCGGGCTCAGGTGGTACGGATCTTTTCAACATTTCGCGCTGATCTTCGCCCGGATTTGTGGCAAAGCTTTGGCCCCGGAATGGCGAATGCTGAATGACTGAATGTCAGCGTACTACGTGAACCGCGCAGGCCGCATGGCGCACCACATGGTTCGCGGTTGATCCAAGCAACAGATCCTGCATGCCCGGTCGGTGGGAAGCGATGATGATCAGGTCAGGTTTATGCTCCTGCGCCCAATCCAGAATAGTCCTGCCGGAATGCCCTTCGACCACAACGCCCCGCGCGCTGGGAATATTTGCTGCCAGTTTGTCCAACTCGGCCTGAATGGCCCTTCGGGCTTCGGTCAGATATTCTGTCGGCATGTACGAGATCGCGTAGCTTGGAATATGTTCAACGACATGCAGCAGCGTGACCTTTGCTTCGGGGGTCGCCAGAATTTGCGCCAGTTTCAGTGGTCCGGACGTGTCACGTTCGACATCGAACGAAATGGGTACAAGAATGTTGTGATACATGACACGAGCCTCCGTTTCAGGTTTTCAGACTGAACCCAAGTTCAGTTGTGGTCTTTGATTCAGGTCAGGATCAGCCGAATGTTTCCGCGACATCATACATGACCGGTTCGAAACTTTTGCACAGCTCATTGATCTTGCGGTTCCGGTCGCGCATCTCAGGGGTGCGGAGCATGGCAAGGAAGTCTTCGCGGCGTTCCCATTGCGAGTAGTTTGCGATCCGCGTTTGAGCATCGTTCACGTGCAGGCCGGCGGATACGAAACCCGGTTGTTTTGAGATGAATTCCGCATAGGCATCCGTCAGCGCCTCAAGCAGGTCCTGACAGGTCCCCGGTGTCATTTCGAATGTGGTGATAACAGTCTGAACGCTTGCGGATTTTGAAATCTGTAGCATCTGGAATCTCCTTTGGCTGTTCTCAGCCTAACACAGGAACCGGAAACGTCTCGTGTTTCGTTTGGTGTCTTCGGGAATTAGTTTCCAGAAAACAAACGAAAAACTAACGATCCGTTAACCATGCTCGGGGAAGGTGCGGTCATGATCCGCATCTTGCTTTTCCTTTTTCTGATGACATTGGCCGGTCCGGTTTTTGCCGGGGCCTGGCTGAGGGAACAGAATGCCGGCTTTGTCGCGGCTGCAATCACGGGATTCAGGACCGAGGACGGCAGCTACGAATACAAATCGTCACTTTATGCAGAATGGGGGTTACGCCCCGGACTGACGATTGGGCTAGACGCCGAGGAGCACCAACACCTTTATGGCCACGCTTTGATTTTCGCCCGTGCTCCGGTCGCGGATCTTGGGGGCAAAGGTCGGTTTGCTGCCGAATTTGGTGTCGGCGCACATCACCGGCAAAAAAGCGCGTGGGCCTTGTACAAGGCGACTATGTCTTACGGAAATGGGTTTGAAAGCGGTTGGGGAAATGGCTGGATCGCGATCGACGCAGCTTTGGAATACCGCACGCACGATGCGCTGTTTCGCAAACTTGATCTGACGGCGGGGCTGTCATCTCAGCGATGGATCAATCCACTGCTGCAGCTTGAAAGCACATATACCCCCGGCCGTCCGGTTTATTGGAGCGCACGGCCGTCAGTGATGATCCGCCGAAAGGGCGGGAGTACAACTTGGGTTGTTGGTGCCGAACGGAATGCCTTCCAAAGCAACGTCGGGATCAAATTTGCCTTGTGGCGCGACTTCTGATGCGGCGGGAGTTGGCCGTCCTCCGGGGACGGCCATGTCGGCCTCAGCTGTCCATGCGTAGGGTAACGGATACTTCGCCGCTAAGTTGCTCTGGCCAGCGGAGGATCACGTCGCGAGCGCCAAAACCCTGTTCGAGCTCGGCATATGGGCTCGCGTGGCTCACACTGCCAAACACCGTTCTCAGGGGACCAAGCGTGGTCACGGCGTCACACCCCCGCGCTTTGCCCGCGAATGGAAGCTTGCCCACCGACAACACACCCCATGCAAAGGATGGCGTCTGTTGCTTGTGCCGCACCCGAACCGGGTTTTCTGAATCCGTCAGCGTTCCGTGGAATGTATTGTGTTGGAACGTGACATTCATGTGTGCGTTATTGTTCAGGTCCGCAAAGCTCGTGTCCACGCGTTCGGCCTTGTAGATACTCCCGCTCGAAGACCGGAACTTGTTTCCAGTGACGATAAAGCCGTTCAGGAAGTGGCCGGGGCCGTGCGGTCGGATAACGATGAAACTGAACCATGACGGCGCCTCGCTACAGTAAAAAATATTGTCTGTGATACTCAGCGCGCTGAAGGAATAGCCGGACGTATAGGTCGGAGCGGCATCCCGTTCATTCGTCCATTCGAAGTAGCAGTTGTCGATGTAGTTCTCTGCAATGGTCGAACTGTTGTAAGTGCGCGTCAGGATCAACCCGGCGGTTCGCAACCCCTGCGGAATGCTGTCGCCCTGAAAGAAATGATTGCCCAGAATCAAGTTGTTGGTGCCGCCCAACAGAGCAAAATGCAGGAACCGGACCGCCCGATTGTGCCGCAGTTTGACATCATTAGCTGTTGCATTGAGGGCGATCGAACGGCGATCGGTAACGTTCAGGGACTCCTCGGCGGACAGGAACTGGCAATTGTCGATCAGCATGCCCTGACAACCGGTTCCGATGGATGTGATCCCCCGATCCATGGGACGGCTGATAAAGCAATTGCTGACCGCAAACGTGCTGCCGGATGGAGCCAGGCGAATGGCGCTACATCTGCTGTTGCACTGCAATTCGATCTCTTCCAGGCCGAACTTCCGCAGCGTGTCGAAGCCGCTGAAATCAAGCAGATACTTGAAGCTGGTGAAGGTGAAGGTCTGTGTGCCAGCAGCATTGTAAATCGGCGCGTTCAGCGTGATTTCACCGGCACCCTCGTTCTTCGAGCGGACGTAGATCTCGCGCCCGACACCATTGCCCTGGACCAGAGCACCAACCGGAATATTCGCAACGTTGGCGACATTTGTCAGCCGTGTTTGGTCCGCAGGGTTGTAGGTTGCGACCGAGGTGAAGATCTCGGTGTCCCAGGTCGAGCTGCTTTTGACGTCAAACTGACCATTGCGGATCACGCGCCGGGTTGAAAAACCACTTTGCTTATTGGGAACGGCAGCGGCCATGTCGATGGGCTGGCTGACCGAAATCTTGCGCCCGCCCATATCCAGCGATTCATGATCTGAATTGTTCAGCAAAGCCTGAAACGCTTTTTTGAAAGCAAGCTCTTCATCGCCAAAGGCCGATATATAAGTCGGCAGGTCAAAACCTTGGGTCAGCAACAGCATCTTGTCGTCGGGCATTGTAACGGTGCCCTCAAAATCAACTTCTGACACGATGGTTGTGTTTTCTGCCAGCAAACAAGTACCCTGCGGCACAAACACACGACGGCCCCCCGCCGCCTGATCGGCTGCTTCGAACGCAAGGGAATCGTCCACAACCCCATCGCCGACTGCGCCGAAATCCGTGACATCCACGATGCTGATCATGTCGCGCAGAAAAACACTCGTGATGTCGGTGATCTGAAGATCGTCAATGCGCACCACGGCCCCGTTTGGCCCGTCGATATCCAGACCGAAATGTCCATACAGTGCCTGTGCGCCCCACGCCATGTCGACGCCAGCCCGCTGGCCAGTTCCGACAATGGCGGTAATCTCATGAACTGTGCCGTACCCCGACAATTGCGTGGCAGGCCCCTGTTCGACGACACCGGTCACGTGCACGTCGCCGGCACCACCGGCCCACCCTGCGATCCTGACGGTGGGCAAGGGACCACTGATGGCTTTGACCCGTGCCTTGATTTGCAGGTAACAGCCGGGCAGCAACGGCGTCTGCCCCATATACCGCAAGTGTTGGGTCGTGCTCACTTTGAGGATTTCGAGACATCCGGCAAAGTTCGGATCCGAGGGCACAAATGCGCCCGTACCCGACCCGGCATATGTCGGAGACCCCGGGGTGCCATCGCCGCTTGACCAGACGCCCAAGCCATCTGCGAACTGAGGCGGCATAAACACGATGCCGTCGGTGATTGCCTTGTTAATTCGAATCCCTTTCCCAAGCGCTGCCGATCAGATTGCAGCGCGCACCAGACCATTGCCCGGGTGAATTCCGGGCGCGAAAGTCTGGATAACGAATGGGGATTAACCGGGTCTCATGTCACCGTGACGGTCGTGTTGCGTCAGGCTGCGGGGTCTGCTTTCCCCAGCAACTGAACCGCGTTGATTTTCCAGCCGTCTTCCTGCTGAACCATCTGATAGTCCAGGATATGGGTTTGGCCGCGACCATCCACGATCAGAACTTTCTGCCACAGCGCCCCGGCAATTTCGCGCAGTTCCAGAAACCGCAGGTCCGACGGGCGCCAGACCATCGGATATCCATTGCGAACCATTGCCCCGAAATTATCGGGGTTTCGGAACAGACGCTGGATATTCGGGCTGGCGAAAGTAAAGGCGGTATCAAAATCATCGACTTTGAACGCCTGAATCTGCGCCGCTATATTTGCCTCGATTTCGGAGTTCTGGGCTAAGACGCCCGTAGCCACTGCGACAGATAACGATAAGGCAAGTAATGAACGACGCATGGGGTCACCTCCTGACGGAAGGGTAGCCCCATGCGGGATCAGGTCAAATCAGGCCAGTTTTCCGGCCAACGCCTTGTCGATCAGCGCGATGGTTTCAGGCACGCCATAGAGCGCAATGAAGCCGCCGAAACGCGGCCCTTGAGAGGCGCCAAGCAACACTTCGTACAAGGCGGTGAACCAGCCGCGCATCGGATCAAACCGTTCGCGTCCGATGGAATAAACCACAGATTGTAGCGCCTCATCCTCGATAGGCCCGTCATACACTTCAAGCGCGGCTTTCAGCGCCCCCAGTGCTTCACGCTCCTGTTCGGTCGGCGCGCGGTGCTGGCGAGTCGGCTTGACGAAATCATTGAAGTAGCGCACCGCGAAGCCTGCCGCCTGATCCAAGTCGGGATGCGTCTCGGCCGTGGCCTCCGGCGCGTAGCGACGGATAAAGCCCCACAGCGCTTCTTTGTCTTCGGCACCAGACACCGATGCCAGATTCAGCAGCATCGCGAACGGAACCATCAGCGTGGATTCAGGGACATCTCCACCATGGATATGCCAAACGGGGTTGTTCAATTGTGCCTTCAGATCCTGCCCCGGATAAGCGCGCAGCTGTTGATGATACTCATCATAGGCCTTTGGGATCACGTCGAAATGCATCCGTTTCGCCGTCTTGGGCTTCTGATACATGAAATATGCCAGCGACTCTGTCGGTGCGTAGGTCAGCCATTCATCAATCGACACGCCATTGCCGGAGGATTTAGAGATCTTCTGCCCGTTCTCATCCAGAAACAGCTCGTAAGAAAAATGCTCGGGCGCGCGACCACCCAGGGCCCGGCAGATTGCGTCGTAGATTTTCTCGTTGGTGGCATGTTCCTTGCCATACATCTCGAAATCCACACCCAGCGCCGCCCAGCGTGCGCCGAAATCCGGCTTCCACTGCAGTTTGACGTGGCCACCGGTGACAGGAACCGTCCATTCCTTACCAGTCTCATCGTCAAAGGTCACAGTATAGGTCTCGGCGCAGACCTTTTTCATCGGCACATACATCACCCGCCCGCTTTCGGGGTGCAGGGGCAGGAAGATCGAATAGGTCTGCTGACGCTCTTCCCGGAGGCTTTTGAGCATGATCGCCATGATCTCGTCATAACGCTCGACCGCGCGCTTGAGCACTTCGTCAAACTGCCCGGACTCATAAAATTCCTTGGCCGAGTAGAACTCGTACTCGAAACCAAATGTGTCCAGAAACCGCCGCAGCATCGCATTGTTATGCTCGCCGAAGCTGTCATATTCGCCAAACGGGTCCGGCACCGAGGTCAGCGGGCGCTGCAGATGCTGCTCCAGAATCTCGGGGTTCGGCACATTGGTCGGCACCTTGCGCATTCCGTCCAGATCGTCCGAGAAACAGATCAGCTTGGTCGGAATATCCGACAACGCTTCAAATGCGCGCTTGACCATCGTGGTCCGCGCGACCTCGCCGAAGGTGCCGATATGCGGCAGACCGGATGGGCCGTAGCCGGTTTCGAACAGCACATACCCCTTATCCGGAGCCCCTTTCTGATAGCGTTTGAGCAACCGACGCGCCTCTTCAAAGGGCCAGGCCTTGGACGACATCGCGGTTTCACGCAGGTCAGACATTTGCTTTGAACTCCATAGGGAAATGCGCAGGCCGCCCGATGCGACCAACCCGGCCTCTCCTATTGTGCCGGTGCAGCATGAGTCAATAAAGGGCGTTCGTTTTACCGGCAAATTCGAGCCGTCTGCCAAATGCACAGGGGTAAAACACTGAAAAAGGGCAGGCGACCACGGCTTTACTCGACGCGCAGCACAATTATTATTTTATATCGGATAACTTGGGTTACACGGAGGCGATCAAGATGCGGATTGCAAAGACTGCGGCTCTGGCGATGTTGATCGTCATACCGGGGATAGCACAGGCGGTCGGTTTTGGCATTGCCGTGCGGCCCGCGTTTCGGACCACGGTGACGCCGCTGCCAAACGGTGTCTACGAGGTTGCCGCGATCGGCACTTCTGCCCCGGTGGCGTACTGGTGCGGCATAGGGGATTATGCAATCCGGACGCTGAGAACCAAATCCAACCAACGCATATATATTGCCGGCGCCTATGTGCCCAAAGCAAGGACTGTACAGTTCTCGCTGACACCGCCCGAGGGTGCCGATACCAGCCCGGGCTATTCCGTCACCGTCAAACGGGTAGGCGCGAACATGACGGCGGCCTCAGCACAGGACTATTGCTATGACAATTTCATGGATTTCGGGTTCTGAACGAGATTGATCAGACCCATTTGGCCATAGGCGGCAGGCTCATCAGAACGGCGTCCGGATCGTGCCCGGTTTCCAGTCCGAATTTGGTGCCCCGGTCGTAGACCAGATTGTATTCCGCATAAAGCCCGCGATGCACAAGCTGAGCGTTCTTGTGGATGTCATCAAACCCCTGGACCCGGCGCCTTTCCACCAATGGCAGGAACGCAGGCAGGAATGCGCGGCCGATGTCCTGCGTCAGGGCAAAATCAGCCTGCCAGTCGCCGGTGCAGTAATCATCCATGAAAATGCCGCCAACCCCGCGTGCCCTTTTCCGGTGGGGGATATAGAAATACTCGTCAGCCCAATCCTTCAGCCGCGGGTAATGTCCTGGCCCGTGCGGGTCCAGATGGGCTTTTTGGGTGGCGTGGAAATGCGCAGTGTCCTCGTCATATTCAATGCAGGGATTCAGGTCTGAACCGCCCCCGAACCACCAGGCATGAGGTGTCCAGAACATCCGCGTGTTCATGTGCACCGCTGGTACGTGCGGGTTTTGCATGTGCGCGACAAGGCTGATGCCTGATGCCCAGAACCTGGGGTCTTCGGTCATGCCCGGAACACCCTTGCGGGCTGCCATGGCCTGCTGCGCACGCTCGCCCAGTGATCCGTACACGGTCGAGACGTTGACACCGACTTTTTCAAAAACGCGCCCACCGCGCAGGACCGACATCAACCCGCCACCTGCGTCCGATCCATCCTCTGATTGCCGCGTGGTTTGTTTGACTTCAAAACGTCCGGCTGCGGCGTCCGAAAACGGCCCGGTCTCATGTGTATCCTCCAGAGACTCGAACGCATCAACGATTTCATCACGCAATTGGCGGAACCATGCGGCAGCGGCGGATTTTTCGTTTTCGAACATTTGTCTCAGTGCGCTGGAGCGGCGACCGGATCCAGCAGGGTTCGGCCTCCGTCGATTGTCATGATCTGACCAGTAATGAAGCCGGCCGCATCAGAGGCCAGAAACTGCGCGGTTTCCGCCAGTTCGTTCGGAGCAGCAATCCGGGCCAAAGGTGTATGTTTTTCAATGTCTTTGCGAAAATCGCGGTTTTCTTTCAGGGTTGATTGCAGTGACGCGCTCATGACCGAGCCCAATGCGATTGAATTGACGCGGATACGGTTCGGCGCCAGTGCAACCGCCAGAGAACGCGTCATCTGATCCAGTGCAGCGGTCGAGACAGAATAAGCCAGCAAATCGGGGTGCGTGCGCCGCGCCGCTATGGAAGACAAGTTGATGATCGAACCCGCAGGGCCATCATCCTGATCTTCGGCCTGTTTCGTCATGCGTTTGGCAACCAGCTGACTGAGCCGCAAGGCAGGCATCAGGTTCTGGTTCAGCAAATCACGGACCGAGTCGTCATCCGCATCCAGCGGGTCCGTCTGCCGGACCTGTCTTGATCCATTGACCAGAATATCCACCTGATCAAAGGCATCGATGGTTGCGGAAAGCAAATTGGCAATGGTCAGCTTCTCGCGCAGATCGCCTGCGAAATACCGAATGTTGCTGTCATCTGCCTGTTCCCCCAACTCCTCGATCAATCGCTTTTCGTCCATATCCGCGAACATGACGTTTGCGCCCGCATCCGCAAAGTGACGGCCGATTGCCAGGCCGACACCACTGGCACCGCCTGTTACGATTGCGGTTTTGCCTGATATGGAAAACGACATGAGCTTCCTCCGGAGGTTTGGCGCAGGTTAACCGGGATCACCGGCGAGGGCGAGAGGCGTGGAACACCTTGAAACGGTTGTCACCGGCGACCTCTTCAACTTGCCTGAAACAGTCTGACAACGTGGCCTCATAGGGCAGATGCCGGTTTGCGACGATCCACAGTTCGCCATTGCGGGTCAGGTTGCGTGCTGCCGCCTTGATAAAGTCCTGGCCCAGCGCAGGTTCAGCGCTTCTTCCGGTGTGAAAGGGTGGGTTCATTATCACCGTGTCCAAGGGCTCGGGCGCTTTCCACGTCACGGCATCAGCCCAATGAAAATACGCAACCCGAGAAGTCACGTTAGAGCGGGCGCAGGACAACGCTGTATGATCGGCCTCGACCACATGCAGCGTGCGAACTTCGGCTCGTTCCAGCAGTTTGGCCGAAAGAAATCCCCAGCCCGCGCCGAGATCGGCAACCCGAGGCCCCGGATTTTCAGGCAGTACCTGCGCCAGCAATGCCGATGCCGGATCGATACCGTCAGCCGAGAAGACACCGGGGGCTGTTAGATAGCCGTCAGCGTGCTGAACTTCCGGCGCGGCCCAGTCGGAAAAGGTCGATTTGTCGGACTGGAACCAGAAAATCTTGCCATGCGCCTTTGCAATCGGTCCCTCGACTGGCACCCGTTTGCGAACGTCTTTGAGAATGCTGTCAACGCCATTCGTTTTGCCGCCGTCGACGACGACCCTACCGCTGGCACGGTGACACGCCTGATGAATCATGGACCGGGCAAGCGCTTTGGCGCGTGGCAAAAAGACAATTGCGTCCTCGCAGGGTTCCTCAGATGCCGGCGTGACATCGAAACCCAACGTCGCGAAATGGTCGTGGAAGGGTTTGAAGGGCTGAACCACCTGAGTTCCGCGTGGCAGAGCGGAAAGATTGTAATCCGGCGAAGGGCCGATCACGGTCAGCGGCTGCGACAGCACCAGACCGCTTTCCAGAGCAAGATCAATACGTGACGTCATGTGTGATACCGGCAAGAGGTCCGGCTCGGAGCATCAGGCCCGGCCGCTTTTGCTTACTCTTCTCTTTCCATGGTGCATTGCAGGGGGTGTTGGTGCCTGCGGGCGAAATCCATTACCTGTCCCACTTTGGTTTCGGCGATCTCGTGGCTGAAGACACCCACGACGGCAACACCCTTCTTATGGACCGTCAGCATGATCTCGAACGCCTGTGCATGGGTCATCCCGAAGAATCGCTCCAGTACATGCACCACAAATTCCATCGGCGTGTAGTCGTCGTTCAGCAGCAGAACCTTGTACAATGGCGGACGCTTGGTCTTGGGGCGTGTCTGCACAAGAACCGACGAGTTCGCATCGTCGTCCGATTGGTCAGACATCATCCATTGGTAATGCAGCATCGCGTTTAACAATTCGATTCAGGCTTCGGTTTATCTGAGCGCTTATATAACGTCGTTGGCGTCAGAGGAAAGAGCAAGCGGACGTATCGGAATGCATGAAAAACTGACCACCATCGGCTTCGATGCAGACGACACACTGTGGCACAACGAGCGATTCTTTCAGCTCACCCAGGCCCATTTCGCGGATCTGCTGGCCGATCACGCGGACCGCGATCACTTGATGGATCGCCTGTTGGCTGCCGAAAAGCGGAATATCCGTCACTATGGATACGGTATCAAGGGCTTTACCCTGTCCATGATCGAAACTGCGATCGAAGTGACCGAGGATCGGGTGCCCGCATCCGTCATTCGGCAGCTTATCAATGCGGGGCAGGAGATGCTGGCCCACCCGATCGAGCTTTTGCCGCATGCACAGGCCGCTATCGAAGGTGTATGTGAAACCCACCGTGTGATTCTGATCACCAAGGGAGATCTGATCGATCAGGAAAGGAAACTGGCACAGTCGGGATTGGGCGATCTGTTTGATCACGTGGAAATTGTCTCGGAAAAAACACCCGAGGTTTATCGTGGGATTTTCGAACAGCATGGCGATGGTCCGCTGGCTTCGATGATGGTCGGCAACTCGATGCGGTCGGATGTCGTTGCGCCAATTCAGGCCGGCGCATGGGGCGTTCATGTACCGCACGGGCTGGTTTGGGAGGTCGAGCAGGCCGAAACCCCCAGCGACAATCCGCGATTCCACGAGCTTGCCGATCTGGGCGATCTGGTCGATCTCGTCAGGGGTCTGACCTGATGTTGCCAATAGGTCTCAGTTTCATAAATTCTTGATCTACCGTGACCAAACCCGAGTCCGGGGTGTGCATCTAGTGGGCGGATTTGGCCGCACCGCTACATATTGGGGTTTTGTTAGGCGTCACGAATGGGCGAATTGCCCAGCTTTCGGTTTATTTAGCGACAGCCCTGTGCTAGCCTTGTGCCAACAAAATAAATGAAGCCGACCGGGAAAACCCGGCGGTGCGAGGCAGACAGAGGCAAAGATCGTGCAGATTCGGCGGACAGTTCCAGCCCGAATGGGCTTATTCCTTACAGCACTGTTGTGGTTACTTGTTTTTGTGCCATTGCAGGCCATTGCAGCACCCTACGCGGCGATGGTGATTGATGCGCGCACCGGTGAGGTTCTTCATTCGCGCAATGCCGATACGCGCCTTCACCCGGCCTCTCTGACCAAGATGATGACGCTATACATTGCGTTTGAGGCGGTGCGTAACGGTGAAATCACGCTGGATACGCCGGTTCGGATCACCAGCAAGGCTGCTTCCGAGCCGCCTTCAAAACTGGGCCTGCGGACCGGACAAACCATCGCGTTTCGCTATCTGATCCGCGCAGCCGCAGTAAAATCGGCCAATGATGCGGCCACGGCCATCGGGATTACTCTCAGCGGGTCCGAGGCAGCCTTTGCCCGCCGCATGACGCGCACGGCCAAGGCGATGGGGATGAGCCGCACGACGTTCAAGAACGCGCACGGCTTGACCGAGTCCGGTCATTTGTCGACGGCCCGCGACATGACAACGCTGGGGCGCCATCTGCTTTATGATTATCCGCAGTACTATAACCTGTTTTCGCGACAGTCGACGCATGCGGGCATTAAGACCGTGCCCAACACCAACCGCCGGTTGCTGGCTGCGTACAAAGGCGCGGACGGGATCAAAACCGGATACACACGGGCTGCGGGTTTCAACCTTGTTGCATCGGCCAAGCGCAAGGATGAACGGATCATTGCAACTGTCTTTGGCGGCAAGTCGGGCGCGTCGCGCAACGCCAAGGTGGCCGAACTGCTGGACATGGGTTTCCGCCGGGCTCCGTCGCGCGCGCCAATTCGCAAACCCGCACGTCCTGCCTATGCAGGAAACGCCGGGCTGGGCAGTGCTACGCAGGTCGCCAGCCTTGTAGGCGCGCCGGAAAAAAGCCTGCGACCGGTCCTTCGCCCAACCGCTGGTGGTGCAGTGCAGGTGGCAGGAACCGTCGCCAAAACAGCAGCCCAGAACGGAGAGCGTATTCAGGACGGGATAGCGGCAGCGATTGCGGCGGCAGATATCGCGCCGACCGCACCTCCTGTCGAAAATTCGGACACGCGTCCGGCGCTTCGCCCGGACAATCTGGTTTTGGCGTCGGCCGAACCTGCAAAGGAGCCCGAACCCGAGCAGGAGGTCGTTACCCGGCTGTCTACGTCAGGTGGGCATCTTTGGGGCGTGAACGTGGGACGCTACACAACCCGGTATGAAGCTGAGAAGATTCTGCTGAAAACGGCGCTGTCGGAGATGACCACGCTGGAAGGTACGTTGCGCAAGGTGAACCAAAGCTCGCGCGGGTTTGACGCCACCTTTCAGGGCATGACCCGCGAACAGGCCGATCTGGCCTGCCGCCGCCTGCAGGCGCGCAATGTCACATGTTTCATGATCGGGCCATCATAAGGCCCGGCATATTCTCTCCTGGATGGGTCTGGGCTGCGAGTTCCCCTCGCAGCCTTTTTTTCAGTCGAATACGTGGCCGTGTTCGTATTGCTCATCCTGACCGGCGGCGGCTGTCAGGGCAGCGACGTTATCCTTGGTGAAGAACCCGTCATACTTGTGGCAGCGTTCGATATACTCGGTGATCAGCAAAGTGTTCTTCGAGTGTTTAGAGAAGATCTGTTTAAGGTTTGGGTCGTCTTTGCATTCGCCCACCACATGGGCCAGAAACGGCACGCCCTTGTCCTTGAGGGTGTTCACCACGAAATCGACGTTCTTTTCACCCGCGCCGTGATCGCCATCCAATATTTCGACGGCCATGTGATGCAGGCGGCGTCCGAAATTGCGGACAAAGTCTTCGGTCGGCATCGGCAGCTTGGCAAATGAATTCACGAATGACGGTGTGTTGTTGGCCGTAAACACCTTGGCAGGCGACTTCTTGTCGTCATCGACATTGGCGTTCCGGTTCACATTCGTGGACGAATTCATGTCAAAGATGTTGTATGCCCCCCAGAAATAGTAGGGCACCATGGTCAGGAACTCGAGGATCGCATCTTCCCGCTCACCGGCCAGAACACGGGTGGCCAGATGGTCGAACCCCAGCATCAAGGGACCGATCTTGGTGTCTTCCGCGAAGGCCGCCGCCTCATGCAGAAGCTGCTTCTCGGCGTCGCTCAGCAAGACGCGGTCGCCCAGGCCAAGGCTGTCGGGATCATTGAAATCATGTGAGGAATAGCCGACCCGGTTGCAGGTGAAATCCGACGGGGTGGTAAAGCGGAATCCGTCCAGCGTGTAAAACGGATTCTCGGTATCACCGCTATATTCAAATCGGATGTTCTGATCTTCCAGTGTTTTGCTCAGATCATTCAGGTTCGAGGCCGCGAATACCTCACCCACGTACCGGGTTTGCGGTGTTTTGCGGGCCAGAGGGTACATGCGGTTGATGCGGGGTATGAAATCCTCGAACGTTTCGCTCAGCGGGGCCATGATGATCAGCGCCGGATATTCGGGGTGAGAGTGCATTACCGCGAACTTGTGCGTCGCCCCAAGATAGCTTGCCGAGTGGCGATACGGCGTCATCACGTAAAGTTCGACCATCGTGTCGAACAACGCATTCGGTTCGACCTGAATGACAATCGCCCGCATTGGTCCGACCTGACCAGCAATTCCGGAACTGGTCCGCCGCTCATAAATCATTGGCAGATACTCAGTGAAAAATTCGGAATTCTTCTTGTCGCCTCTGGGCTGATACGACATCAGGTCGAAAGACATTTGTGTGCCTCCTTGCGAGAAAACAGGCTGCGACGGGATTGGCCGGACCAACCATCGCGAACTACGTTGTTTCAATTACAGTATTCAGAACATGCACTTGCGCACATGCTAGGGGCTGACCGGCAATCGGGCAACAGTAAGATATCGGGGGCAGATGGTTGCGAAGACCTGTCTATCTGGTGAATTTTGTGACCTCGACCCCGCCGTCAATCAGGTTCTGGCGTACCGAGCGGGCGATCTGAACGGCGGTCGGTCCGTCGCCGTGCAAACAGATCGTGTCGATCGAAGTTTCCAGCCGCTTGCCGCTTTCGGTGATTATGGCACCTTCTCGGACCATGTTCAGAATGCGTGGCCCGGCGATGTCGGCGTCGTGAATGACGGCACCGGGCAAGCTACGGTCGACCAGAGTGCCATCATTGTTGTAAGCGCGATCGGCGAATATCTCGCCCACCCAGTTGCAGCCCAGTTCGCGCACGGCTTCTTCCTGCCGGGTTACTGCCAGAACCATTATGATGATGTCCGGGTCCACGTCCAAGGCACCCTGATAGCAAGCCCGCGCCATGTCTAGATCGACCGAGCACATGTTGGCCAGCGCGCCGTGCAGCTTCAGGTGGCGTACATGGGTCCCCACTGCTTTCGCCACCCCAATGGCGGCGCCCAATTGATACCGCACCAGATTGCGCAGGCTGGCATGCGGCACTTTCATGTTGCGCCGTCCGAAGCCCTGAAGGTCGGGGAAGCCGGGATGCGCGCCAATGCCGACGTCATTTTCAGCGGCAGTGGCCATTGCTTTTGCCATCACATCCGGATCGCCCGCGTGAAAGCCGCAGGCTATATTGGCCGAGGTGATGATCTTTAGAAGGTTCTCGTCGTCCCCCATTTTCCAGGGCCCAAAGCTTTCACCCATATCGGCATTCAGATCAACGCGGGGCATCGGCATATCTCCTTAGTCGGTGGCAGAGACGACTCCGCCGATTAATTGGTAAGACAACAGGTCGGCGATGTCATGCGGATCGCGCACAAGTGCCTCGACACGGCCCGGCAGGCGCGCAAGTTCAGATTGGTAAGCGGCATGCAGGTTCAGGGCCTCGTCCATGGTAACAAACGAAAACCGAATCTTTCCACCCGCCGGGGTCTGCGCAGCGCGCGGCAAATCGCATGGTAGAACGGTAGCGACACGCGGGTAGCCTCCGGTGGTCTGGCACTCAGGCAGCAGAATGAAGGGATTTCCAGTGCCGGTCATCTGGATGTCGCCGGGCGTAATGACCTCGGACAGAATATTGAGCTGGCCTTTGGCGGCAAAGCCTTCGCCATCACTCTCCAGTTGCATGCCCATCCGATTGGCCCGCGCGCCCCGCCGGAACTCGGTGGCGGCAAAGCGATCAAGGGTTGCATTGTCAAAGAGAGGGGTCTGAAAACTTCTGACAACGCGCAGTACGCCACCCGAAAACCGATCATCGGGGCGCAGTTTCATCCCAGTATTGCCGTTGTCAGGTCCGGCAACCAAAACATCGCCAGGCTGCAATGGTTGCCCGATCCTGGCGGTCAGGTGGGTCGAGCGGGACCCAAGAAAAACCTCGGCATCAACGCCACCGCCCAGATGCAGGTAGCCATAGTTGCCTTGAAGCGCCGCCCCGATTACCAATCGCTGCCCGGTCTCCAAACTGTGCGAGGCGTGCCACGCGACGGCGCTGCCATCAATGCTGGCCTGCATCGGTGCACCGGTCAAAGCGATGCGAATGGTCCGGGTGGCTTCGAACTCCCCCCCGGTCCCCGCCAATTCCAAAGCTGCACATTCCGGGCTTTGCCCCAACAGGGCCGCGCCTTCGTGCAATGCAAGATTATCGGCGGCTCCTGACCTTGAAAGACCCTGATCCAGATAGCCAGAGCGTCCCTGATCCTGGAGCGTGCAAGATGGGCCAATGCGATGGACGATCAGACTCATCAGACAATCTCCTGACAGGTCGCGCCACCTGTGCCGTCACTGTTTGTTGCCTGAATATGTTCCAACTCCTTACGTGAGACGGGTTCGAATTGCATTTCGTCCCCAGGATTCAATGCAAAGCACGGATCGCTCTCGGGCCGGAAACAGCGAAAGGCAGTCTGCCCCACATGCCGCCATCCGGTCGGCGTTGGGCCGGAGAACAGCACGAACTGCGAGATTGCCAGAACCAAAGCCCCTTCTGGCACCATCGGGTTCAAATCCTTCAGTCTGGGAATGTTGAACTCCGGATCCAATGGCCCGAGATATGGCTGCCCCGGTGCAAAGCCGATTGTCAGCACACGAACCCGGGACTGGCCAAGCCGATGAATCGCTTCACTTGCTGTCAGCCCAGCCGCCCTGGCGGCGTCCTCCAGTTGGGGTGCCAGTTCCGTGCCAAATACCGTTGGCACTCGCCACAGCTTGCGGCCCGAAGGCAAAGCAGCATTGTACCAGTCGTGCTGTTTCAGAAGCGCTTGGACGCGAATCTCCAACTCACGATAGTGCAGGCGTAACGGATCGAACCGAATGTAGACCGATGCAAGAGAGGTCGATGTTTCGCACACACCTTCCCAGTTCCAGTTGTCAACTTCTGTCCGAAACGCCAGCGCTGCACGATTTGACCGTTCTGTCATGGTATCGGCGTAGGTCACCAGAATGCCGTCAAGGCCGACGGTTCGAACCATTGGGAAAGGATCAACGGTATTCATGTTTTGCCATAGCCGGTACTGTTACAGTCGCCCGGGAACCTGACCGCATCTGACGTACGGGCGCAAGTGTTTGGCTGGATGTATCTCCGGTTAACGACTGGGGACAAACGGGTGGGGGAAATCGATCCTCAACGTGCCTTGTTGTGTCAATGGTATCGCCAAACTTGGCGATTCAGACTCGGAAAGCCCGGCGACTCGCCCAATTCGAGTCGTGGCTTCTTGTGTAGCGTATCCACGTAGCCTCTATATATTGTGTGCTGTTCCCGGTCCCGGTACGACTCCAACAAAGAGTCCCGCCTGCTAACCGTGATAGGGGTATGGATTCTAGGGCGATCTGACATCTTATTGCATTGATATTATTGTGGAAAATTATGATTTGCAAAAAATTTCCGCAGAACGTGTTTTTTCGCTTGCGGCTGATAAGTGTTATGCTTAGAACCCCCTTCACCGGCGCTGCTGAGGCGGTGCTGACGGGTCGGGGAGACGGCCTGACGGACTGGAAAGACGGTTGAGACGCTCAGGATAGACTG